>NZ_CP102578.1:9724673-10033478 GCF_042230915.1 Archangium gephyra | reverse complement strand
GCTCCAGCCGGACCACCAGCGCGTAGATGCCGCCGATGAGGAAGAAGAGCAGGACCCAGATGAGGTACATCACCCCGATGCGCTTGTGGTCGAGCGTCAGCAGCCACGACTTCAGCGTGGTGCCGTCGACCAGGTAGCTCGGGTGGTGCTCGTGATGCTCATCCGGCGCGGGAACGGCGCCCGGCTCGGCTGCGATGCTACTGGATGGGCTCATAGACAGGTCCTTGAGAAGCGTCGGTGCGGATGTCCGGAACGCGCAGGGTCTTGATGTACTCGACGATGGCCGCCGTCTGGGGCCCCGTCAGCTTGCCCTGGAAGGTGGGCATGACATTGGGGTAGCCGGCCACGAGGTGGGCACCCGGGTCCATCATCGACTGGGTGATCCACGCCTCGTCCACGCGCAGCGTACGGCCGGTGTCCAGCGTCTCCGTACGGCCGTAGAGGCCCAGGAAGGTGGGGCCGATGTGCGGCTCGCCATTGACGGTGTGGCACTTGAAGCAGCCCACCTCGGCGGCCACCTTCTGGCCCTGCTCCGCCATGCGGGCCGGGTGCGGCTCCAGGCTCATGTCCGCCAGCGCGTCCTGGCGGTTCTGCAGCGCGCCCTTGCGCTGCTCCTTCACCCACGCGTCCCACTCCTCGGCCGAGAGCACGACCACCTCTCCCAGCATCTTGGAGTGCGACAGGCCGCAGTACTCGGTGCACAGAATCTGGTACGTGCCGGGCTTGGTGGCCTCGAACCAGGTCTGCGTGTAGCGGCCGGGAATCGCATCCATCTTGATGCGGAAGGCCGGCACGAAGAAGGAGTGGAGCACGTCACGCGACGTGATGAGCAGGCGCACCGGGCGGTTGGCCGGCACGTGCAGCACGTTCACGCCGTTGGGGCCCTCCGGGTAGGAGAACTTCCACATCCACTGCTTGCCCATGACGTAGACGTCCATGGCGTCCTTGGGCGGAGTGGAGACGAAGACGAAGTCCCGGAAGCCGATGACGAACCAGGTGAGGAAGAACACCAGCGGCAGCGAGACGAAGAGGAACTCCGTCTTCACCGACGGGACGACGTACTCCGTCGCCTGGTTCGGCTTGCGGCGGCGGTAGCGGAAGAAGAAGAAGACCGCCGCCGTGCCCACCACCAGCGAGCTCAGCATCGTCACGGTAATGACGAAGTAGTGCAGGCGGTCCACCCGCTCCGCGAAGGTCGACGCCTGCTCCGGCAGGAACAGGATGTTGTTCAGCAACTCGTTCATGCTGCTGCGCCTTTCTTCAGCTCACGCCTCCAGTAGTAGGCGAGCATGGTGGCGAGCGCGCCAAACACCATGAGCGCGCCTATCCGGAGGAATCCAAAGATGTAGAAGCCGTACCGCCGGGTGGCGGTGTCATACTTGAAGCAGGTGAGGACGATGCGGTCGAAGCTGGTGCCCACGCGGCCACCGGCCGCTTCCAGCAGGGCCAGCTTCATGTCCTTCGCCGGGAAGGACGTGCCGTACAGGTAGCGCGAGATGGCCCCCTCGGGGGTGAGCACCATCAGCACGGCCGGGTGCACGTACTGCTGGGTCCCCGTGTCGTAGGCGTACTTGAAGCCCACCGTGTTCGCGAGCTGGTGGATGTTCTCCTCGGTGCCGGTGAGGAAGTGCCAGGGCGCCGTCTCCGGCAGGCCCATGGACTGAAGGTGCTTGCGGCGCCGCTCGTGGCTCTGCGCCGGGGTGTCCTTCGGGTCGATGCTCACCGTGACCGCCTCGTAGTCCTTGCCCAGCTCCAGCCCCAGCTCCCGCATGGTGCGGATCTGCTCGTTGATGACGAGGTTACAGAGCAGGGGGCAGTTGTAATACACGAGCGTGAGCAGCACCGGCCGGGTGCGCGGCAGCACGTCGCGCAGGCGCACCGGCTTGCCGGAGGCGTCGGTGAACTGGGCCTCCAGCGGCGCCAGGTCCCCGAGGTGCTCCTCGACGTCCACCCCGCGCACCTGCGGCGGGGCATCCGACTGGGCGTCGATGATGCTCTTGGGAACCTTGCCGCCACCGGGGAGGGCGGACGCCGGCTGCCCGGCGCTGAGCGCCAGGAGCAGGGCCGCCAGGGCGGCACGGACAGTGAAGGAAGAGGAGGGGGTGTACATCGCGCTTCTTCTTCTACCGCGAAACTACGGCTGCTGGGGCGCGGGCTGCGGCGCCGGGGTGGGATTGGCGGGGGCCTGCTGCTGACGGCCGGCCGCCTGCTCGGCGACGATCTGATCCATCGCCGCGGAGATGGTGGGCCGGGCCACCACGCCGGGCTCGTCCGCCCAGCCGCTCTCCAGCGCTTTCTGCTGGGAGCCGATCTTCTGCTCGGCGTGCGTGTCCAGCGGGAACATGCGCTGGTTCACGATGCCAATCTCGTAGGCCGTCTGGCCGTTCTTGTCCGGCGTGATGAGCGCCGGCACGGGGGCCGGGCCCTCGGGGACGAACTCGTGCGTCGTCGCCACCTGGATGCGCCAGGCCCAGATTCCGCCCACGATGAAGATGACGAGGGACACCACGCCCACCTGGACGACCTTCCCGGTGAGGATGTGGTCCTCCTCGGCGGCCACGCCATGCGCGCCACGGATGACGCGCGACTCGAGCTCCGACTCGGTCTTCTTCATGGCTGCACGTACCTCAGGGACTCCGAGATGTAGGGATCCTTCACCGGCAGTGTGTACCGGCCCCGGGCCTGCCACATGGCCGCCGCCACCGCCAGCCCGCCCACGCCGATGAAGGCGGTGATGAGCGTCCAGTGGAAGGACGGGCCCTGCGGCGAGTACGCCGGCCAGATGAGCCAGTACATGTCCACCGCGTGCATGACGAGCAGGTAGACGGCCACCACGGCGAGCAGCCGCGGCTTGAGCTTCAGGTTGCGCGAGAGCAGGGTGAAGAAGGGCACCACGAAGCCCATCAGGAAGAGCGCGATGGACAGCGGCTTCCACGCCCCCTCGATGCGCAGCTTGAACCAGCCGGCCTCCTCCGGGATGTTGGCCACCCAGATGAGGAGGAACTGGGAGAAGGCGATGTAGGCCCAGAAGGCCGTGAAGGCCAGCATGAGCTTACCCAGGTTGTGGTAGTGCGCCGTCGTCACCAAGGTCCCGTACTCGTCCTTGCCCTGGGCGTTCACCGTGGCGATCGTCAGCACGCAGAAGGCGGCCAGGAAGCTTCCGGCGAAGTAATAGACGCCAAAGATGGTGGACTGCCAGAGCGGCGTGAGCGACATCAGCCAGTCGAAACCAGCAAAAGTAATGGTCAGCGCAAGGAACGGGAGCGAGCCGGGGGAGAAGCGCCGCTGCTTGACGGTCAGCTCCAGGGCGCCGGTGGTGTCCTGCTCCATGCTCCAGGTGCGCAGCCGCCAGGAGACGAAGATCCACACCCCGAAGTAGATGGCCTGCCGGATGTAGAGGAAGGGCAGGTTGAGGTAGGGGCTCTTGTGGTGCAGGTGGTGCAGCTCCACCTCGGTGAACTTCACGCCGTTGGTGCCGGGGAACACCCAGCCCTCACCGTGGTTCACCCAGGGGAAGATGTACTTGACGCCCAGCAGCAGGGGGATGAGCAGCAGCGCGAAGACGAACACGCTGGAGCCCATGGTCTCCATGGTGCGGCGCAGGATGGTGATCCACTTGGCCTTGGCCGTGTGGAAGATGGCCACCATGATGATGGAGGACACCGAGATGCCCAGCCAGTAGGTGAAGCCGAACAGGTAGCTGAACATCGTCGGCTGGGGCGAGGTGAAGAACCCCACGGCGGTCAGCACCAGGCCGAGGACGCCCACGGCACCGGCCATGGTCATCGTCTTGGAGCCGCCGTTGAAACGATCCACGGCAATCATCACCGGTTCTCCTGCGGAAGGGGCTGGCCGCCCACCTGCGTGTTGCGGGCGCGCTGCAGCGCACGGACGTAGGCCACGACGGCCCAGCGCTCCTGGGTGTTGAGCTCGCCCGAGAAGGACGGCATCACGCCGTACCCCTCGTTGATGGCGACATAGAAGTGACCGTCCGGCTTGTTGGCGACCTCCAAGAGGGAGGGCGGCAGGCGCAGGGCCATGTTCTCGGCCACCACGCTGTTGCCGTCACCGAGCCGGCCGTGGCACTGCGAGCAGACGATGTTGTACTTCTTCTGGCCCAGCTCGAGCACCTCACGGTTGAGCTCGAGCGGGATGCCACTGACGAGCGTGCCGTTGACGCGGCCCGTGCTGATGCCGGGGTTGCCCACCGGCCGCTCGCGCGGGATGGTGCCCTCGGGCGGGGTGCGCATGGCCTTGCCATCCGCCCAGAACTCGCTCGTCTCGTAGTACTCGTACTTGGCCTGTGCCTCCATGCGCTGGAGGAACTCGGACGGGACGTTGCAGCCGGCCAGGGCGAGGAGCCCGGCCGCGGGGATGAGCCACTTCATTCCTTCTCTCCCGTGACCACGGTCACATGGGTCGCGCCCAGTGTCGTGAGCTGGTTCTTGATGTCGTCGGGCTTCACGGTGGTCGCCGCGGTGGGCACGCTCAGCCAGTAGCCGTGCGTGGACGCGCTGCGGAACTCCTCGCTCTCGAAGACCGGGTGGTACGGCTGGGGCAGACGGCTGAGCCCCAGCAGACCGAAGAAGATGCCGAACGCGCACAGCAGCACCGACAGCTCGAAGGTGATGGGCACCCAGGCCGGCAGGCTCAGCGTCGGACGGCCACCCACGTTGAGCGGGTAGTCGATGGTGTTCATGTACGTCTGGAAGGCCAGGGCGGTGATCATGCCCGTGAGGGCGCCACCCAGGGCGATGAAGGGGACGCGCGAGGGCGGCAGGCCCAGCGCCTCGGACCCACCGTGCAGCGGGTAGGGCGAGTAGGTGTCCATGCCTTCGTAGCCCTTCTCCCGCATCTGCCGGGTGGCATCCACCAGGGCCTCGGGAGTGGCGAACTCGGCGAGCACCCAGCTATCCAGAACCTTGATTTCGGCGGACATGGTTCAGTGCGCTCCGTGGGTGAGGGTCCCGGCGGCGGCGGTCTCCACGCCGTGCGAGCCGTGGTGGGCGGCGTGCTTGAGCTCCAGCTGGAGCTCCTTCACCTCGCTCACCGCGACGGCGGGGACGAACTTGAGGAAGAGCAGGAACAGCGTGCTGAAGAGGCCCAGCGTGCCGACGTAGATGGACCAGTCCACCCAGGTCGGGCTGTACAGGTCCCACGAGGACGGCAGGAAGTCCTGCGTCAGCGACGTCACGATGATGATGAAGCGCTCGCACCACATGCCGATGTTCACCAGGATGGACGCCACCCACATGATGGGGATGCTGGTCCGGCACTTCTTGAACCAGAAGATGTTCGGGGTGATGACGTTGCAGGCGATCATCAGCCAGTACACCCCGGCGTACGGACCGCGGGCGCGGTTCACGTAGAAGGTCCAGATCTCGTACTCGCTGCCGGAGTACCAGGCGATGAAGTGCTCCATCATGTACCCGTAGGACACGATGAGGCCCGTCGCGAGAATCACCTTGTTCATGTTCTCCAGGTGGCGGTCGGTGATGACGTCCCGGAGCTTGAGGTACTTGCGGGCGGGCACGATGAGCGTGATGACCATCGCGAAGCCGGAGAACACGGCGCCGGCCACGAAGTAGGGCGGGAAGATGGTGGCGTGCCAGCCAGGGATGAGCGAGGTGGCGAAGTCGAAGGACACGATCGTGTGCACGCTGACCACGAGCGGGGTGGAGATACCGGCCAGCAGCAGGTAGCCGATCTTGTAGTTGTGCCAGTGACGGCCGGAGCCGCGCCAGCCGAGGGCGAAGAGGCCGTAGATGGTGCGCTGCAGCTTGCCCTTGGACGAGTCACGCAGGGCCGCCAGGTCCGGGATGAGACCCACGTACCAGAAGAGGGCGGACACGGTGAGGTACGTCGAGATGGCGAACACGTCCCACACCAGCGGCGAGCGGAACTGCGGCCAGGCGCCGAGGGTGGAGGGGTAGGGGAAGAGCCAGAAGGCGAACCAGGGACGGCCCGTGTGCAGCAGCGGGAAGAGACCCGCGCAGCACACGGCGAAGAGCGTCATGGCCTCGGCGAAGCGGTTGATGCTCGTGCGCCACTTCTGCTGGAAGAGCAGGAGGATGGCGGAGATGAGCGTACCGGCGTGGCCGATACCGACCCACCAGACGAAGTTGACGATGTCGAAGGCCCAGCCGTTGGGCTGGTTGTTGCCCCACATGCCGATGCCGCGGGCCAGGGTGACGGTCACACCCAGGACCAGCAGGCCGAGCGCCGAGAGGGCCAGGCCGAACAGCATGAACCAGCCCTTACCGGGCTTGGCCCACACGTGATCGAGCAGCGTCTCGTTGAGGGACTTGTCGTCGTGGTGCGGCGCGACGAGGGGCCGCGGCTCGAGCGGATCGAGCGAAGCGGCGGTATGAGCAGCGGTCTCGGCCATGGCTCAGTGGCCTCCTTCGTGCGACTCGCCGGCGGGCTTGGCGGACGCGAGGGCGGGATTGGGATTACGCAGACGGATGAGGTGGGCGGTACGCGGCTTGGTGCCCAGCTCGTTGAGCAGCTTGTAGGCGCGCTCGTCGTTGTGGTGCTTCGTCACCTGGGCGTTCGGGTCGCTCAGGGTGCCGAACACGATGGCCTCGGTGGGGCACGTCTGCTGGCAGGCGGTCTGCAGCTCCTTCTCGAAGATGGGCCGCTTCTCCACGCGCGCCTTGATGCGGACGCGCTCGATGCGCTGCACGCAGTAGGTGCACTTCTCCATGACGCCGCGGTTACGCACCGTGACGTCCGGGTTCATCATCATCTTCTGCGTGGGCGTCTTGTCCGCGGTGTAGTGCAGGTAGTTGAAGCGGCGGACCTTGTACGGGCAGTTGTTGGAGCAGTACCGCGTGCCGACGCAGCGGTTGTACACCATGTCGTTGAGGCCCTCGTCCGAGTGGACGGTGGCGTTCACCGGGCACACGTACTCGCAGGGCGCCTTCTCGCAGTGCACGCAGGCGACGGGCTGCATGACCATCTCCGGGTCGTGCAGCTCCTGGCCGGAGAAGTAGCGGTCGATGCGCAGCCACTGCATCTCACGGCTGCGCGACACCTGCTCCTTGCCCACCACGGGGATGTTGTTCTCCGACTGGCAGGCCACCACGCACGCGGCGCAGCCGGTGCAGCGGGCGAGGTCGATGGCCATCGCCCACTTGTAGTCCTCGTACTTGTAGTCCGGGAGGAGGTTGACCTTGTCCACGTCGCCGCGCACGCGCGACAGCAGGGGGCTGGCCTCGTGCTTCTCCTTCTCCTGCTCCTGGCGGAACTGCTCCACCGTCATGTCGAGGGCGATGGGACGGCCCTCGGTGCGCCAGTGGCTCTGGGTCAGGGAGAACTTGTGGGTGGCCTTCACCTTCTCCAGCTTCGCGCCGCCCTCGAACCAGGGGGCCGCGGCGTGGCGCACCAGGTTGGCGTTGAAGCCCACTTCCTTGGCCACCGTCTCGTGGACACCCATGCGGCCGTAGCCCAGCGGGAGCACCACCACGCCGTCGGCGATGCCGGGGATGATCCACACCGGCACCTCGAGCGACAGGTCGCCGTTGGTGAGCTTCACCACGTCACCGGGCTGCAGCTTCTCCGCGTCGGCGGTGGCCGGGCTGACGTAGGCCGCGTTGTCCCAGGTGATCTTCGAGATGGGGTCCGGCAGCTCCTGCAGCCAGGACATGTTGGCGAACTGGCCGTCGTAGACCTTGTAGTCCGTGACGAAGTTCACCTCGAGGCCGCCGGTGGTGGGCGGGGTGTAGGCGTCCACCAGCGTGCGGGCGCCGTCCAGGCTCGCGGTGCCGGTGATGGCGGCCGAGGCGGTGTCGGGGACGACGCCCACGGACACCCACGTCTCCCAGGCCGTCTCGAAGTCGGCGAGGGCGGCGGAGCGGCCGCGCCAGAAGTCGCGGAGGATCTGGTAGCTGGTGCGGTAGGGCTCACCCAGGAAGAGCGCGAGCAGCTCCGAGGTGGGCACGCCGTTGTAGAGCGGCTGGATGAGCGGCTGCACGATGGTGACCGTGCCGTCGATGGAGCGGCCATCGCTCCAGGACTCCAGCTCGTGCGCGGCCGGGATGAACCAGTCGGCGTAGGCGCTCGTCTCGTCCTCGAAGAGCGAGGTGTAGACGACGGTGAGCTTGGAGCGGTTGGCGTGGTCCGCGCTCAGCACCTTGGTGAGGCCCAGGTCCGCCGGGGCGCGGTAGACCGGGTTCCACGAGGTGATGACGAGCACGTCCACGGCGCCGCTCTCCAGCTCCTGCACCAGGGAGCGGAGGTTGGCGTCACCGGTGTTCTCGGTGGTGGTGGGCGCCACGTAGCGCACCGTCGTGCCCACGTTGCCGAGCACCGAGTTGAGGGCGGCGGCCAGGGCGTGCACCGCGGCGGGCTGACGCTCGCCGGGCACCACCACGCAGCGGCCGGCGGCGGCCGTCAGGTCGGCGGCGACGGCGTCCACCCACTTCTGGTGGTTGGCGTTGAGCTGGGCCTTCGCGGCGGCGGCGGCGCCCAGACCCTCGGCCCCACGGCCCACGCGCGAGGCGAGGGCGGCGGCGATGGAGAGCACTTCCTGGGACTTCGCGCGCAGACGGTGGTCCGCCATGCCGCCGGTGAGGGTGAAGCGCGGCTCGGCGACGTAGAGGCGGTTGAGGTTGCCCTCGGCCGGGTCACGCCGGCGCGCGAAGGCGCGGGCGTAGGCCAGGTTGGACGGGCGGCTCTCCAGGAAGTCCGCGTCGAGCGACACGACGACGTCCGCCTTGGAGAAGTCGTACACCGCGGCGGCCGGGGCGCCGAGCACGGCCTTGGTGCCCTCGCTGGCCGCGTCCTGGGTGGTCGAGGTGTAGGTGACGAACTTCGCGCCAGGCAGGCGCTGCTGGATGCGCGAGCGCAGGTCGCCGAGCACCGGCGAGGTGTTCGGCTCGGTGAGGAAGCGCACGCGCGCGCCACCGTTGGCCTGGGCCGCCCGGGCGATGACCGAGCCGATGTCCTCACCGAAGGTGCGCAGCGAGCGCGGGGTCTTGCGGTGGCGCAGCACGCGGGCGCGCTGCGGATCGTACAGCGACATCAGGAAGGCCTGCTCGAAGACACCGGCGGCGCCCAGGTTCACCGGGTGCTGCGGGTTGCCTTCCACCTTGATGGGGCGGCCCTCACGCGCGGTGATGAGGAGGCCAGAGGTGTGGCCCGCGAACGTCATGCCCGAGGCGTAGTGCAGGGGATTGCCCGGCACCATCTCGGGAGGCGTGCGGGTGAAGGGCACCATGCGCTCGTCCACCGGACGGGTGGAGCAGGCGGTGGCGCCGGCCAGGGCCATGGAGGCGCCCAGCAGCTGCATGAACTCGCGGCGGGCCACGCCGGTGGGAGGCAGGTCCGCGCCCGTGGGGAACTCGGGGCGGGTCTCCTCGAGGTACTCGGGCTGGCCGAGACGCTCCTCGAGGCTGCGCCAGTACGTCTTCCCGTAGGCGCCCTCGGACGTCACGGCGTGCGCGGCGGCATGATCGAGCGCCTCACCCACGACGTCATTGTGATGGTCGTGGTCGTGGGCGGCCTCGGCCTTGTCGGAGACGACCGGCAGGGCGAAGGAAGTAGGGGTGTCCTTCATGGGGGCTCCGTCGAGCTTGGGCTTCAGCGGTGGCATGTGGAGCAGCTCGTGCGCGAGTGAACGTCGTACTGTTCGGCCAGCGTGTCGGCGAGCTTGGCGGCCTCGGCGTGGTCGGCCGGCGGCAGCCAGGTCATGCTGGTGATGAACTCCTGCGGACGCAGGTTGGGCTTCGGGTTGCGGTGGCAGTCCAGGCACCACTGCATGGTGAGCGGCTGGTACTGCTCGATGGCGGCCATGTGGTCCACGCGGCCGTGGCAGGTGACGCAGCCGACGCCCTTGGACACGTGGATGGCGTGATTGAAGTAGACGAAGTCGGGCAGGTTGTGGACGCGCACCCAGGGGATGGGCTGGTCCGTGAAGTACGCCTGCCGCACCAGCGCCAGGTACGGGCTCTTGTTCCACACCTGCGCATGGCACGACATGCACACGGTGGTGGAGGGGATGCCCGCCGACGGCGACTTCTCCACGGAGAAGTGGCAGTAGCGGCAGTCGATCTGCTCGTCACCGGCGTGGTGCCGGTGATCGAATTCAATCGGCTGCTCGGTGGGACGGTTCTGGTTGGTGACGAACGGAGAACGCACGTACGCCATCAGACCGCCCAGCGCGATCGCGGGGATTGCAAGAAGCGCCGCGGCCGAGGCTCGCGACACCGTGTTCGTCCAGCGTGGGAAGAGAGGACCGCTCATATCCAGGACCGGGGGCTAGTCATTTGGGCAGCTCCAGGAGGACGCGACCGGGAGGACGGTGCGGCCGGACTGGAGACGGCACAGGGAGACTGGAACAAGAAGCTCATGCACGGCGTTGCTGTGGCTGCGACGGCTCCTGCCCAAGCAGGAGACATGCGGACACGCCCGACCCCATCCGACTGAAGATGTGCGGTGGGCGGGGTCCCTCCTCCTCGTCCCGTCCCAACGCGGCGCGTGACCATCGAGCATCATTATCCGGGTGTCAACCTTTCTCTGTCCGCGCGCGGGGGGATACCACGACCCGCCACGTTGTGGCGCGGGTGGAAACTTGTCCGGATGATGTTCTCTTCTACGAGATGGAAGGGGGCTTGAAACCGAGGGGATTCAAGCGTCGTCCGGATCGCGCCAGCGCTCGCGGCGGCGCTCCAGCAGACGGTCCACCAGCTCGCGGACCCGGGGGTCGCGATCAAAGTGGCGATCATGCCGGCTGCCCTTGCCCTGGTTGCAGCGGGCACACGCCAGGCCGAGGTTCTCCAGGGCATCCGTACCGCCGTGCACCCGGGGGATGATGTGCTCGATGGTGGCGCGGCTGATGGGCTCGCCCTCCAGGCTGATGGCGAGGTACGTGTTGCAGTGCAAGCACTTTCCGAGCCACACCTCGCGCCCGCGGTGGTCGGTGCGCTCGAAGGTGGCGTCGGTGGCCACGATGTCGAGGATGCGGCGGCGCTTGGCGGAGCTCACACCTCTTCTAATAGAGGGAAGGGACTCCAGGTGCCATGGGGGGCGGGGGTGGAGCGAGCATGCCGCCCATGCAAGGAAAGACGGTGGTCATCACCGGGGCGTCCTCGGGAATCGGCGAGGAGCTGGCGGTGGCGCTCGCGGGGCGCGGGGCCCAGGTGGTGCTCGCGGCCCGGAGCGAGGTGGAGCTGGCGCGGGTGAAGCTGCGCTGTGAGCAGGCGGGAGGCCGCGCCGTGGTGGTCCTCACCGACGTGAGCGACCCGGAGGCCTGCCGGCGCCTGGTGGCGCGCGCCGTGGAGGCGTTCGGCGGCATCGACTGCCTCGTGAACAACGCCGGGCTGGCGATGCGGGGCCGTTTCGAGGACGTGACGGACCTCTCCATCTTCGAGCGCCTCATGCGGGTGAACTACCTGGGGGCGGTCTACTGCACGCACGCGGCGCTCCCGTATCTGAAGGCGCGCAAGGGCCTGCTCGTCGCCATCTCCTCGTTGACGGGCAAGAGTGGTGTGCCCACCCGGAGCGGCTACGCCGCGACCAAGCACGCGATGCAGGGGTTCTTCGACTCGCTGCGCATCGAGCTGAGCGGCACCGGCGTGGACGTGCTCGTCGTGTCGCCGGGGTTCGTCGTCTCCAACATCCGCGCGCGGGCGCTCGGCCCGGACGGCTCGGCGGGCCACACGGACATCGCCGAGGAGAAGGGCAACCGGGTGATGGACACGCGCACCTGCGTGGAGCTCATCCTCCGCGCCATGGAGCGCCGCGAGCGCGAGCTGGTGATGATGCCAGCCGCGAGGTTGCTGCTGGCCATCAAGGCCCTCGTGCCGGGCGTCATCGACCGGCTCGCTTCGCGGATGATGAAAGCAGGTCCTCGCGCAGGCGCGTGAGCACCTTGCCGAGCAGGTTCTGGCCCCGCCACGTCGCGGGGTCCTGGATGCGCGGATCCTCCGCCGAGAGGCCCACGCCCCAGATGCGATCCATCGGACTGGCCTCCACCAGCTCCGTGCCCGCCGTGGCCAGCAGCGCCGCGAGCAGCTCCGCGTTCTGCGTGAACTTGGCGTGGCTGCCCTCGTAGACAATGCGCTCGCGCTCGCGCTCCCACACCGCGCCCTCGAAGCCGCGCACCTCGCGCCCCAGCGCCTTGTGTTCCTTGGGCGTCCGAGCCTCCAGGATGCGCGCCGCCATCTCCGCGTCCCCGAAGAGCACCGCCTTGCCGTGCATCATGTACTGCTCGGCGCACGTGAACCGCACGCCCCCCACCACGAACTCCGCCGGGTACCACTGCGAGAACGGGGACTGCTGCCGCCAGAAGAAGGTGAACCTGCGCTGCTCGCCACTCATGAGGGGCCCTCGCGTGGTTGGTGTTATATGAACACCAAGCCTGACGAAGCATGCCCGCGTCCCTGACAGGGCTCGCGGGGCTCAGGAGGTGGGCGGCTGGTAGGAGACGCTGGTGATGGTGTACTCCATGGCGCCGCGGGGACGCTCCACCTGGACGGAGTCGCCCGGCTCCTTGCCCAGGAGGGCCTTGGCCAGGGGCGACTCGACACTGAGGCGGCCCGCTTTCACGTCCGCCTCGTCCGGGCCGACGATGCGGTACGCCGTCTCCTCGCCCTCCTCGTCCTCGAGCGTCACCCACGCGCCGAAGTAGACGTGCTCCGCGTCGGGGTGCTCCGAGTCCACCACCTTGACCTCCTCCAGGGTGGCGGCCAGGTGCCGCGTCCGGCGCGCCCAGTCCGGGGGGCGCGCATCAGCCTGGAGCGCCGTCAGGGTTGCGAGTTCCTCCTGCAGGGCCCGGTAGCCCTCGGGCGTGATGTACCGCGTCTCTCCGGTGGCCGAGCGGGGGCGCGGCGGCAGGAGAACGTCCTCTCCGCCCGCGTCTTCCTTCGTGAAGGCCTTCGACATGGTGCTCCTCCCTCCCGGACGGTCGGCATCCTGCCTGGGGGCTCGTGCCTTGTCCTGGAGGACAAGGAGCCCTTGTGGGCTCGCACGCGCACGCCGACATTCAAACGACCATGGGACTCTCTCAACTCATCGAACGTCATCGTCAGGAGGTCCTCGTCCGCTGGAAGGACATAGTGCGCACGCTCAGCGACGCCCGGCACCTCTCCGAGGAGCACCTGGAGAACCACGTTCCGGACCTGCTCGACTGGCTCGTGGTGCGGCTGCGCGATCGCGACGCGGCGGATGTCTACGGCAGCCAGCAGCTCTCCCGGGTGCATGCCTTCCAGCGGGTCGGGGATGACTTCGATCTCGTGGAGGTGCTCGCGGAGCTCGCGGTGCTCCGGGACGTGGTGCTGGGCCTCTGGGCCGAGCAGCCAGGCGACATCACGCCCGCCGAGGTCATCCAGCTCAACCGGGACATGGATGACGTGGTGGCGGTCTGCACGACGGAGTTCGCCCGGCAGATCCTCGCCAAACATGGAGCCTCCCGGGAGGCCACCCAGGCCATGGGCCCGTGACACCTTCCGGCCGCTCTCCTGGTTGCCCTCCAGTCCAGGGAGCGTGAAATGCCGCGCGCCGCAGGGATGCCGACGATTTCGCGGGGAAGAGAACCGGGAGGCGCAGGCATGGCGAGGAAGACGTTGAGGGGTATCCGGGTGGGCGTGCTGGCCGCGGATGGTTTCGAGCAGGTGGAGCTCACCATCCCCGTGAAGGCGCTGCGCAAGCGGGGCGCCCAGGTGGACATCATCTCCCTCCACAAGGGCTGCATCCGGGGCATGAACCTGATGTGGCCGGGCAAGAAGGTCCGGGTGGACGAGACGGTGCACCAGGTCCGCCCCACCGACTTCGACGCCCTGCTCATCCCCGGAGGCTTCGTCAACCCGGACAAGCTGCGCCAGAGCGAGGAGGTGCTCGACTTCGTGCGCGAGTTCGACCGCCACGGCCGGCCCATCGCCACGCTCTGCCATGGGCCCTGGGTGCTCGTGTCCGCGGGCCTGGCCAGCGGGCGCAAGCTGGCCTCGTGGCCCGGCATCAAGGACGACCTCCGCAACGCGGGCGCCCAGTGGATGGATGAGCCGGGCGTCCGCGACGACCGCTGGTTCTCCAGCCGCAGTCCCCTCGACATGCGCCACTTCATCAAGGGCATGGTGGCGCTCTTCGAGGAGTACGCCCCGCGCAACCACCCGGTGGAGAAGCGCTCGCACTGGGGCCGCTGGCTCTTCGCCGCCCTGGTGGGACTGGTGGCCATCCGCCCGGCTCGCGCCGCCCTCGCGCGCTAGGGGCGTGGTTGGCAGGGCACACCGGGGCGGCTACCGTCCGCCCGCATGTTGAAGACGCTGGAGCAGAGGGCGCGCTCGGAAGGCACGCCGGTCATCGACGGAGAGACGGCTACCTTCGTGTGGCGCGGGCGCAAGCCCGTGTCCGTGGCGGGGGACTTCCTGGATTGGTCCGGTGAGCCCATCCCCCTCAAGGAGGTGGCGCCCGGGTTGTGGACGCACACGCTGACGCTCCCGCGTGACACCTATGTGGAGTACGCGCTCCAGGACGCCAAGGGCCGGCGGGTGAGGGATCCGCTCAACGAGCGTCTCACCTCCAACGGCTTCGGGGACTTCAACCACTACTTCCACATGCCCGAGTCGCGGCCCACGCCCCTCGCGCAGCGGCAGCGGGACGTGCCGCGTGGCACCGTCACCCGCCACCTGGTGGAGACGCAAGAGCTGTGTGTGGGCCGCGAGCGTGCCGTCCACCTCTACGCGCCTCCCACCTCCGAGCCCTGCCCCCTGGTGGTGGTGTTCGACGGGCCGGACTACCTGAAGCGCGCGAAGCTGCCCACCCTCGTGGACAACCTCATCGCCCAGGGCCGCATCCGTCCCATCGCGCTGGCCCTGGTGGCCAACGGCGGCCCCGCGCGCACCGTCGAGTACACCTGCAGCGAGGCCACCCTGGTCTTCCTCCTGGACAAGGTCCTGCCGCTCGCCCGCGCGGAGCTGCGCCTCGTGGACGAGACGCGCGAGCCCGGCGTCCATGCTGTTCTCGGCTCATCGTTGGGCGGGTTGATTGCCCTGTACACGGGACTGCGCGCGCCCCATGTCTTCGGCCACGTGCTCTCCCAGTCGGGCGCCTTCAGCGTGTGGAACCGCGACTTCGTCGTGTTCGACCTCGCCCGCAGCGCTCCCTCCCATCCGCTCGACGTGTGGCTGGACTGCGGCCACTTCGAGGCGCTCGTCGAGGGCAACGAGCGCATGCTCCCCGTGCTCCGCGCCTCCGGACACCGCGCCGAGTACCGCGAGTACCACGGCGGTCATAACTACTCGGCCTGGCGTGACCACGTGTGGCGCGGCCTGGAGTGGTTGTTCGGCACCGGCGAGCCGGGCAGCCGCGAGGGTTGAGCGGCCTACCTGGACACCGCATGTACCCGCTGCCTGCTCGGACAGGGGTCGAGGTGACGTTCTTGTCAAGCCGGGCAGGTGGGACGGCCTCGGACGTCCGCGGCCCTTTCCCCGCCCGGGAATAACGGGGACAATCCACCCGTGATGGGGTGACCGTCTGCACCACCCTCACCCCAGCCCTCTCCCAGCGGGAGAGGGGGCCTACACAGAGGAACGTGATGAACGCTCAGGAGCGCAAGGCGGCCTACCGCCAACGCGCGGAGAAGGGCGAGGCGGTTCCCGTCTCGGTCGTGCTCCCCGCCGACCTCGACACCCCGCTGTCCGCCTACCTCAAGCTCGGGGGCGCGCGAGGTTTCATCCTCGAGTCCTGCCACGGTGGCGAGCGCTTCGGCCGCTACAGCCACATCGGCACCGCACCCTCCGGCCGGCTCCGGCTCGACCGCACCGGCGGCACCCTCTGGCGTGGTGAACAGCAGCAGCGTTTCGACGGCGCTCCGCTCGACGTCCTCCGCTCCGTCTGGCGCGAGCACGCCGTGGCCAAGCTCCCCGGCGAGCCCCCGTTCGTCGGCGGCCTCGTGGGCTACCTCGGCTACAACTGCATGTCCTGGTTCGAGCGCCACGTGCCCGATCGGCACACCCGCGACACCTCCTTCCCCGACTCCGAGTGGCTGCTGTGCGACGAGTTCGTCACCCATGACTCGCGCTCCCAGACGCTGCATGCCACCGCCATCGCCCGGCCCAACCGTCATAGCAGCGTCGCCCAGGCACTCGCCGACGCCGAGGCCCGCGCCGAGGCCCTCGCCGAGCGGCTGCTGCGGCCCCTGCCCGTGGACGCCTACGTCCCCAATCCGCCCATGCGCGGCGAGGCGGAGGTCTCCGTCAACTGGGACCGCGCCGGCTACGAGGCCGCCGTCGAGCGCGTGAAGGAATACATCCGCGCCGGTGACTGCATGCAGGTGGTGCTCGCCCGCCGCTTCGAGGCGCGGGGCGCGCCGCCGCCGCTCTCGCTGTACCGCTCGCTGCGCCGCATCAACCCCTCGCCGTACCTCTTCCACATCGAGCTGGGCGAGGCGCGCGCGCTGGTGGGCGCCTCTCCCGAGCTGCTGGTGCAGGTGCGCGACGGAGACGTCGTGGTGCGCCCCATCGCCGGCACCCGGCGCCGCGGCGCCACCGAGGCCGAGGATCAGGCCCTGGAGAAGGAGTTGCTCGCCGACGAGAAGGAGCGCGCCGAGCACATGATGCTGGTGGACCTGGGCCGCAACGACGTGGGCCGCGTGGCGGCTCCGGGCTCGGTGCGCGTCGAGGACCTGATGGTCGTCGAGCGCTACAGCCACGTGATGCACATCGTCTCGCAGGTGCGCGGCAAGCTCGACGCGAAGTACGACGCGCTCGATGCGCTGGCGTACACCTTCCCGGCGGGCACGGTGTCCGGGGCTCCGAAGATTCGCGCGATGCAGATCATCGACGAGCTGGAGCCCGTGCGCCGCGGCCCCTACGCGGGCGCGGTGGGCTACCTGTCCTTCTGCGGCGCGCTGGACCTCGCCATCGCCCTGCGCACCTTCTACATCGACGGGGACCGCACGCTGTGGGAGGCGGGCGCGGGACTCGTGGCGGACTCGGTGCCCTCCAAGGAAGCGGACGAGACGGAGGCCAAGGCGCGGGTGCTCGCCACGGCCCTGAAGCAGGCACGTGAGGGAGGTGTGCGGTGATCCTCGTCATCGACAACTACGACTCGTTCACCTTCAACCTCGTGCAGCTGCTGTACACGCTGGGCGCCGAGGTGAAGGTGGTTCGCAACGATGAGATCGACGCCGCGGGAGTGGAGGCCTCGGGGGCCTCGCACCTGGTGGTGTCGCCGGGGCCGTGCACGCCGCACGAGGCCGGGGTGAGCATGGCGGCCATCCGCG
Source organism: Archangium gephyra (assembly GCF_042230915.1). Taxonomy (GTDB): domain Bacteria; phylum Myxococcota; class Myxococcia; order Myxococcales; family Myxococcaceae; genus Archangium; species Archangium gephyra_B. The sequence goes on along the minus strand of NZ_CP102578.1, from coordinate 10,016,257 downwards.
GCGCGAAGGTGCCGGTGCTGGGCGTGTGTCTGGGCCACCAGTCCATCGGGGCAGTCTTCGGCGGCAACGTGGTGCGAGCGCCCGAGCCGGTGCACGGCAAGACGGCGTCCATCCGCCACGAGGGCCGAAGCATCTTCGAGGGCATGCCGGCGAACTTCCAGGCGGCGCGCTACCACTCGCTGGTGGTGGACGCGGGGACGCTGCCGGCGGAGCTGGAGGCGACGGCGTGGACGCCGGACGGGCTCATCATGGGGCTGCGGCACCGTGAGCTGCCGGTGGTGGGCGTGCAGTTCCATCCGGAGAGCGTCCTCACGCCCGAGGGCCCCCGGCTGGTGCGCAACTTCCTCGACGGCCGCCTGTAGTTCTGTAGGCAGACCCACGCATCCTCTCCCTCGCCCTCCGGGAGAGGGTCGGGGTGAGGGTATCGAGCCCAATCGGGTTGGCTCCGTGCAGGCGCTTCAGGGAGGCGCCACCTCGCGGAAGGGCAGCACCCATCCGTGGACGCTGTCCCACGGCCCCACCGAGGCCAGGTTCACGGTGGGGTCCACGAGCCGCTGGCGGGGCCGCCCGTTGAGGCTCGCGAAGGCGTCCACGCGCACCTCCACTCCCGGGTGCCCCTGCCCGGCGAAGTCGCGGGCCAGGTAGTGCGCGAACGTCAGCAGCATGTCCGGCTGCGTGGCCATCATCTTCACCTGGTAGGGCGAGAGGTACTTGCCCGGCGACACCACCCATCGCTTCCCGGTGGTGGGCTCGCTGACGCGGAACTCGGCGACCCCGTCCTTCTCCATCAGCATCACGTTCCACGAGAAGCGGAAGCCCTCCTCCGTCCACATCACGTCGCCCGGGTAGAACAGGTGCCGCAGCGGCAGGAGGAACTGCACCCCCAGGAAGGCCACCGCCAGCGCGGGTCCAATCCAGGATCGGCTCGAGGGCAGGGTGGGGGAGGGGGCGGAGTCCTTCATCGGCTCGCGCCGCAGCCAGCCCGCGAGCCGCCGGGGCCAGTCCGGTGGGAAGAAGAGCAGGGCGCCCGCCATCATCAGCCACGGGAACATGCCGATGGGGAAGAGCATCCGCGTGATGACGTGGAAGCCCACCACCGCCGCGTAGGCCAGCCACCGCGTCCGCTTCCACAGCAGCGCGGGCACCACGCACAGGTCGAACACCGCTCCCGCGATGCTGAAGGCGTGTGGCGCCCACGGTTGCTCGAAGAGCCGGCCGAGCACCGGTAGGTCCGTGCTCGCCGCGAGCCAGATCTTCATCGGTTGCGCGTGGATGAGCCAGTCACTCTTCAGCTTCGCCACCCCGCCGAAGAAGTACACGAGCCCCACCTGCGCCCGCAGCAGCCACAGCCACCACGCGGGCACGTGGCTCCGCCCCTTCACGTCCAACGGCAGCGCCACCAGCAGCAGCCCCGCCAGCGAGATGAAATAGTAGTGGTTCAGGTAGTACGTCTTGTCGATGAGGTGCGCGTACGTGAACGTGAGCAGGAACGTGAGTGCGCTCGTCCGGTATGCGACTCCCAGCGTGATGCCCAGCGCCCCCAGCCCCATCAGCGCGAAGTGGAGGTACATCCCCACGCCCGGCCACGGACGGATCCACTCCAGCCCCGCGTACGGGAAGAGCACCTTCGGCGCGAGGTAGTGCTCGTGGATCCACCCGTACGCGAAGAAGCGCGCGACGGCGACCAACATGAGCAGCCCGAACAGGACCCGGTACGCCACCAGGGAGGATGGGTCCACCGGGGCGAAAGCGGAGGCAGTGAGCCGCTCGTGGAGGGCTCGCAGGGGGAACCCGGGGCTCGTGGCACCCTCTCCCCCGCCCCTCTCCCGGAGGGCGAGGGGAGTGACGGGCGCCAGGGGAGTGACGGGCGCCAGGGGAGTGGTTGGGGCCAACGGCGCCTGCTCAGTCGCCATCGTTGTCGTTGAACTTGAGCGTCACTCCCAGGTTGGACACGACCTCGGAGGCCAGGGTGGCCCGCAGCGTCGCCAGCGCGGCCCGGGCCGTCTCCACCGACTCACGGTCGTTGGTCAGCGCCGTGCGCAGCGGCGGCGGAATCGCCTCCAACGCCGAGCGCACCGCCGCCAGGTCCCCGCGCACCGTCTCGTCCACCTGCTTGTTGCTCGCGGCCACCACCTTCGAAAGCCCGCCGTTCCCGTTCGCCCCCAGCCAGACGCGCTCCATGCCCACCACCGCGTTCTCCAGGTCCTTCAGCGAGTTGTCGCTGCGCCGCGCCTCCTCCAGCTCGGGACGCACCGTGCCTCCCGTCTCGAAGCCGAGCGGCTTCGACAGCTTCTGCTCCGCCACCTCCACGCTGGCGATGAGCCGGTTGACCACCGTGTCCACCGCCTCCTTCTGCGTGGCGTAGGCGCTTCCCTCGTTCCCCGCGTTGGAGAGCTGCGCGACGTAGTTGCCCTGCTCGGGCTCCCAGGCGGTGCGCACCACCGTGGCGTCCTTGTGCAGCAAGGTCCCGAGCTGCTTCAGGTACGTCCGGCGGCGCATGCCCGCCGTCCCTTCCTCGGTGGCCGCCGCGTCGAAGAGCAGGTACTCGATGGCGAGCAGTCCCTTGCGGTTCGCGCCCTGCTCCGCGACGAACGTCTCCGTGAGCTCCGTGCCCTCCGTGAGCAGGCTGTCGATGCCCGTGGTGGACGGCACCTGGTTCGCCGAGGCCGACGTGTGCTGCTCCTCCGCCGGGCCGATGCGGAAGGCCTCCTGCCGCAGCCATGCCGCGCGCGCTTCCCTCCAGGCGGACCGCGCCTGGGTGAGCGCTGCCTCCGTGGGAGTGGCCTCCAGCGCCGCGAGTGCTCCGGCCAGCGCCTCGGTGCGCGTGTCGAAGTCCCGGTAGGCGGGCAGGGCCACATCCCCGGCCAGCTCCTTCAGGAAGGCCGAGCGCAGGGCGGTGCCCTGGGAGTCGCCGCAGCTCGCCACGGCGAGGAGCGATAGCAGGACGGTGGTGGGAATCAGACGGCGCAGGAAGGGGCTCACAGCGACTCCAGGAAGCGCAGCAACGCGGCGCGCTCGGTGACAGACAGGTTGCGGAAACGCTCCTGAGAGCGCTCGGCCTCGCCGCCGTGCCAGAGGATGGCCTCCTCCAGCGAGCGGGCGCGGCCATCGTGCAGGAAGCGCGTATGGCGGTTGACCGTCTGGACCAGCCCGATGCCCCACAGCGGCGGCGTGCGCCACTCGCTCCCCGTGGCCTCGAAGTCCGGGCGGCCATCGGCCAGCTCCGGCCCCATGTCGTGCAGCAGCAGGTCCGTGTACGGGAAGATGACCTGCTCCGACAGCTCCGGCGCGTCCTCCACCGGGCCCGTCTCATGCCGCGGCACGTGGCACTTCGCGCAGTCGAGCTCACGGAACAGCCGCCGCCCGCGCAGGACCTCGGGCTGGTCCACGTCCCGGCGCGCGGGCACGGCCAGCGTCCGCGTGTAGAACGTCAGCTGCTGCAGCTTCTCCGCCTCCAACTCGGGCGCTCCCCCCGAGGGCGCGTCGTGACACGCCGTCTGCACGGGAGGGCAGTCCTCCGCCGGGAACAGCTCCGAGGTGATGCCGATGTCCCCCCGGAAGGCGCCCGCGTTCTGCTGGCGCAGGGAGGGCTGGTTGGCCTTCCAACCGAAGCGGCCCATGCGCGGCTCGCCGTGCTCCACGTCCCAGACGTGGTTGATGCGGCCGGAGATGCCATCGCCGTCCTGGTCGTCCGGATCCGCGAGGGCCTCCAGCGCCGCGTCCGGAATGGCCTCCAGCAGGCCAAGCCCCACCATCACCGGCGCCACGCGCGGGCTCATCATCAGCTCCGGATGCACGGGGCCGAAGGCCAGGTTCGTGAGCGTGTAGTGCGGCTCCTCCAACGAGTACGCCGTCCCGTCCGCGTACCGGCCCTCGCGCAGCGAGTGCGTGAGGGCCACTTCGCCCTCCGCGGGCACGCCGAGGAGGGCCTGCGGCTGGAGCTGCCCGCCGTAGTTGGGGTCCCCGAGCGGCTCGCCATGGGCGTCCTGCCCGGGGATGCTCAACCGGAAGAGCAGCGACAGCGGCTTCTCGTCCGGCTCGGTCGGGGGCTTGCCGCGCCCGTCCTTGAAGTGACATGCGGCGCACGAGGGCGCGTTGAAGGTGGGCCCCAGTCCGTCCAGCCCCGTGGTGGAGGCGGGGGCCGTCACCCAGTTGCGGTTGAAGAGCGCGTTGCCCGTGAAGAAGGCATCGCGCCGCTCGCCCTGGAGGTTGCGCGCCGCCAGCGTGAAGGCGTTGCGCGTGGTGTCGTGGACGGTGGTGCCGCCGCCGGACAGCTCCTCGCCCGGCTCGGGCCTCTCCTCACCGCAGGCACAGGCGAGGAGGAGAAACAGGCTGATCGTACGCCGCATGGTTCGTTCTCACTCCAGGTTGAGCGTGATGCCCAGCGCGGTGGCCACGTCGGCGAGCGTCTCCGTCTGGGCGCGCAGCGCGTCGATGGCCACCTTCACCTTCTGACGGCCCTCGGCATTGTCCGCGCCGAGGATGGCCTGGTCGAACGGGCCGGGGATCGCCTGGATGGCGTCGAGGCTGGCCTGCAGGCGCTGCTTCATCTCCCTGTCCAGCTCCGGGTCCACCACCGCCACCAGCTCGTCCAGGCCATGGCGATCCGCGGTGCCGTAGCGCCCGAGGTACGCGTTCTGGATGCCCAGCGCGTTGGCGTACAGGTCCGCCTTCGTGTTGTCGCTGAAGCAGGAGTGCTCGTCCTCCTGGTCCTTGTTGTCGTAGGCCACCGTCATCCGCTCGCCGGACAGCTCGGCGCCGCTCAGGCTGCCCATGCCGGTGAGCACCTGCAGCAGCGCCTCCTTGGGCTCCTGCGACCGGAACAGCTTCGCGTAGTTGTTGGAGTCCGGCGTCCACTGCGTCTTCACCGACTCCAGGTCCTTCACCAACAGGCCCGTCGCGAGCTTCAGGTACTGGCGGCGGCGCGCGGCGTTGGGCGCCGTGCCCCCGTCCACGAAGTCCGACGCCGGCCGGTTGCCCGGGCCCGTCACGCTCCGGTCCTGGCCCCACAGCAGGAACTCGATGGCGTGGTAGCCGGTGGCGATGTTCGTCTCACCGTCGCGCTCGTTGAGGGAGATGAGCAGCTCCTCGGACAGCGTGGGGTACTCGCTGGTGGCGTTGATGATGCCGGCCTCCGGCGCTCCCTCCACCGCGTCGATATACGCCTCGTCCAGCGGCCAGGCGTTGATGCGGCCCTCGGGGCCCGTGTCCTCGTCGTCGATGGGGCCGCCGTAGAAGCGGAAGACCTCGCTCTGGCCGTAGGCGGGACGCGCCTCCAGCCACGCGGTGCGCGCCGCCGTCAGCTTCGCCTCGGTGGGGTCCGCCACGAAGGCGTCCACCGCCGTCTGCAGCACCCGCGCCTTCGCCACCGCGTCCGTGTAGTTCTCGTACACCAGCGTCGCGTAGTCCTCCATCACCGGCCGCGCCCGCGAGCTCTCCAGCGGATCCGTCCCACAGCCCGCCACGCTCAGCGCTCCCGCCACCAGTGCCATCCAGCCCAGCTTCTTCATGTGAGGCCCCTTCGCTTGCTTCCGTCGAATGGGCTGGCTCGATAGCGAATCTGAGAATCAAAGTCAAAATCGGGCCGGGCGCACCCACGCAGAAGTGTGCGGTCCCCCCGTCCGCCCTCAGCCGCGCAGGTGGGTGGTGTCGTTCCAGAGCTGGAGGACCTGCTGGTCCCCGTCGCTGTCCAGGCCGAGCCCGCTGATGGAGGCGGTGTTCAACGTGAAGAGGCGGCCCTCGGTGGGGGGCAGCCCGAGCCAGCGCGCGGCGAGCACCCGCAGCAGGTGGCCGTGCGCGAAGAGGAGCACGTTGCCCTCCACGGCGCGGGCCTCGGCGATGATGCGGTCCGCGCGTGCCCCTACGTCCCGCGCGGACTCGCCGCACGGCACGCCCTCCGTCCACAGCGTCCAGTTCGGGCTGGTGGCGCGGATCTCTTCCTTCGTCTTGCCCTCGAAGGTGCCGTAGTCCCACTCCATCAGGTCCGAGCGCAGCTGGGCCACGTCTCCATAACCGGCGAGCGCGCACGTCTCGCTGGCGCGGCTCAGGGGGCTGGTCCACACCGCGGCGAAGTCCCAGGCGCGCAGCGGCTCGCGCAGCTCGGTGGCCATGCGGCGGCCCTCCTCCAGCAGCGGGATGTCCGTGCGGCCGGTGTGTTGGCCGCTGCGGCTCCAGGCGGTGTCTCCATGGCGGACGAGGACGAGCACGGGGGAGCGGGGCTTCATGGTGTTCCTCTCTCGGGGCGGGCGCACTCTGCCACCCTCGAGGGCCCGGCGGAACCACCCCGCACCGCCGTCACATGTTGTCCACCCTCCGCATCACATCGACCAGGAACTCGGCGAGGCGGGTGTTGTCGTAGAGCTCTCCCATCAAGGCGATGGGGTTGGTGTAGAGCGTGTCGCTGGCGATGATGGCGTTCCAATCGAGGGCCGACGCCTTGGCCCCCGGAGCCCCGGCCGCCTCCATCACCTTGAGGAACTCGAGCGCGAGCACTCCCTGGCCGATGGCACTCGGATGAACCCCGTCCAGGCTGATGAGTCCTCCCTGCTGCAGCCGGCCGTTGCGGTCCGCGTGGTAGTACATGGTGTTCGGCTTGTACCGGGCCTGCGCGAGCTCGGGCGGCAGCGGGTAGGTCGGCTGGCCGTTGTTGCGGCGGTAGGCCAGTTTCAGCAGGCAGCTGCTGATGTCGACCAGGAAGTAGCGTTCCTTGCCGAGCCTGCCATTGGCGTCCTGGATGAGGTTGGCGATGATCTTGTTGTACTCGCTGATGTAGCCATCGATCTTCAGTACCTGGTCCCGGGTCAGACCGAGGCCGGTGCGGCGGGCGAAGTCCGAGCCGAAGATGACGTAGGTATAGTTCTCGAAGTAGCGGGCCTTGTTGCCGAGCACGCCGAACGGATCTTCGCATTCCTTCTCGGCGCCGACGCCCTTGCAGAGCGGCGCGATCGAGACCGCGGGCACGTTGCCGATGAAGACCCGCCAGTCCGGGTGCTTGTTCTGCTCCATGAGGGTGGAGACCCGGTCGAGCAGCTGCTCGTACTCGGCCTTGAAGTCGTCCGGGTGCCAGAGGTTGTAGCGGTCGCGCTCCTTGACGCTGCGCAGATGCATGCGGTTGTTTGGATCGTTCGGCGTTTCGTTGATCTTGAGGCGTGTGACGGTACCGAGCGCGTTGTTGGAGCCGAGCCAGAGGAGCAGGTTCTCCACCCCCTCCTCCTTCACGTGCTGCTCCAGGGATTTGAGCTGGCTCCTGTCGCCGTAGGCCGGGTGGCGCGACGGATTGAGGACCGCGTGCGCCGCGCGGGCCAGGGACTGGTTGGGCAGGCTGATCAGCCCGTCGTCTTCCTCGCCGTCCCGGATCTGCTGCAGGCACCAGTTGGGGTCGATCAGCCAGGCGTCGGCCACGGTGAAGCCGAAGCAGGAGCTGTTTGGAAACGTCTTCGTCGGCCCCGCCTGCGGCCGGGCGATGTTGCCGCTGCCCCGCTCGTAATGGTCCTCCACATCGTCCACCATGCCGTTGATGGTGAGGAGCGCCCGGGGCCACTCCAGGAGGCCCCGGATGTCGGCGCCGTAGAGCGACTGCAAGCGCCGCAGCAACCGCTCCAGGTTCAGCGGCAGACCGCCCTCGCGCCAGGTGGGGAGGGGATAGTCCACCTCCGGCGTCAGCCCCAGCACCCTGGCGATCAGCGTGGAGTAGGAGAGCTCGGTTCGTGCCGCCGCGAACGACATGAAACCCTGCGAGATGCTGTCCCCGATGGTGAACAATTTCATGATGTGTCTCCCCCAAGAGGGGGAGTGTCCCGCCCTCGGATGTGACGACGCGCCCGAGGTAGGTCGGCGGACAGGCGGCTACGATGGAGGCGCGGCGGGAAGAACAACCAGGTGGTACGTCATGGCGCTCACCGAACAGCAGCCAGGCGAAGTCGACGCGCGCTTGCTCGCGGGCGATTCGATCGCGGCCATGGCCGTCGTCCGCGGCTACACGGGCTGGGAGCCGGACCGGGCGAAGGACTTCGTGGAGGCCCGGCCTTGATGGTTCAGCTCCGCGAGGCTGACAAGGCTCAGGTGCGGCCCGTGTCCAAGGTCCTCCGTCAGCTCGAGCGGCTCGTCTCTGGCTTCAACTACGGCATCACGCTCGATGTGAAGGCGCTCGAGCTGCCGGGGGCGGAGCTGCCCCTGAACGAGGTGATGCGGACGTGTTACCCGGAGAGTCAGCCGCACCTGGCGAAGGTCAGACAGGTCTCGCTGGAGGAGCTGACGACCGACGTCGAGACCTGTCTGCGCTACGAGGGCGAAGCGCATGCGGGCCCGAGGTTCACCGCCGCGCGCCGGGAGAAGTTGGAGCAGGAGTTGCTCCCGGCCTTCTGGCGTGCCCTGGCGGAGCTCATCTCCTCCGAGGAGGCGGAGCTCCATGACTACCCCGATGAGAGGGGTCTGCCGGGCTACCGCGTGTTCTGGTCCTTCACCTATGTGCTCCACCACCGGACGCGGCGGCGGTGTGTCGTCATCACGGGAAGCGCATCGGATTGAGGGCGCGCCGGCAGCGAACACCCTCACCCCAGCCCTCTCCCAGAGGGAGAGGGAGAGGGAGGACGCTCAGCGCTTGAGGCCGCGCCTGATCTCCGCGCACACCTGCCGGGCCGCCGCGGGCCCATCCGCCTGCGCCGCACGGACGATGGCGCTGCCCACCACCACGCCATCCGCGTGGGCGCCCACCACCCGCGCCTGCTCGGCGGTGGAGATGCCGAAGCCCGCCACCACCGGCACCGGCGACACGCGCCGCACCATCTCCAGCCGCTCGGACAGGTTGGCCGGCAGCTCCGAGCGCATGCCCGTCACGCCCGCCACCGACACGCAGTAGACGAAGCCCCGCGCGTCCTTCGCGATGCTCTCCGCCCGGGCCGGCGACGTCGTGGGCGCGCACAGAGGAATCAGCTCCAGCCCCTCCTGGTCGAAGGCCGCGCGGAGTTCCGCGCTCTCCTCGGGAGGCAGGTCCGGCAGGATGGTGCCCGACACCCCGCGCTCCCGGGCCAGCTTTGCGTAGCGCTCCTCGCCCAGGGCCATCACCACGTTGACGTACGTCATCACCACCAGCGGCGTCTGCGGGCAGCGCGCGCGCACCGCCGGCACCACCTCCTCCAGCACCCGCTTGAGCGTGGAGCCCGCCTTCAGCGCCCGCTCGGACGCGGCCTGGATGACCGGGCCGTCGGCGATGGGATCGCTGAACGCCACGCCAATCTCCAGGATGTCCGCGCCGCCTTCCACGCACGCGGCGAACACGTCCACCGAGCGGGCCAGGTCCGGGTCTCCCGCCATGGCGTACGCCACCAGCGCGCCCTCACCGCGGGCCTTGGCCCGGGCGAACGCTTCCGCGATCTCGCCGCTCATGCTTTCTCCTGGACGGCGGCGGGAATGCCCCGCGCCGCGATGGTGGCCACGTCCTTGTCTCCGCGGCCCGAGCAGTTGATGACCAGGTACTTGCCCTTGCCCAGCTCACGCGCCAGCTCGCCCGCGCGCGCGAAGGCGTGCGAGGACTCCAGCGCGGGGAGGATGCCCTCGGTGCGGGACACCTGGTAGAAGGCCGCCAGCGCCTCGTCGTCCGTGGCGGTGCGCACCTCCATCCGTCCCGTCTTCGCCATGTGCGCCAGCTCCGGCCCCACGCCCGGGTAGTCCAGGCCCGCGGAGATGGAGTGCGCCTCGATGATCTGCCCGTGCTCGTCCTGCAGCACCAGCGAGCGCGAGCCGTGCAGCACGCCCTCGGTGCCCAGCGTCAGGGACGCGCCGTGCTGCCCCGAGTCCAGGCCGTGGCCACCGGCTTCCACGCCCACCAGCCGCACGCTCGCGTCGCCGAGGAAGGGGTGGAGGGCGCCAATGGCGTTCGAGCCGCCGCCGATGCACGCGATGATGGCGTCCGGCAGCTTGCCGAAGGCCACCAGCGACTGCGTGCGGATCTCCCGGCCGATGACGGACTGGAAGTCCCGGACGATGGTGGGGTAGGGGTGCGGACCGGCCGCGCTGCCGATGACGTAGTAGGTGTCCTCGACCTGCGACACCCAGACGCGCATGGCCTCGTTCATCGCGTCCTTGAGCGTGCGCGAGCCCGACTCCACCGGGCGCACCGTGGCCCCGAGCGCCTTCATGCGGAAGACGTTGAGCGCCTGGCGCTCCACGTCCAGCGCGCCCATGTACACCTCGCACGTCAGGCCGAACAGGGCACACGCGGTGGCGGTGGCCACGCCGTGCTGGCCCGCGCCCGTCTCCGCGATGACGCGCTTCTTGCCCATCCGCTTGGCGAGCAGCACCTGGCCGATGGTGTTGTTGATTTTGTGGGCGCCCGTGTGCGCGAGGTCCTCGCGCTTGAGCCACACCTCGGCGCCTCCCCACAGCTCGGTGAGCCGGCGCGCGGGCGTCAGGGGCGTCTCGCGCCCGACGAACTCGCGCAGCACCTGCGCCACCTGCTCCTCGAAGGCCGGGTCCTTGCGGGCCTCGGCATAGGCCAGTTCCAACTCCTGCAGCGCCGGCACGAGCGTCTCCGGCACATAACGGCCGCCATAACGCCCGAAGCGGCCCGGGGCGGTTTGCGTGTCCATGTTCTCCATCACTCCCAAGCCAGGGTCTTCACGGCGCGCACGAAGGCGCGCACCGCGTCCGCATCCTTGACGCCGGGGCTGACTTCCACCCCGCTCGCCACATCCACTCCGTAGGGCCGGGTGGCCCGCACGGCTTCCCGCACATTGTCCGGATTGAGCCCACCGGCCACCAGCACCGGCACGCCCGCGTCCGCGAGCCGCGCCACCAGCGACCAGTCGAATCCCACGCCGCCGCCCCCGTAGCCCGGCGCCGCTCCGTCCAGCAGCAGCGTGGCCACGTCGCCCGCGCCCACGTAGGTGCGCGCCTTCTCCACGTCCTCGGGCCCGCGCACCCGCAGGGCCTTGATGACCGGCACGCCGTAGCCCGCGCAGGCCTCGGGCGGCTCGTCGCCGTGCAGCTGCACCGACGTCAGCCCGCAGTCACGCACCCGCGCGCGGATGACGTCCGGCGACTCGTTGACGAAGACGCCCACCACCGCGCCCAGCGCGGGCCGCGTGCGCGCCAGGATGGCCGCCGTCTCCGGCGTCACGTACCGGGGCGAGCGCGGGTAGAAGTTGAGCCCGAGCGCGTCCGCACCCGCGGCCCAGGCCATCCGCGCGTCCTCCACGCGGGTGACACCGCAGATCTTCACCCGCGTGCTCACGGCGCCCCCGCGAGCAGCCGCGCCAGCGCACGGCCCGGCTCCGCGTCGCGCAGCAGGGACTCGCCCACCAGCACGGCGTCGGCTCCCGAGGCCCGCGCCGCCGCGAAGTCCTCGCGCGTCTTCAGGCCGCTCTCCGCCACCAGCGCCTTCGCCCGGCTGCGCAGCGCCGGAATCACCTTCAGGGCCGTGTGGATGTCGGTGCGCAGCGTGGCGAGGTTCCGGTTGTTGATGCCCACCAGCTCCGCGCCCGCCTTCAGCGCCCGCTCGGCGTGCTCCTGCGTGTGGGCCTCGACGAGCGCGGCCACGCGGCAGGACTTCGCCGCCGCCACCATCTCCGCGAGCGGCCCGTCCTCCAGCGCGTCCGCGATGAGCAGCACCGCGTCCGCGCCGAGCGCCGCGCTCTCCTCCACCTCCTGCGGCGCCACCAGGAAGTCCTTGCGCAGCACCGGCAGCGAGATGGCCGCGCGCACCTGGAGCAGATCCTCGATGCTGCCCCCGAAGTCCACGTCGTCCGTGAGGACGCTCACCGCGCTCGCCCCGGCGGCCTCGTACGCCTTCGCCACCGAGACCAGGTCCTGGTGCGGGAAGTCGCCACCCGAGGGGCTGCGGCGCTTCACCTCGGCGATGACGTTCACCGGCAGCCCGGCGCGGTGCCGGGTGAGGGCGGCCGCGAAGTCCCGCGAGGGCGGGCGGGGCGCGCGGGCCACCAGCGGCTTGCGCGCGGCGAGCTCCCGGCGCTTGCGCTCGAAGATGGCCAGGAGCTTGTCCGGCTCGGGCGCGCTCATGAAGCGCCTCCGCCCACCAGGGCCTTCAGCTTGGCCGCCGCGGCGCCGGAGTCGATGGACTCCACCGCCCGCAGCACGCCTTCCTTGAGGTCCTTGGCCCTGCCCACCACCACCAGCGCGGCCGCCGCGTTGAGCAGCACCGCCGTGCGCACGCCGGAGCGCGCACCGGCCAGCAGCTCCTTGAGCCGCCGGGCGTTGTCCTCCACGTCCCCGCCCGCGATGGCCTCGGCCGGCACGCGCTCCAGCCCCGCGTCCTCCGGGCTGACGGAGAATGTCCGCACGGAGCCGTCCTCGCGCAACTCGGCCACGTCCGAGACCGTGCACGGGGAGAGCTCATCCAACCCGTCCCGGCCGTGCACCACCCAGGCGCGCTTGCTGCCCAGCTTGGAGAGCACCCGGGCCGTCTGCTCCAGCCGCTCGCCCGCGAAGGTGCCGAGCAGCTGGTAGCGCGCGCCCGCCGGGTTCGCCAGGGGGCCCAGCAGGTTGAAGAGGGTGTGCAGGCCAATCTCGCGCCGCGCGGGCGCCACGTGGCGCAGGGCGCTGTGGTGCGAGGGGGCGAAGAGGAAGCCCACGCCGTGCTCGTCCACGTCCCGCGTCACCTGCTCGTGCGCCCGGTCCATGGGCAGGCCCAGCGCGGCCAGCACGTCCGAGCTGCCGCAGCGCGAGGACACCGCCCGGTTGCCGTGCTTGGCCACCGTCACGCCCGCGCCCGCGGCCACGAAGGCCACGGCCGTGGAGATGTTGAAGGTGTTGGCCCCATCCCCGCCCGTACCGCAGGTGTCCAACACCACCTCGGCCCTGGGGTGGATGCGCGTGGCGCAGGCGCGCATGGCCTCCGCCGCCCCGAGGATCTCCTCCTCGGTCTCACCCTTCATCCGCAGCGCGACCGCGAACGCGCCCACCTGGGCGGGCGTCGCCTCTCCCGCGAGCATCTGTCCCATGATGCGGGCCATCTCCTCGCGGGTCAGGTCGCGCCGACCCACCACCCTGCCCAGCGCTTCCTTGAGCGTCATGTGCCTACTCGGATCTCCGAAGTGTTCCGGCGCCGGGGAATGCAGGGGCGGCCGGTTGGGGCCACTGCCTTTATTAAAAAAGGCGGGGGGCGCCTTGCAGGAAGAAAAGGTCCACTTCTTCCCAAAATTCCCGAAGAGTCTCGCTGGGCGATGCCCGGGAATCAATGTAGGAGCGGAGATTTCGCGTTGACGGAGGGTGCACCTTGACGAGGCCGAGCGTCATCGTGGTGGGGGCCGGGTTGGCGGGGTTGACGTGTGCCCGGCTGCTGCATCAGGCCAAGGTGAAGGTGCGGGTGTTCGAGGCGAGCGACGGCGTGGGAGGCCGCGTGCGTACGGACTCGGTGGACGGCTTCCTGCTGGACCGGGGCTTCCAGGTGTTCCTCACCGCCTACCCCGAGCCGCGGCGGTGGCTGGACTACGAGGCGCTCGACTTCCAGCGCTTCTTCCCGGGGGCGCTGGTGTGGCGCGCGGGGCGGCTGCACAAGGTGGCGGACCCGTTCCGCCGGCCCCTCCAGGCCGCGGCGCACGCCTTCAACCCGGTGGGCTCGCTCGCCGACAAGTTGCACATTCTCGACTTGCGTCAGCAGGCGCTGGCGGGCCCGGTGGAGGACGTGTTCCTGCGCAGGCAGCGGCCGTCGCGGGAGTACCTGCGCGACGTGGGCTTCTCCGATGGGATGGTGGAGACGTTCTTCCGGCCCTTCTTCGGGGGCATCTTCCTGGAGAAGGAGCTGCGCACCTCGAGCCGGGTGCTGGAGTTCGTGTTCCGGATGTTCGCCACGGGGGCCACGGCGGTGCCGGCGCGGGGCATGGGGGCGCTCTCCGAGCAGTTGGCGGCGAAGCTGCCCTTCGGGGTGGTGAAGCTGAACACGCCGGTGGAGGAGGCCTGGGGCCACCGGGTGAGGCTGGCCACGGGGGCGAGGGAGGAGGCCGACGCGGTGGTGGTGGCCACGGACGCGCCCGCGGCGGAGGAGCTGCTGCCCGGCATGCCGCCGAGGAGGATGAACGCGGTGACGTGCCTGTACTTCGCCGCGCCGGAGCCGCCGGTGCGAGGGCCCTACCTGGTGCTGAACGGGGAGGGGAGGGGGCCGGTGAACAACCTGGCGGTGATGAGCGAGGTGGCGCCCTCGTACGCGCCGGAGGGGCAGTCGCTGGTCTCGGTGTCGGTGCTGGAGCCGTCGGGGGACGCGGAGACGCTGGAGGCGCGGGTGCGCGAGCAGCTCACGGAGTGGTTCGGCGGAGGGGTGGCGCAGTGGAGGCACCTGCGCACGTACGCGATTCCGCACGCGCTGCCGGCGCAGCCGCCCGAGTCATTCGAGGAGCCCCACCGGAAGGTGCGGCTGTCGCCGGGGCTGTACGTCTGTGGGGACTACCGGGAGAACGGCTCCATCGAGGGCGCGATGGTCTCGGGACGCCGTGCGGCCGAAGCACTCCTGAGGGACCGTGGCCTCGACTGAGCCCATTTCCCCTCGCCCTCCGGGAGAGGAGCCACCCGTCGTTCAAAGGGGGGGCAAGGCCCCCCGGGGTGAGGGTATCCGTCACCCGGGTTGGTTCGTGGCTGCGTCAGTAGCGGTGCTCCCATGGACCGCGCTGGTGCACGTGCACCCGCCGCGCTTCTTCCTCTGGGCGGCGCTCTACTGCGCGGTGTGGAACGTGCTCTCGTGGAAGGCGCTGGGCGAGGAAGGCCGGGCGCTGCTCTTGCCGAGGCGCGCGGACGTGCTGTGGGGCGTGGCGCTCGCGGGGGTGCTGTACGTGGGCTCGCGGGCGGTGCTGTGGGCCATGTGCGGCGGCTTCACGGACGTCCTCTGCGAGCCGCTGAAGCACGTCTACACGACGTTCGGCACGGGCTCACTCGGAGCGGCGTTGGCGCTGGCGCTGGTGATTGCTCCGGCCGAGGAGTTGTTCTGGCGCGGCGCGGTGCAACAGGCGCTGCGGCCGAGGCTCGGGTGTGTCGGTTGTGCGCTGGTGGCCGCGGTGCTGTCGAGCCTCGTGCTGCTCGCCTTCCGTGAGCCACTGTTGGCGCTCGCGGCGTTCCCCACGTCACTCGCGTGGGGGCTGCTCGCCGAGTGGAGACGCAGCCTCGTGGCCTCGTCGGTGAGTCACTCCCTGTGGGACCTGCTCATCGTCATTTTGCTGCCAGCGATCTGAGCGCTGGCAGGCGATGCCGTTCAATGAGGTTCTCGACGGACATCCCCTGCCGGTCCGCGAACTCGGCGGCGACGAGCCTTAAATCGGCGAGCGCGGCGTCGAAGTGGCCGTCCACGTACTCCAACTTCGCGCGCAGGACGCGTCGAAACCCATCGTCGAGAGGGAACTCGCGCAGCATGCTGGCGGGAGACTCGACCTTCTCGAGCCGGTCGATAACGGGCGCGAGCGCCGCTCCCAGTTGTGCTCCGAGTGAATGCGCGTCCGTCTGCGGCGTGACGGCCCATTCGTCCGGAGTCTCCGGAGCAAGCTCTTCGAGCCGGACGCCATAGTGAACGGCCTCACCGGCGATCACGACCTCTCCCGAGGAGGTTCCCCCCAGAGCGGTCACCGCGTCGAAGGAGAGCCCGATGTTGACGTAGAAATCTCCTTCGTCTCGCGAGTTCCCGTGCGACAGCTGGAAGTTGATGACCTGGGTCGTCTGTCCATGCTGGCGCCGGAACGTGAATCCCTTCTTCCGGAAGCCCCGTGCCTTGGCCAGGCCCGCCACCGCGACAGACAGCGCCTCCGAGAGCATGTCTCGAACCGTCATGCTGCGCCTCCTCGTGTCACGGGATGCCCATGACACTCCTTCAGCTCCAGACGTCAACCCGGGAGGTTCTAGACCCTCACCCCAGCCCTCTCCCAGAGGGAGAGGGAGCACACACGGGTTCAACCCGGGATGTCTCATACCCTCACCCCGGGGGGCTTGCCCCCCCTTTGAACGACGGGGGGATCCTCTCCCGGAGGGCGAGGGGAGGGGCTCACGTTCAGGTGAGCGGAAGCTCCAGCGTGGCCGTGGCACCCTTGCCGGGCCCCTCGCTCCGCAGCGTGAGTCTTCCCTTCAGGAGCTGCGCCGCCAACGCGCTCGAGTGCAGCCCGAAGCCGTGCCCGTCCTTGCGCGTGGTGAAGCCATGCGCGAACAGCTTGTCCATCACCTCCGGCTCGATTCCCACCCCATCATCCACCACCTGGATGCGCGCGATCCGCCCCTCCGCCACCAGCCTCACCCACATGTTGCGCTTTCCCTCGGGCACTCCGTCCAGCGCGTGCTTCGCGTTGCTGATGAGGTTGATGAGGATCTGCAGCACCTTGTGCTTGTCCACCTTCACCTTGGGCACCGCCGACAGCTCGCGCCGGATGCTCACCCCGTGACGCTGCAGCGCCGCCACCTGGATGCGCAGCGCGTCGTCGATCAGCTGCGCCAGGTCGCACTCCTCCGTCATCAGCGCGGTCCTGGCGTACGTCTGCTGCACCTGGACGATGGCGCGGATGTGCTCGATGTGCCGGCCCATCGCATCCATGTCGTCCATCAACTGCATCTGCTCGCGCATCAGCTCCTCGGCCAGCGCGGGCAGGTAGCTCATCAGGCGGCTGCCTCGCGGATGCTGCGCCAGGAGGTCCGCCAGCCCCTCGCTGTTCTCCACCAGCAGGGCCGAGGCCTGCTTCAACCGCCCCACGCGCGAAGAGCCCACCGCCTGGCGCATCATCTCGAGGTTGACGACGGCGCTGGTGAGCACGTTGCCCACGTTGTGCAGCACGTTGGAGGCGATCTCCGCCATGCCCACCTCACGCGCGGTGTCCACCAGCCGGGCCTGGGCCTGCTTGAGCTCGTGGGTGCGCTCCTCCACCCGCTGCTCCAGCTCGTCGTTGGCCTGGCGCAGCTCCTGCTTGGCGCGCTGCACGTCCGCATACAGCCGCGCGTTCTCGATGGAGATGGCCGCCTGCGAGGCGATATGCCCCAGCAGCGTCAGGCGTGCCGGGCTGAAGGCGTTGGTGGCCAGGTCGTTCTCCAGGTACAGCGCCCCGGAGAACTGCTCCTGCCTCAACAGCGGCAGGCACAGCACCGAGCGCGCTCCGCCGCGCGCAAGGTACGCATCGGACGAGAACGGGTGGGGCTTGGAGGCATCGCCAATGAGCACGTGCTCCCGGGTGCGCCGGACATAGGAGATGAGCGTCCACGGAAGCTCCTGGTTCGCTGTATCGGAGAGGGCCGCCACCGAGAGCGTGTCCCCAGCCGGGAGCAGCAGGGCTCCTCGCTGGGCTCCCGCGTTCTCGATCGCCGCCTGCAGCAGCGTCGTCACCAGGCGCTCCAGCACGATCTCCCCGGAGATGGCCTGCTGGGCCTTGACCACCGTGAGCGCGTCGATGCTGCCCGAATTCGTACTGCTGGTGGTCTCCCTGTCCTCGGTGGCCGCCGGAGCCGTGAGATGCGGCCACTGGGACTCCAGGTGCTGGACCTTGCCCAGGGCGCCCCACCGCTGGTACGCCGCCCGGGCCTCGCGCGCGAAGGCATGGGCGACGATGGGGGCTTGCCGCGTGCGCCAGTAGTTCGCCGCGAGCTCGCTGGCCAGCCCCACATATTGGGTGGCACCGCTCTCGCGCGCCGCGCGGATGGCCTCTTCGTAGGCGCACGTCGCCTCCTCCGCCCGTCCCGCCAGGCGCGCCAGCTCCGCGGACACCATCCGCTCGAGGGCGCGGAAGTTCTCGGGGCACTGCTCCGCCCACTCCGCGAGTTGCCGCTGGTGGCCTTGGAGTTCCTCGAGGAACCGCCGCTGCTCCTCGGGAGGGGCCCCCTCGTGGCACGCGGCCAGGGTCAGGGCGCGGTAGAGGTGGAATTCGCGCAGGGGGAGGGCGCCATTCGTGATCCACAGACTCCCGGCCGTCTTGTCCGCGGCCTCGAGGGCTTCCCGCCAGGCGCCGCACATGAAGCGCGACTGGAGCTTGACGATCCAGTAGTTGCAATACGTGCCGCGCAGGCGCTCGGGCATCAGCCGGGCCTCGAAGGACTGCTCATCGAAGCCGTCCCAGCTCATCGTGCCGAACGAGCGCGAGTGCCCGCGCATCTGCTGCGCGTAGCTGTGGTAGATGAGGAGCCAGTCCAGCGGATCCTGGAGCCCGGTCTTGCGCAGGAAGTCGCCGCGCACGAGTGCCTCCCGATGGACCTCCTCCAGGTTGTGCCCCATGGCGAGGCGGCTCACGACGACATCAGGGCAGCAATAGGTGGCGATGATGATGTCGCCTGCCTGAAGCGCGTGATGGAAGGCGCTGAGAATCAGCTCCCGTGCGTTGGAGAGGGGTTGGGTCCAGTAGGACACGTACCGCATGCCGTAGAGCACCGTCCCCACCAGCGCGGACAGGTGGTGCCGTTCGACGAGCTCGCGGGCGAGCCTTCCAAAGGCAAGGCCTTCCTGGTACCGCTTGAAGTATGCGCTGGTGATGACACCGAACCAGCAGAGGCCGTGCACCGCCGTATCGTGGAAGCCGTGGCGGAGGGTGAGGGAGACCATCCGGCTCAGGACGATGATGAGCAGGTGGGGATCGGTGGTGTAGGCGGAGCCGAAGAGCGTGTAGAGGACGCCGATGACGACCTTCATGTCCGGGTCGGTCATGGGAGGCAACCCGGTGAGGCTCTCGATGGGGCGCTTGCCCAGCAGGGTCCACACCTCCTCATGGGCGGCGCTCGCCTCCTCCCAGGAAGGGTGAAGCGGGATGGGCATGCCCAGCGAGCCCAGGAGCTCCAGCAGGCAGGTGGCGGCCTCCGGGACCTCACCCATGGCCAGGTGGAGGTCATGCCTCAGCCGGTAGACCGCCGCGGTGTCCGAGCGGGTCCGCGTCCGGGTGCGCAGCTCCTCCACCAGGCGGCACGCCCCGGCGAGGTTGCCGCGCATGAACTCACAGCGCGCTTCCGTGAGCCGCAGTGAGATGGCCAGCTCGTAGTCCGTCTCCCAGGGGTCTCCTGGAATGAGCGTGAAGGCGGCCGTGAGGTAGGTGATGGCGGGGCCGAGCGCGACCGCGGCCTGGGCCTTCCTGCCCGCCTCGGCATTCAGCCGCGCCAGGTGGTGGCGCTCCGCGGGCTCCTGGAGCAGGCCCGCCCCGGCGTTGAGCTGGCTCACCACGTCGAAGATCCGCTCGTGCACTTCCTCCGGGGACAGGCTCTCGAGCAGCAGCCGGCCAATGCGCAGGTGGATGGCCGCGCGCTCCGCCTCGGAGGCAAGGGAGTGGGCCGCCTGCTGGATGCGGTCGTGGAGGAAGCGGTACTGCTCCGGGCCGGCGCGCACCAGCAGGCCTTCCTGGAGCGCGGGCCCGAGGCCCTGCTCCACTTCTCCCACCTCCGCCAGCCCGGAGAGGGTGCCCAGCAGCTGGAGCGTGAAGACATTGCCCACGCAGGCCGCCAGCCGCAGCAGATGCTGCGTGCCAGGGGGAAGCTGGCGCAGCTTGCCCACCATGAAGTCGACGACGTTGTCCGAGTAGCTCCGGGCCCGCACGCCTTCGGCATCCCAGCGCCACGCTCCGCCAGGCACGCGCACCAGCAGGCCATCCTGGTGGAGCGTCACCAGCAACTGCAGGAGGAAGAAGGGGTTGCCGCCCGTCTTCTCGTGCACCAGCGCCGCGAGGGGACCGGCCACCTCCGCTCCCGCGCCCGGCAGCGTGTCCCCCACCAGTTGCGCCACCTGCTCCACGCTCAGCGGCTCCAGTCGCAGGCCCGTCATCCGCGCGCCGGACTTGCGCACCTCCTCCACGACCGCCATCAGCGGATGGGTGGGGCTCACCTCGTTGTCGCGGTAGGCACCCAGCCACATCACCGGGGGCGTCTCCGGTTGTGACAGCAGCAGCTCCATCAGCTTCAGGCTGCCCAGGTCCGCCCACTGCAGGTCATCCAGGAACACCACCATCGGGTGCTCCGGGGTGGCGAACACCGCCAGGAACTGGCGCATCACGCGCTGCAACCGGTGCTGCGTCTCGCTGGGAGACACCTCCGGAAGCGCGGGCTGCGGGCCCACCACCACTTCCAATTGAGGCACCAGGTCCACGAGCACCTGGCCATGGCCCCCCCAGGCCTGATTCACCCGCTCGCGCCACCCCGCGAGCTCCTCATCGCTTCCCGCCAGGAGCTGCTGCACCAGTCCGCGCAGGGCCTGCGCCAGCGTGGCGTACGGAATGTCCCGCTGGAACTGGTCGAACTTGCCGCTCAGGAAGAACCCGCGCCGCTGCACCACCGGCTTGTGCAGCTCGTGCACCACCGAGGACTTGCCGATTCCCGAGTACCCGCTCACCAGGAACAGCTCCGGCCGCCCCGTGCGCACCACCCGCTCGAAGCCCTCGAGCAGGGCGGACACCTGCGCGTCACGCCCGTAGAGCCGTTGCGGCAGCTGGAAGCGGTTGGGCGTGTCCCGCGTCCCCAGGGCGAACACCTCCTGGGTGCTCTGGCCTGGCGCCTCGCGGCACCGCTCCAGGTCCGCCGTCAGGCCCTCGGCGCTCTGGTAGCGCTCCTCGGCCACCTTCGCGAGCAGCTTCATCACGACGGCGGACAAGGCCGGCGGCACCCGCGGATTCAGCTCGTGCGGCGGCCTCGGCTTCTGCGCCATGTGCGCGTGGAACCATTCGAGCGCATCCCGCCCCTGGAAGGGCCGCTGCCCCGTCAACAGCTCGTAGAACGTCACGCCCAACGAGTAGAAGTCCGTCCGGTAGTCCACCGAACGGTTCATCCGCCCCGTCTGCTCGGGCGACATGTACGCCAGCGTCCCTTCGATCAAATGCGTCGGCGCCGCATCCAGGTGCTCCACCTGCTGCAGCGTCGCCACGCCGAAGTCGATGAGCCGCGCCTCCCCCGACGGCTCCTCGATGATGTTGGAGGGCTTGATGTCCTTGTGGATGACGTTGCGGCAGTGGAGCTCCCCCAGGGTGGAGGCCAGCGAGAGGGCCAGGGTGAAGAACCGGGAGAGCTCCAATGGCTGGCCCGTGGACTCGGACAGGGTCTCGCCTCGCACCCGCTCCAGCAGCAGCACCGGCCGCTCCCGGAGGCGCTCGCAGGCATAGGGCCTGACCACCCCGCGGACGTCCTGGAGCCGCTGCAGGATGGCGAACTCCCGCCGGTACCTCTCGTTCTCACTGGAGCCGGGCGAGGGCACCATCGGCGTCTTGAGGATGATCGGCAGACCATCGGCCTCGCGCACCGCATGGAACAGCACGTTCGAACCCGTCGCTCGGATCGTGCCAAGAACCTTGTAACCCGGGATGTCCAACATGGATGCGTGTCCTTGCCGAGCGCCGGTCTCCATGACCGAGGCCACCAGCATGACAGAGCGGACAGGGCCGGGTGTGCGCCTGGGCCGGGACTGGAAAGGCGCGGGTGATGGGCCCCTGGAACCCGGCCAAGGGAACATCCCATTGGAGTGCCGCCAGGACTCCCTGTCCTGCCCGGTTGCCACCGGCTAAAAGGGCCGCCATGACCCGCACCCTCCTCTCCCTCGCCACCGCCGCGCTGCTCGTCTCGGGCTCCGCGGCCGTCGCCGAGGCGCCCTCCCGTCCGCCCGACGCCACCGAGCTCAAGCGCATGACGTCCCGCTTCGCCCCCGTCGACATCCAGGCCGATGTCTCCAAGCTCCCCGAGAACGAGCGCCGCGCCCTCGCGAAGATCGTCCAGGCCTCGAAGCTCATGGACCCGCTCTTCCTGCGCCAGGTCTGGGCCGGCAACGAGACGCTCCTGCTCGACCTGCTCAAGGATGGCTCCCCGCTCGGCCGCGAGCGGCTGCACTCCTTTCTCCTCAACAAGGGCCCCTGGTCCCGGCTCGACCACAACGCGCCCTTCGTCCCCGGTGTCCCCGCCAAGCCCGCCGAGGGCAACTTCTACCCGGCTGGCGCCTCCAAGGCGGAGCTCGAGGCCTGGGTGAAGTCCCTCCCCGAGGCCCAGCAGCGCGAGGCCACCGGCTTCTTCACCACCATCCGCCGCGACACGGCCGGCAAGTTCGTCTCCGTGCCCTACAGCGTCGAGTACCAGGGCGAGCTGGCCCAGGCCGCGCAGCTTTTGCGCGAGGCCGCCGAGCTCACCACCCAGCCCACGCTCAAGGCCTTCCTCGTGAAGCGCGCCGAGGGCTTCCTCAGCAACGATTACTACCCGAGCGAGGTGGCCTGGATGGAGCTCGACGCCAGCATCGAGCCCACCGTCGGGCCCTACGAGGTCTACGAGGACGAGTGGTTCAACTACAAGGCGGCCTTCGAGGCCTTCATCGGCCTGCGCGATGACGCGGAGACGCAGAAGCTCGCGAAGTTCAGCGGCGAGCTGCAGGGCCTGGAGAACAACCTCCCCATCGACCCGAAGCTGCGCAACCCGAAGCTGGGCGCGCTCGCCCCCATCCGCGTGGTCAACAGCATCTTCTCCTCCGGGGACGGCAACCGCGGCGTGCAGACCGCGGCCTACAACCTGCCCAATGACGAGCGCGTGGCGGCCGAGAAGGGCACCAAGCGCGTGATGCTCAAGAACATCCAGGAGGCCAAGTTCCAGCGCGTGCTGCTGCCCATCGTCCAGGTGGCGCTCCCCGCGAAGGACCGCAAGGACGTCTCCTTCGATGCCTTCTTCACGCACATCCTCATGCACGAGCTGATGCACGGCCTGGGGCCCCACAACATCACCGTCGAGGGCAAGCAGACCACGGTGCGTCAGGCGCTCCAGGCGTCTTCCAGTGCCATCGAGGAGGCCAAGGCGGACATCTCCGGCCTGTGGGCCCTGCAGCAGTTGGTGGACAAGGGCGTCCTCTCCAAGGACCTGGAGCGCACCATGTACACCACCTTCCTGGCGTCCGCGTTCCGCTCCATCCGCTTCGGCATCAACGAGGCGCATGGCAAGGGCATCGCCCTGCAGCTCAACCACTTCCTCGATACCGGCGCCGTGGTGGTGAACAAGGACGGCACGTTCACGGTGGTGCCGGGGAAGATCAAGGAGTCCGTCAACGCCCTGACGAAGCAGCTCATGGAGCTGCAGGCCAGCGGCAACCGCGCCAGCGCCGAGTCGCTGCTCGAGAAGATGGGCGTGGTGCGCCCCGAGGTGAAGCGCGTCCTGGACAAGCTGAGCAAGGTGCCCGTGGACATCGAGCCGCGCTACGTCACCGCCGAGAAGCTCGCCGCCGAGCTCGGCGGCTTCTCCACCCCGGCCGGGAAGTAGCACCGCCCTCCGCCCGCCCGCCGCGTGCGTTTTCCCGTGCGCGGCGGGCCGGGTGGGGTGCAGAGATGAGCCGGATGCGGAACCACGTTCCTCCAGACCCCTGGGGTGTGCTCATCGCGCTGACCGTGCTCGGCGCGTGGCTGGGCCATCTCGTCTGGCTGCTGGTGGCGGCCAACCTGTCCCTCGCCTCGCCGCTCACGTACCTGCACATCGCCCTACAGGCCTACCTGTGCACCGGCCTCTTCATCACCGGCCATGACGCGATGCACGGGACGGTGAGCCGCTTGCGGTGGGTGAATCAGGCCGTGGGCACGGCTGCCTGCTTCCTCTTCGCCGGGCTCTCCTACCGGCGCCTGGTGGTCAACCACCGAGCCCACCACGCCGAGCCCACCGGGCCGGACGACCCGGACTTCTCCACCCGCACCCAGTCCTTCTGGCCGTGGTTCGCCACCTTCATGGTGCGCTACACCACCTGGCTCCAAATCCTCGTCATGGCGGCCAAGTTCAACCTGTTGCTGCTCCTCGGAGTGGCCCAGTGGCGGATTCTGGCCTTCTGGGTGGTGCCCGCGCTGCTCGGCACGGTGCAGCTCTTCTACTTCGGCACCTTCCTGCCCCACCGGCGCCCGGACACCCCGGACATGGCCCCCCACCACGCGCGCTCCCTGCCTCGCAACCACCTCTGGGCCATGCTCTCCTGCTACTTCTTCGGCTACCACTGGGAGCACCACCAGTCGCCCTCCACCCCCTGGTGGCGCCTGTGGAAGATGAGGGACGTGGCCCGGTTGTAACCGGATTCCGGTTCGGACGTACTGAGAGGAACCATGCGCCAGAAGCTGCCCGAGCCCCTGGGGTCCGAAATCACCTCCGAGTCGCTGTACCTGCGCCGGCGCGAGTTCATCAAGAGCGCCGCCCTCTTCACCGGCACCGCCGCGGCCGTGGGGACGGGGCTGCAGCTCCTCAGCAACCGGCCCACCGGCGCGGGAGGCCCCCCGGTGCTGGCCACCCCCGGCGAGCCCCCCAAGGTGGTGCGGCCCCGCGGCCCGTACGACACCGACGAGCGCGCCACGTCCTACGAGGACGCCACCACCTACAACAACTTCTACGAGTTCGGCCTCGACAAGGGCGAGCCCGCCGAGAACGCGCACACCCTCAAGCCCCGCCCGTGGACGGTCGTCATCGACGGCGAGGTGAACAAGCCTCAGCGCGTGGACATGGACACGCTGCAGTCCTGGTTCCCCCTGGAGGAGCGCGTCTACCGCATGCGCTGCGTGGAGGCCTGGTCCATGGTGATTCCGTGGCTCGGCTTTCCGCTCGCGGGGCTGCTGCGGCGCGTGGAGCCCACCGGCAAGGCGAAGTACGTGGCCTTCACCACCCTCAAGGACCCCGAGCAGATGCCCGGCCAGAAGTACCCCGTGCTCGACTGGCCCTACGTCGAGGGTCTGCGCCTGGACGAGGCCCTGCATCCGCTCGCGATGATGGCGGTGGGCATGTACGGCCGCGTCCTGCCCAACCAGAACGGCGCGCCCCTGCGGCTGGTGGTTCCGTGGAAGTACGGCTTCAAGGGGATCAAATCCATCGTCCGCATCACGCTCACCGAGAAGCAGCCGCCCACCACCTGGAGCCGCTCCAACCCCGGTGAGTACGGCTTCTTCGCCAACGTGAATCCCGACGTTCCCCACCCGCGCTGGAGCCAGGCCTCCGAGCGCCGCATCGGCGAGCTGCGCCGCCGCCCCACGCTGCCCTTCAACGGCTACGCCGAGCAGGTGGCCAGCCTCTATTCGGGCATGGACCTGCGCAAGAACTACTGACGCCCATGGCCGCCCCTCCGCACCCCTGGCTCAAGCCCGCCGTCCTCGTGGGCGGCCTCTATCCATTGGTCTCCCTGGCGCTCCAGTTCGCGCAGGGGACGCTGGGCGCCAATCCCATCGAGCGCGTGCTCAACCAGACAGGGCTGCTCGCCCTCATCTTCCTGGTGGCATCGCTCGCGTGCACGCCGCTCAAGGTGGTGTCCGGGTGGACGTGGCCCATCCGCCTGCGCAAGCTGCTGGGCCTGCAGGGCTTCGCCTACGCCTCGCTGCACTTCCTCACCTACGCCGTGCTGGACCAGGGGCTGGCCTTCGGCGTCATCCTCGAGGACATCGCCAAGCGGCCCTTCATCACCGTGGGCTTCCTGGCGCTGGTGCTGCTGGTGCCGCTGGCCGTCACCAGTACGAATCGCATGGTGCGCCGCATGGGCTTCCCCGCCTGGCAGCGGCTGCACCGGCTGGCCTATGTGGCGGCCTCGCTGGGCGTGGTGCACTTCATCTGGCGCGTGAAGAAGGACCTCACCGAGCCGCTCATCTACGGCGGCGTGCTCCTGCTGCTCTTCGCCATCCGCGTGGCCGAGGCCTTGCGCAAGCGGCGGGCGCGCTCCGCGGCTCCAGTCTCGGTCACCTGAAGGGCCCGGCCGCTCAGCCCTTCCTGGCCGGGGGCAGGAGGGGGTCCACCCGCGTCATCACCCCCATGGGGGCTCGTGGACTCAGGCGTCCTCACCGTCAGTAGCGCCCCGGCCCATGGCCAGCAGCTCGTCCTCGCTGCGCGAGAGCAGGGGCCGCAGCAGCGGGTGCTGGTACTGACGCTCGACGGTGATGGCGTAGAAGCTCTCGTGCAGGCCCGGTACGACGCAGTACTCCTGCAGCACGCCGCCGCGCAGCTCGTCCCGGACGACCACCGAGGGCAACAGCGCGACGGCCCGGGTGTCGCGCGCGAGCAGACGCATCATCGCCATGTCGTCCACCTCCGCGAGCACCCGCACGCGCACGGCGAGCTGCTCACACAGCGCGTCGAACGCGGCGCGGAGCTCGCTGTCCGTGCCCGGCAGGAGCATGGGCACCCCGGCGATGTCCCGGGGAAATCGGAACGCCTTCGCCCGGGGACGGCCCACCAGGCTGACGCGCTGCTGGGCGATGCGGCGGCAGTGCCAGGGCCGCCCCGCGTCGCGCTGCACCGGCCGGTTGGAGAGCACCAGGTCCAGGGCGTGCGCCTCCAGGCGGTGCAGCAGCTCATCGAGGCTCCCGGAGGACAGGCGCAGCTGCACGCCGGGCTCTCCGAGCAGCGGTTTGATGAAGGACTCCTGGAAGTTGCGCGAGAGCGTGGCGACGGCGCCCACCCGCAGCACATGCTCGCGCCGCCGGCCCTCCTTCAGCGTCGCGAGCAGCTCGCCGCCGGCCGTGAAGATGCCCTCCGCGTACGCCAGCGCGATGCGGCCCGCCTCGGTCAGCTCCAGCCCGCGTCCCTCGCGCACGAAGAGCGCCTGTCCGAGCTGCTCCTCGAGCTGTTTGATCTGCGTGGACAGCGCCGACTGCGACACCCGCAGGCGCCGCGCGGCCCGCGTCAGGTTGCCGTCCTTCGCGACGGCCCAGAAGTACCGCAGGTGATGGAAGTTGAGGAGGGGCTCCGCCATGACCGTTCCATAGGACAGAACGTTCCAAGCTGTATTATGAATTTTTAATGAACGTTCGCGGTGAGTACATCTCCCCGCATGAACGACTTCCTGGCCAGGCAGCACCTGTTCCTCCCGGGCGTGTGGCTCGATGGGGTGACCCTCGTCATGTTGACGCTGGTCGGCTTCATCGGCCTCGTCATCCTGCGCTTCTCCAAGGCGTACCTGCACGGGGACCCCGGACGGCCCCGCTACCTGCGCTGGCTGCTGGCCACGCTCACGGCGGTGATGGTGCTCGTCCTCTCCAGCAACCTGCTGGTGCTCGCGCTCGCGTGGATGGCGGCCAGCCTGGCGCTCCACCAGTTGCTGACCTTCTACGCGGACAGGACGCAGGCCCTCGTCGCGGCCCACAAGAAGTTCCTCGTCAGCCGGGTGGCGGACCTCTGCATGCTCGGCGCCCTCGCGCTCATCGGCGCGCAGGTGGGCAGCCTGGAGCTCGCGGACCTCCATGCCTGGGCCGAGGCCACCCCCTCGCTCCCCGCGGCGATGCACGGGGCCACCGTGCTGCTGGTGCTCGGGGTGTCGCTCAAGAGCGCCCAGCTCCCGTTCCACGGCTGGCTCCTCCAGGTAATGGAGGCGCCCACCCCCGTGTCCGCGCTGCTGCATGCCGGGGTGGTGAACATCGGCGGCTTCCTGATGATCCGCCTCGCGCCGCTCCTGGTGAAGGCCGAGCTGGCGCAGACCCTGCTCGTCCTCATCGGCACCACGACGGCGGTGGTGGCGGCGCTGGTGATGACCACCCGGGTGAGCGTCAAGGTCGCGCTCGCGTGGTCCACCTGCGCGCAGATGGGCTTCATGCTGGTGCAGTGCGGCCTGGGTGCCTACTCCCTCGCGCTCCTGCACCTGGTGGCGCACTCGCTCTACAAGGCCCATGCCTTCCTGAGCTCGGGCAGCACCGTGGACCAGTGGCGCACGCGGGCGCTCGTGGCGAAGCGGGAGCCGGTGGGGCTCGGCCGGTGGTGGGCCGCGGCGGGCGTCGCGCTCCTCGCCGTCACCGCGGTGGGTACCGTGTCTGGTGCGAGCCCGCGCCTGGAGCCCGCCCCCTGGGCACTCGCCGCGGTCATGGGCCTGGCGCTCACGCCGCTGCTCGTGCGCGGTGCCGGAGGAGGCTGGCGCCGCCTCGCCACGGTGGGGCTCGGCGCCCTGGGAGTCGCCGCGCTCTCCTTCACCTGGCACGCGGCCTTCGGCCAGTTGCTCGCCGCGCCGCTTCAAAGCGGAGAGATGGCACCGCGGCTGGCTCTCGTCATCGCGGGCTTCGGGCTGCTCTTCGTGCTCCAGGCCGTCCTGTACGCGCGGCCCGACGGACGCCTGGCGCGCACGCTCTACCCGCGCCTCTTCGCCGGGCTCTACCTCGACGAGGTCTTCACCCGCCTGACCTTCCGGCTCTGGCCTCCGCGGCTTCCGCCCCGCGCTCCCCACGGCCGTCCTTCCCCCGTCATCGAGACCCTGGAGGCCTGAGTCATGGGACAGACGAACACCGCCACCACCCTGGAGCTGCTGGGCCCGGCTGGGCTCGAGGAGACCGTCGAGCGCGCCTGCGCCCGCATCGCTCCCACCTGGCCGCTGGACCGGTTCATCGCGGTCAATCCCTTCTGGAACTTCATCGACGCGCCGCTGCCGGAGGTCTCCGCCCGGCTGGGCTCGCTCTGCGGCAGCCGGCTGCTCATGCCACGCGCCTGGTACCGCGAGCAGTGGCGCGCGGGCCGCTTCCAGGACAAGCACCTGCGCGAGGCCCTCTCCCAGCTCGGCTCCACCCGGACGGTGGAGCGGATGAAGGCCCTGCTCGAACTCGACGCGCTGCCGCCGCCGCCGCGCCGCGCGCACGTGACGGACGTGCTCGACACCCGGCGCGACCTCGTCCATGGCATGTCCTGGCGCGACTTCGTGACGCACAGCCTGAGCCAGTTCTGTGCCGCCTGGTTCGACCAGGGCCAGGCCCAGCTCGGCCCGGACCGGCGAGGGGGCCTCTACGCGAGCTGGCACCGTCAGGCCCAGGACGACCGGAGCCCCGCGCTCCTCATGGGCCTGAAGGAGTACCACGGCCTCGCCCGCGAACTGCCGGGTGACGCGGGCGCGCTCATCGCCTCGGCCCTCGCCGCGCTCGACATCGCGCCCGCCGAGCGCGAGCACTACCTCACGTCGCTCCTGCTGGACATCAATGGCTGGGCGGCCTGGTGTGCGTACCTGCGCTGGACGGCACGGCTCGAGGGCCGGAGCGATGGGCACCTCGTCGAGCTGCTCGCCATCCGCCTTGCGTGGGAGTGGCTGCTGCACCGCTCCGGCGGGCAGGGCCTGGCCGCGCGGTGGCAGGTGGCCATGGCCGGTTGGACCGCCATCGACCGTGCCTCCGAGGAGTCGCAGGCGGATGACTGGGTGCTGCACCGGGCGCTCGAGCTCGCCTACCAGGACACGCTCTGCCGTCAGCTCCCGGCGGGGCTCGGGGCGCGCCGCGTCTCCAATCCCTCGGTGCAGGCCGTGTTCTGCATCGACGTGCGCTCGGAAGTGTTCCGCCGGGCGCTCGAGCTGCAGAGCCCCTCGGTGCAGACGCTCGGGTTCGCGGGGTTCTTCGGGCTGCCCATCGAGTACCAGCCACTGGCCACCCCGGCCACCCGGCCGCAACTGCCTGGACTGCTCGCGCCCCGCTTGCGCGCCACGGACACGCAGGTGCCGGAGGAGGTGGCCTCCCGGCGTGAGCGGCGGCTCGATTTCGGCTCGGTCTGGAAGCAATTCAAGACGGGCGCGATGTCTGGCTTTTCCTTCGTCGAGGCGCTGGGGCTCTTCTACGCGGGCAAGCTGGTGGGGGACAGTCTCGGGTGGAGCCGGCCGGTGCCACTCCCGGAGCGCGCCGGGCTCTCTGCCGCCGAGCACGCGCGCCGCAAGCCGCGGCTGACCGGAGCCGCGGGAGGGGGGGAGCTCGGGCTGGCGGCCCGGTGCGAGCTGGCGGCCGGAATCCTCCGGGCCATGAGCCTCACCCGCGGCTTCGCCCGGCTCGTGGTGCTCATCGGCCACGGCAGCGAGACGGCCAACAACCCGCATGCGGCGGGGCTCGACTGCGGGGCGTGCTGCGGACAGACGGGCGAGGTCAATGCCCGGGCCGTGGCGGCGCTGCTGAATGAGCCGGAGGTGCGCGAGGGCCTGGGGGCGCGGGGCATCGAGGTGCCGGCGAGCACGCGCTTCGTCGCCGGGCTGCACAACACGACGACGGACGCGGTCGAGCTGTTCGACCTGGACGAGCTGCCCGGGAGCCATCAGGACGAGGTGTCCACGCTGAGGGGCTGGCTCGACGAGGCGGGCCACTGGACGCGGGCCGAGCGGGCGGTGCACCTGGGGCTGGGAGGGCTCGAGGGGGAGGCGTTGCGCGGTGCCATCTCCGCACGAGCGCGTGACTGGTCGCAGGTGCGGCCCGAGTGGGGGCTCGCCAACAACGCGGCCTTCATCGTCGCGCCGCGCGAGCACTGCCGTCACCTGGACCTGGCCGGCAGATCCTTCCTGCATGAGTACCGCTGGGAGGAGGACACGGACTTCGCCATCCTCGAGCTCATCATGACGGCACCGATGGTGGTGACGCACTGGATCAACCTCCAGTACTACGCCTCCACGGTGGACAACGCGCGCTACGGCAGTGGCAACAAGGTGTTGCACAACGTCGTGGGCGGCAACCTCGGGGTCTTCGAGGGCAATGGAGGAGACCTGCGCATCGGGCTGCCGATGCAGTCGCTGCATGACGGCTCGCGCTGGAGGCACACGCCGCTGCGCCTGAGCGTGTTCATCGAGGCGCCGCGGCCGGCCATCGAGCGGGTGCTGGAGAAGCACGCGCACGTGCGCCAGTTGGTGGAGAACGAGTGGCTCTACCTCTTCCAGCTCGATGCCGAGCGGCAAGAAGTCCTGGCCTGGCGTCAGGGCTCCTGGGTCTCCACGTAGCTCCCCCACGCAGGTGCGGAGGAGCCGGCGCGCTCCGTGTCGCCCTCAGCGGCTCGGGGGCGCGCCGTTGCCGTTGAGCTCGAAGGGGTTGGCCGGGTGGCGCGTGTTCCACTCGTTGATGACGTCGAGCAGATCCCCGGCCTTGGGCATGAGCGCGTAGGAGAGCAGCACGCTGCCCACCGCGACGCCCAGACCGCCGTACATCATTCCGAAGTTGGGCTTCTCCACGCAGAACGGGTCGGACCCCGGGAACCGGGACGGTTCGCACTGCTCCGACCTGGACGCCATGCCGAGCACGCTGACGACCACGCCCACCGCGACGCCCCCGATGCCCAACGCGAGGCTCGTCTTCCTACGCTCGGACAACTGCTGCGCCTTGGGGCCCACCAGGTCGTCCTCCTTGACCAGCTCCGCCAGGTGCTCCAGGTCCTTCACGTAGATCTTCGGCGCGGGCGCGGTGGCCTCGAGCACCGGGCGATCCACCGCCGGAGCCTGCGCCGCCGCCGGGGGGGTCGCCGGGGCTGGAGCCGGCGTGGCGGGCGGAGCGGCTTCCGCCGTCACGAGCCGCAGCGCGCTCTCCTGGATGTAGCCCACGTTGCCGTCCGGCAGCCGCACCCGGCGCCAACCCGCCTCGGCCTCCTCGGACACGGATAGCTCGGCCTTCTCCACGAAGGTGTGGAGCACGGGCGACGTCGCATCGGGTTGGGCGTGGGCCTTGGCCTCGAACACCTTCACCACCGCGGGCGCGGCGTGGGCGACGGTGGCCAGCAAGAGACTGAAGAAGAGAGCGGTGCACAGCGAACGCATGGGTCCTCCGGGTCAGGAGGGCCTTCTACGTGGCTGCTCGCCGCCAATCCAGGTGGCCGGCCGCCTACTTCTTGGCCGGCGGCAGGATGGTGTCCACCAGCGTCATCAGCTGGGCGCAGCTCACCGGCTTGCGCACGAAGGCGTTGATGCCCGCCTTCTGGCCCTTGTTGCGCACCTCGGCGGCGTTCGCGTCACCCGTCATCATCAGGATGGGAATCTTCGCCACCTTCGTGTCGCGGCTGGCGCGCACCGTGGCCGCGAAGTCCGCGCCGTTCATCCCGTCCATGTGGAAGTCGGTGAGGATGAGGTCCACCGGCTGCGTCTCCAGCACCTTCAGGCCCGCCTCGGCCGACTCGGCCTCGATGTACTCGAAGGAGCGCGCCATCAGGTAGATCTTCAGCAGCGTCCGGATGGAGCGGCTGTCATCCACCAGCAGCACGCGCTGCGGCTGCACGCCGGGCTCCGGACGGGCGAAGGGACGCGACTCGGGCGTGGACGCGGCCGCGAAGGCCTTGGCCGTCTCCGCGTTGAGCACGCCGAAGGGGCGCGCTGGCTCGGAGAGGGGCGCCGGCCCGGTGGAGACAGCAGCGGGCCGCGCCGGCTCGCTGGGAGCCGTCGTCGGACGTGGCGACGTGGTCGCCGCTGCTTCGGGCACAACAGTTGCCGGCTTCATTGGAGAGTCTCCCTGCACTGTCCCCCCTCCACATCCCTTTCCGGGAATTCCTACAGTATGTTCGCCGACGGACAGCACGAAGTCAAAGCGG
The DNA here is from genome assembly GCF_042230915.1 of Archangium gephyra. Lineage (GTDB taxonomy): Bacteria > Myxococcota > Myxococcia > Myxococcales > Myxococcaceae > Archangium > Archangium gephyra_B. The sequence goes on along the minus strand of NZ_CP102578.1, from coordinate 9,984,133 downwards.
GCCGTGATCCCCTCCTGGAGTTTTTCGTGCCGCTGGGATGAGCCTTTTTCACGGCACTTCGAGAACGAACGACTGGCTCTCCACCGGGGGCAGCCCGTCCTCGGGCGCCAGGGTGGGAGAGAGCTCGTTGGGGACGCGCCACGTCTGGCCGGTGAACTGGACGAGCGTGATGGCGTAGCGGCCGGAAGGCACCGACTGCAGGGGCATCCGTTTGAGGGGGTCGCGCACGTCGAGCGCCTGGGGCTGCACGACCACCCTCAGTGAGGGTACCACCTCCACGCAGGGTGACTCATCGTATTCGAGCAGGGCGTCCATGAGCGCCGGGTCCGGGGCCAGCACCGCGGCGAGCACCACCTGGTCCGGCAGCCCGTCGCTGGTGCCATCGTCCCGGGGGTAGTCGGCGCCCACGGCATCGAGGATGCCATCGCGGTCCAGGTCGTTCTCGTCGGCGAGCTGCTGCGCCTCGCTGAGTCCGGGCCAGCCCGTCAGCTTGCGCACCACCACGCGCGGCCACAGGTCCGGCTGGCCGTCCCCGTTGGCGTCGTCGGGGAAGCCGTCGCCGTTGTCGTCCACGCAGCGCACGACGAGGCCGGGGTGGCCCGCGGACACCACGCCCTCCTGGACCCGCAGGGGCACCAGGTCGAGCCGTTTGGAGCCCTCCGAGGGGTCGAACCGGGAGCCTCCCTCCACGCGGAAGGCGGGCCGCTCGGTGGGGACGGTGCTCGAATCGCTGAAGCTCACGATGACGCCGGAGGCGGCCTGGAGGGCGCCGTCCGGGCCCGCGGCCACCTCCACCACGCGTGGCACGCGGGTGACAGGGTCCACCGCGGCGCCGCCCACGTCCCCGGCGTTGGGCTCGCCAGTGATGCTGAACCAGGGGATGAAGTCCGGGCCGTGGCAGGGCGTGGCGCCCGTGAGGCACGTGTCCGCGTCGATGAAGCCGCGCAGCAGGTAGCGCCCCGGGGCCACGAGGCTGAAGGAGAAGGGCGCGGTGAAGGGGCCGGAGGAGCCCGGCGCCGCCGGTCCGAAGAGCTTCTGCGCGGGGATGACGGTGAAGCTCAGCGGGCGGCCTGAGCCCTGGGGCGGAGGCGGACGGGCGGCGTCGTAGAGCAGGACGATGGCGTTGCCGCGCGCCTGGCTCTGCACCACCACCTGGCCCTCGATGCGGGACAGCTGCTGGTTCTGCCGCTGGTCCGCGGTGGGCACCACGGGCGGGGGCTCGCAGCCGGTGGCGAGCACGGACGCGAGGGCCAGGCCCACCAGCGTCTTGGAGGAGGAGAGGCTCATGGGGTCACCGTCAGGAGGGCGAGCACGCGGCGCTCGATGCGGTTGCCGAAGGGGTGCTGGGCGTGCGTGGGGCCCAGGTTGGAGCCCACCAGCGCCACCGACACCCGGTCCTTCACCGGCGTGTAGCCCACGCGGGCGTTGATGACGGCGTAGGCGGGCAGCGTGTTGGCCAGCGGCTCGATGACGGTGGGGTCCTTCGAGGAGGGCTCGCGCTCCACCCAGGTGGTGGCGGACGTCCAGGCCGCGTCCACGCCCAGCTCCAGCGCCTGGCGCGTGCGGTAGGTGATGCCGCCGAACAGCTTGAACTGGGGCGCCTGGCTGCACGGGCCGCACAGGCCATTCTCGCCGTTGGCCGCCACCTGCTGGAAGGCGGCGCTGGCCTTGATGCCGAGCCCATCCACCGGGGCCAGCGTCACGCCGGCCTCGGCGCCGCGCGCGGTGTAGACGGCCGCCTCGTTCTCGAAGAGGGAGCGGCCCAGCAGGTACGTGCCCGTCTCCGCGTCCCAGGACTCGCCCGCGGGCAGCGGCCGTACGGCGGACAGGTGGATGAGGTTGCTCACCGTGTGCTGGTAGAGCGCCACGTCCCAGTCCATGCCGAGGTCCGGCGCCTCGCCGCGGTAGCCCAGCTCGAGCGCCACCATCTGCTCGGCCTGGAGCGCCCGGTTGCCGCTGGAGAGCGCGCTGGCGCCGTTGACGCCCGGGATGGGGACGCGCACGCCCATGTAGCTCTCCAGGAACGTGGGCTCGCGGAAGGCCGAGGCCGCGCTGGCGCGGAAGGCATGGCCCTCGAAGGGCGTGAAGAGGGCGGAGATGCGCGGCGAGTGCGCCAGGCCCGGCTGCCCCTTGTCGAGCAGCGGGTGCCGGTCCACGCGGTAGGAGGCCACCACGCGGAAGGGCTGGGCCAGCCGCCACTCGTCCTGCACGTAGGCCGCGGCGTGGAACTCCTCGCGCAGCGGGCCCAGGTAGTCCCACGCCACGCGCTTGAGGCGGCCCTCCACGCCCACGTTCACCTGGTGCTCGCCCAGCAGCTCGAAGCTCTTGCTGTAGAGCACCTCGCCGTTGAAGAGGTTGGACTCGACGCGCGTGGCCAGCGAGCGCTGGCCCAGGGGCTCGTACTGAGGACCCGCGTCCACCCCGAGGTGGTTCCAGAAGGCCTTCACCTTGAGAGGCCCCAGCCCCACGTCCAGCTTGGCGAAGGCGCTCACCCCATCCAGGTAGAAGTTGCGCAGCAGGCCCAGCGGGTAGATTTCCGTGTAGAAGCGGTTGACGCCGCCGGACACGCCCACCTCGGCGCCCGAGTCGAACTTGTAACTGGTGGCCAGGTTGCCGCGCGCGCTGCGCAGGCCGAGGTGGGGCTGGGGGTCCACCACCGCCACGTCCGGCCGGTCCCCCGCGAAGTCCCGGCTCCACTTGTCCGCCTGCGAGTACGCCGCCGAGGCGCGGTAGCGCAGCCCGCCCGTGCCGCCATGGCTCACGAAGCTGCCGCCCGCGGCGTTGGCGTTGCCGGCGTGGGCCTGGAAGCGCGCCTTGGGGCCGGTGCCCGGAGCGCGGGTGATGATGTTGACCACGCCCAGCATCGCGTTGGCGCCGTAGAGCGCGCTGCCCGGGCCGCGGATGACCTCAATCCGCTCGATGTCCTCGAGCTCCACGGGGATGGACGACCAGAGCGTCATGCCCAGGAAGTCCTGGTACTCGGTGCGGCCGTCCACCAGCACCAGCACCTTGTTGGCCACGCGCTGGTTGAAACCGCGCACCGACAGGTTGGCGCTGCCCGGCCCCAGCATCATCACCTCGGCGCCCGGCACGCGGCGCAGCAGCTCCGGCAGGCTGGTGGCGCCCGACAGGCGGATGTCCTCGGAGGTGATGACGGTGGTGGCGTTGGGCGCCTCCAGCGAGGACTGGGCACGGCGGCTGGCCGTCACCACGCGCTCCTCGTAGGGCACCGCTCCCTCGTCCAGCTCGGAGGAGGCCTCGGCCCCGGCCTCGTCGGCTCCGGCGGCCGGGGTGGGCTTCTCGGAGCTGGCGGCGGGCGGGGCCGCGGGCAGGGACTCGGCGCGGGCGATGGCCTTCTCCAGCCGCTCGACCAGCACCGCGAGCGAGCGGGCCGCCTCGGCGCCGGGCGCCGCGGGCATGGGGGGTAGTCCGGGCTTCTTCCCCGGCACCACCGGCTCGCCGGGCTTCGCCGACTCGGCCTGCTTCGCCGCCTCGGCGGCCCGCAGCGACTCCTCCAGCTTCACCAGCGCGGCCTGCGCCGTGGCCACGTCCGGCGGGTTGGCGGCGATGTAACGCCGCAGGTAGTCCGCCGCCTCGGTCAACCGGCCCGCGTCCTGGTAGGCCTGGGCGATGTTGTAGAGGACGTTGGGGTGGGGCTTGATGGAGTAGGCCAGCAACAGCTCGGCGATGCCCTGGTCGTACTGACCCTGGGCGATGAGGCTCATGCCGGTGCGGAAATGACGGCGGGCCTCCAGGCGCGCGTCGCCGAAGGCACTCCCCGCGTACAGCATCAACGCGAGGGCGCCCGCTCGCTTCAGGGCGGTCGGGTTCATCACAATCTCAGTAAGGGTCGTCCTTGTACCCGGCGGAGTTCCTGTCCGACGCGGAGCGGGAACCGGACTTCTTCTTCAGCTTCTGCGTGTGGCGCACCACCGGCCCCTCGCCCGCGGCGATGGCGGTGACCCGCTGGTAGCCGTCCAGGGCGAAGGTGAGGCGGGCGCTCGCGCGGCCATCGGCGCCCGGGGGCACCGGCAGCTCCACGGGCGTCTCTCCCAGCACGCGCCCCTCGTACAGCACCTTCGCGCCGCCGGGCTCGCTGTCGATGACGAAGCGGATGGCCACGGGCTCGGCCGGAACGGGGGGGGCGGCCACCACCGCGGGCTCGGCGGCGGGCTGCTGCGCCGGGAGCGCGGGCGCGGCCTCGGCGGTGGGAGCGGGCTGGGGCGCGGGCTGCTCGGGGGCGGGCGTCTTCACCGCCGGCGCCACCGCCTGGACGGGCTCGGGCGCGGCAACGGGCGGGGGCGGGGGCGGGGGCGCGCGCAGGGCCACCACCGCGGCCACCGTGAGCCCGAGCAGCAGCGAGCCGGCGAAGAGGGCCAGGGGCAACGTGCGCCGGGAGGCCGGTTTCGCGGGCGTCTCCTCCACGGCGATGTCCAGCGCCACGGTGCTCGCGCCCGTGGAGCCGGGGGAGGGCAGGGGGCCGGTCTGCGGGCCCGACATGGGGCCGCTGCCAGGGGCGGGGAGGGCCGAGAGGCCGGTGGTGATGGAGTTGCGCGGGCTGGAGAAGGCCCCGCTGAAGCCCGCGGACGCGGCGGCGCGGCGGATGGCCTCCAGCACCTCGTCCATGGACTGGAAGCGCTCCTCGGGGCGCTTGTAGAGGCAGCGCATCACCAGCGCCTCCACCTCCTGCGGCACGGTGTGCGCGGGCCAGACGGCGGCGAAGACGGGTGGGGCCTCGTTGAGGTGCTTGAAGATGACGTCGATGCTCTGCGCCGCCATGAAGGGCGGGCGCCCCACCAGCATCTGGAACATCACCACGCCCAGCGAGTACACGTCGCTGCGCGGGTCGGACACGTTGCGCGCCTGCTCGGGCGCCATGTACTGCGGCGAGCCGAGGATGACGCCGGCCTGGGTGATCTCCGTCTCGTTGGGCCCGCCCCGGTCCGGCAGGAAGGACTTCACCAGCCCGAAGTCCAGCACCTTCACCACGTCATGGTCGTCCTCCTGGTTGAGGACCATGATGTTGGCGGGCTTGAGGTCGCGGTGGATGAGGCCCACCCGGTGCGCCTCGCGCAGCGAGCGCGCCACCTGCTGGGTGATGTTCATCACCCGCATCCACGGCAGTGGCCCGTGCTGCGTGAGGAGCTGCGCCAGCGTCTGCCCCTCCAGGTACTCCATGGCGATGTACAGCACGCCATCGTCCGTGCTGCCGTAGTCGATGATGGTGACGGTGTTGGGGTGGCGCAGCTTGGAGGTGACGGCCGCCTCCAGGAAGAAGCGCTTCTGGAAGCCCGGGTCCTTGCCCTCGCTGTACTGGGGGTTGAGCACCTTGAGCGCCACCAACCGGTCCAGCGGCGACTGCACGGCCTTGTACACGCGGCCCATGCCCCCAGCGCCGAGTGCCTCCACGATGCGGAACTTGTCGTTGAGGACCCGGCCGATGAGGGGATCTCCGATGTCGGCCGGTGCGCTTTGAGCCTGCGCGCCGCTTTGTACCATGAGCTCCCCCGCCGCCCGCCGGGTGGGCGGGGCGAAATGTGACCTGTCTCGTATGCTACCACCAGACGCGCTGGCTCCGAAAAGTCGGGAGCGGCTGGAATCCGGTTCCACGGAGGGCCGACAATACGGCTCCCGCGCACATCCGTCACGTGCTGGACAGGTTCACCTGCGGAGTCCTTCCCTGACGCACTGCGTGCGACCCGGCACTCCCCGGGCCGGGGAGGGGACTTGCGCACCGCGTCAAGGCGCGCGGCCCTTCCAGGGAGGCCTACTTGCGCTTGCGCGCGAGCGCCTTCTGGCGGGCGGCTTCCTTGGCCTTCTCCCGGGCGGCCTTGAGCTTCTCCAGCTTCTGCCGGGCCGCCTCCCGCTTCGCCTGGGCCTTCTCCCACTTCACCTTGGCCTTCTCCAGCTTCACCACCGCGCGTTGGGTCAGGCCCGCCTTCTTCTTGCACCCGGTGGCCACGGCCTTGAGCACCAGCGGCCGGCCCTTCACCGGCAGCGGGCTGCGCGCGAGCTCGGGCACCTCGGACAGCAGTTGGTCCGCCTCGCTCCCACAGCGGCGGTAGCGATCCCTCACCTCTGTGTAGAGCGAGAGCCGCGCCGCGAGGTCCTTCTCCCGCCTCGCCTTCTTCTCCAGCTCCGGTGCTTGCTGGCTGTCGCCGAGCGGCCCGGACACGAAGTCGATCAGCCTCCGCCCCTGCTTCAGCCGGGCCTCCGCCTGCTCCAACTTCCGCTCGGTGCTCCGCGCCGACGCCCCGTAGTCCTCGCTCTTCGCCTCCAGCTCCTTGCCCGTCCGCAGCCGCTCCCGGGTGCGCTGGATGGCCTCGCTCGCCGCCGTCACCTGCGCGCTTCCGGCGTCCTTCGCCTCGAGCGCGTCCAGCGCCTCGTTGACCGCGAACATCGCCTCCACCACCGCGTCCCGCTGCTTCTCCACCGCCGCCTCGAGCTCCTTGCGCTCGCGTTCGGCGACGGACTGCTTCTCCCTCCGGACCTTCTCCTCGCGCACCTTGGGCACGCGCGCCTGCAGCTCCGCCAGCTCCGAGCGCAGCATCTCCCCCTCGGGCGACAGGTCCACGTCCGGGTGGGCCAGCACCTCCTTCGCCTTGGCCAGCAGGGGCTCGGCGCGGTCCGCGTTCAGCTCCCGCAGGTGGTTCGTGGCCTCGTTGATCAGCAGGGTGGCCTCGTCGGTCCGCTTCTCGCCGTAGGCCTGGCGCTGCTGCTTGGTGCGGGGGCCGCAGGCGCTCGAGGCCACCGCCAGGAGGAGGAGGAGGAGCACCCAGGTGCGGGAGGTGGTGCGTGCGGGAGTCATGTCGGTCGCCATCCCGGGCTCGGGGTAGGGGAGAGCATGGTCCGGAAGGGCGGGTGGAAGGAAGCCCCTCGCCTTACACTGCGTCCCATGACCGATCGGCTGAAGGCCCTGCTCTCCTCCGCCCCGCGCTACCCCCAGCGCATCGTCTGCATGACCGAGGAGACGACCGAGACGCTGTACCGCATCGGCGCGGGAGAGCTCGTGGTGGGTGTCTCCGGCTTCACCGTGCGTCCGCCCGAGGCACGCAAGAAGCCGCGCGTCAGCTCCTTCCTGGACGCCAACTTCGAGCGCATCCTCGAGCTGAAGCCGGACCTGGTGCTGGGCTTCTCGGATCTGCAGGCGGACATCGGCCGCGAGCTGTGCAAGCGCGGGGTGCCCGTGTACCTCTTCAACCAGCGCTCGCTCGCGGAGATCCTCCAGACGGTGCGCGTGGTGGGCGCGCTGGTGGGGCGGGCCGAGGCCGCGGAGAAGCTGGCGGACGAGCTGGAGGCCAACCTCGTGCGGCACGCGGAGGCGGCGGAGCGGCTGCCGCGCCGGCCCCGCATCTTCTTCGAGGAGTGGCACGAGCCGCTCATCTCCGGCATCCGCTGGTGCTCGGAGCTGGTGGAGCTGGTGGGCGGGGAGGACGTGTGCCGCGAGACGCGCGTGCACCAGGGCGCCAAGGGCCGCATCTTCGAGCCGGCCGAGGTGGCCCGGAGAGACCCGGAGGGCGTCATCGCCAGCTGGTGTGGCCGCAAGGCCAAGCGCGAGAAGATCGTCTCGCGGCCGGGCTGGGAGCGGGTGCGGGCGGTGGTGGAGGATCAGCTCTACGAGGTGAAGAGCTCGTTCATCCTCCAGCCGGGCCCGGCGGCCCTGTCGGATGGGGTGGAGCAGCTCGCCAGCATCGTGGCGGCCATCGCCCGGGGCGAGAAGCTGCCCTCGCCCCGTCCGGGAGATCTGCGGGCCGCGCCGCTACCCGCCGACCGCGCGTAACTGGGGAAGGGACTCGCACACCACGCGCAGGAAGTCGTCGATGTCGAGCGGCTTGTGCATCAGGCGCACGCCCGCGGGAGGCTGCACCCGCGGGTGGGCGGTGATCATCAACGCGCCCGTACTGTGCAGCCGGTGCTCGCGCTCGGCCTGCTCCAACAGCCAATCTCCGTTCTGGCCAGGCAGCATGTAATCGGTGATGACCAGGTGGAAGGACTCCGACCTCAAACGGGCCAGTCCCTCCTCCGCGGTACCGCTTCCGGCGACCGAATAGCCCTCGCTCTCGAGGAGATCGGTCAGCCCTTCGCGGATGTCCTCGTTGTCCTCTACCAGGAGAATCTTCACGTTGCGTCCGGACGTTACGGGGTGCATCGCTCTAAAGCCTGAAGTCTCCCGCTTCCGTCCATGCCCGGGAATCCCCTCCAGTCCCGCGGGGGCTGGAGCTGTTCACTAACGTATTCCCGGGCCCCGGCGGCGTGACAGGATGGGCGCCGTGTCGCTCGCCTGGCTGCCCCTCATCCTCGCGCCCCTGCTGGCGGCGGAGCCCGCTCCACCCGCCGAGGGCTACGAGGATGCGCTCGTGCAGTGGGGCCTGTCGCTCGAGGAGGGCCGGAGCCTCGAGCCGGAGCCCGAGGGCAAGCGCCTGGAGGCGGTGCTCGTGGCCTCCGAGGACGTCGTCGCCCCGAGTGATCCGTACCCGCTGCTGCTCAATGTGTTCCACGCGCGGACCCGCGAGGCGGTCATCCGGCGCGAGGTGCTGCTGGAGCCCGGGGCGCCCTACTCGGCGGCGCGGGCCTACGAGACGGCGCGCAACCTGCGCAAGCTGGGCATCTTCGCGGTGGTGCGCGTGGTGCCGGTGCGCGGCTCCATGCCGGACGCGGTGTCGCTGCTCATCATCACCAAGGACCTCTGGTCGCTGCGGCTCAACCAGGACTTCCAGATCGTCGGCCCGTTGGTGCAGTCGCTGCGGCTACAGGGCACCGAGCAGAACTTCCTCGGGCTCAACAAGAAGGTGGCGCTGGACTTCCTGCTGCGCCGGGACTCGCTGAGCTTCGGGCAGACGTACGTGGACCCGCGCCTGGCGGGCAGCCGCTGGTACCTCAGCGAGACGGCCTCGCTCATCGTCGGACGCGAGAGCGGCCAGCTCGAGGGCTCGCGTGGCAGCGTGCTGGTGACGCGGCCCTTCTACGCGCTGGACACGCCGTGGAGCTTCCAGGCGCAGGCGGTGTGGCGCGTGCAGCCCGTCCGCGTCTTCCGCGGCGCGGAGGTGTGGGCCCTGCCGTACCCCGATGGCGGGACGGTGCCCTACATCTACGATGCGCGCGAGCTCAGCGGGAGCACGCTGTACCTGCGCTCCTGGGGCTCTGCTCGCTACAAGCTGGACGCGGGCGGGGGCGTGGGCGTGTACCACCGGCGCTATGGGGCTCCCGCGGACTCCGGGCTGGACGAGGCCCGGCGCACGTGGCTGCGCGACACCTACCTGCCTCGCGGCGAGGATGCCACCTACGTGCTCGGCTACGCGCGCTTCTGGGAGACGCGCTACGAGGTGATGCGCGACGTGGACTCCTACGCCCTCTCCGAGGACTTCCAGGTGGGGCCCTACCTCACCGCCACGGCACGCTACGCGCCCGCGCTGCTGGCCTCCGCGGGCAACTTCGCCGAGGTGGGCCTCACCGGCCGTTACCGCGTGCGTCTGGGGGATGCGCTCAGCTCGCTGGCCGCCGCCGCGTCCGTGCGCCGGCTCCTGGGCGGGGAGGGGGCGGGGACGTGGGTCAATCGCCGCTGGGCCGTGGAGCTCCAGCAGGTGTCCCCCAAGGTGCTCGGCGGGCGCTTCGTGGTGCGGGGCCTGCTGGACGTGAACATCGACGACCTCAACGAGCGCGTGCTGCTGCTCGGAGGCGGCAACGGACTGCGGGGCGCGCGGCCGGAGGCGTACTCGGGCAAGCGCACGGCGCTGCTCAACGTGGAGTACCGCACCCGGCCGCTCATCCTCTACACGGTGCACCTGGGCGGCGTGCTCTTCTACGACGCGGGCTCGGCGTTCGATGAGGGTCCCCGCTTCGTGCACTCGGTGGGCGTGGGGCTGCGGCTGCTCTTCCCCCAGTTCAACACCTTCCCGTTCCGCCTCGACTTCGGGTACGTGCTCAACGACGAGCGGCCCGAGTTCGGCGGCCGCTTCTCCTTCAGCGGCGGACAGGTGACGGAGTTCCGGCCCGGCTTCCTGGACTCACCGCTGTAGCCTCAGCGATTGAGCTGGTAGCGGCGGGCGATCTCCGTCACCTCGCGGGTGACGGCCTGGAGCGTCTCGGTGGCCTGCAGCGTGGTGTCCAGGCGCTTCATCGTCTCGTCCATGCCGGCCGAGATGTGGGCGATGGCGTTGAAGATGTGGGAAATCCCCGTGTTCTGCTGGTTCACCGCGACGGCGATCTGCCGCACGGCCGCAGCGTTCTCCTGGATGATGAAGGACATCTCGCGCAGGTTGTTGCCCGAGGACTTCACCATCTCCAGGCCGCCCTCCACCTGCAGGGCGCCCTGCTCGCTCATGGAGACCACGTCCCGGATGGCGGTGCCGATGTCCAGCAGGCTCTTGCGGATGAGGGCGTTCTCCCGGATGGTCTGATCCGCCAGCTTGCGGATTTCACTGGCCACCACGGCGAAGCCCGCGCCCTGGTCCCCGGCGCGTGCGGCCTCGATGGAGGCATTGAGCGCCAGCAGGTGCGACTGGTCGGCCAGGTCCTTCACCGTGACGGCGATGTGGGCGATCTGCGTGGCGCTCTCCTGCAGGCGCAGCACCTTGCCGCGGATGCCGTCCACGAAGTCGCGGATGGTGTTGAGGCCCGCCAGGGTCCGGTCCAGCGCCTCCTCGCCGTACTGGCCGAGCTGCCCCGCGTGGCCGGCCACGCTCAGCACGCTCTCGGCCTTGTGCGAGGCCAGCTCCGAGGTGGTGCGGATCTCCTCCGAGGTGAGCTGGGCCTGTTGCAGCATGGCGGCCTGCTCGGACAGCCGCTGGCGCTGCTGGTTGCTCGCGGAGCCGAGCGCCGTGCTCGCCGACAGCAGCATGGTGGCCGAGGCCTGGAGCCGGGTGGGAATCTCCTGGAGCCGCTCGAGCACCGTCACCATGCCCGCCGCGAGGTCTCCCATCTCGTCGGTGGAGGCCCAGCGGGGCGCGAAGGGGGCGCCCTGGGCCAGGGCCTCGATGGCCTCCATCACGGCCGCCGTCGCGCGCACCTGCCGGCGCGCCAGCATCCAGGCGGAGAGCGACAGGACGATCAACACGAAGGCCCCCAGCGCCAGCAGCGGCGGGCCCATCGTCGAGAGCAGCGAGTCGCTGAAGCCGTGCAGCTTCTGGGCGATCAGCTCGCCCTGGGCCTGGGAGATGGACGGATCCGCGAGCACGGCCCTCATCTGCGCATCGCGCAGCTCGAGCGTCTGCAGGACGAACACCAGCCCCGACAGCACCAGGGTGCTCGTCAGGGTGGCGGCGAACACGTAGGGTAGGAACCAGCGCTGCCTCGGCCAGAAGAGCCCCCGTCCAGTGGCGTGCACCCGCAGGCGGTTGCGCTCCTCGACGACGAGCGGCATCAACATCTGCTCGAGCTTGATGCCCACGGGCAGCGCCAGCACCTGGCCGATGGTGGCGGCCACCAGGAACCCGAGCCCGATCATCATGGGGTGCTTGCCGGTCCGGAGCACCAACGGGATGACGTAGACGAGGCCGCCCAGGAGGGCGGGGGCCTGGGTTCCCACGAACGCGAGCTTCCAGGGCAGCATCTGCAGGCGGGCGAGCCGCTCCTGGGGAGGCTCGTCGGGCCGCACGGGGAGGTTGCCCCGCAGCAGCACGGAGATGCCCGTCCAGGGGATCAGCAGTGCCGCCACCACGAAGACGACCGGGAGCACATGCAGCAGCGCCCAGAGGTGGTCCCCCGCCGACAACCCCAGCGACAACGCGAGGAGGTAGCCGGCGATGGGCGCGGAGGGAGTGAGCCACGCCAGCACGACGAGGTGGATCCGTCGGGCGAGCTGCGGAGGAATGACCGTCTGCGGGGGCGAGCCGTTCATGAGGCGGGGGCCATTCTCCCAGAGGGAGGGCGTCGGAAGGAAAGGCGGGGGGAAGAAATCCCGGCGCCTGCCTGGATGCCTCCCTACCGCCGTGATGCTAGTCCGAGGCCGCCCGGCGTGTCTGCAACTGAAGGAAAACTGGGAAAAAGGAAGGCTAGGGGGGTGGGGTGTGCAGCAGCTCCCGGAAGAGCACTTCGGCCACGTCCCGGAAGAGCTCCCCCGAGGCCAGCAGCCCCCCACAGTGGTGGGGCTCGCGCGCCAGCGTCAGTGCGACACAGCGGCCGAGCACCGCCTCCCAGAAGGACTCCGAGTCCGGTGGCAGGAGGTAGTCCCGGATGACACCTCGAGGCCAGGGCAGCACCGTGGTCGGGTCCGCATCGCTCAGGCTGGTGAAGCAGTCGAGGTCCACGTCCAGCAGGATGCGCTCGGCGGAGGCCAGCACGTCGCGCACCGCGTCACCGGGAGCGGGCGCGTTGAAGGCCTCGGCCGCGCGGTCCACCGTGGGCACCACCACCAGCCGGTGCGGGCGCCCCCGCGTGTCCACGTACACGTCGCCAGCGAACGTGCCCCGAGGCCGTCCCCGGGCGATCACCAGCGCGTCGCCCACCAGCCCGGCCTCCATCGCCGCCAGCACGTGGTCGTAGTTGCGCACGTCCAGCGACCACCGCGCGTGCTCGTCCAGGGCCCTCAGCCCCGCCGAGCGGTCCGGCACCGCCGCCGGTGCCTGGGGCACCACCAGGTCCAGGTGCCGGTCCAGCGTCACCAGCAGCGCCGCCGGCCCGTCCTCCAGCGCGCAGGCCCACGCGGGCAGCGCCAGCCGGTGCGGGTCGAATACGTACGCGTCCGTCGGGCCCCGTCCTCCGCCGAGTGACAGCCGGATGACGCCCGCGAGACGCAGGTGCTTGTGGGATTCGTCCATCACTGGGAATAACCGCCCCTGCACGGCATTTGGCGGGCCGCGCGCCGCCAGGAGTGTAGGCTGCGCGCGCTTCCTACCTCAAAGGAGGGACCGCCCGCCTCCCGGGCGCCAGCCCCGCATGCGCATCCTGCTCGCAGCCGCGCTCCTTTTGACGAGCGCTCCCGTCCTCGCCCAGCCGCCCCCCGCGAAAACCATGACCGCCTCACAAGACGCCTTCCTGCGGGACTACGCGGAGACACGCCGCTTCATGAGCGGGCGTCCCGTCAACCCCCGCATCACTCCCGACGAGAGGACCGTCCTCTTCCTGCGCGGCCAGCCCCGCGCCCCCATCCAGACCCTCTTCGCCTTCGACGTGGCCACCGGTGAGGCGAAGGAGGTGCTCACCCCCGAGGCCATCCTCAAGGGCTCCGAGGAGACGCTCTCCCCCGAGGAGAAGGCCCGCCGCGAGCGCATGCGCGTGAGCGCCCGGGGCTTCACCTCGTACCAACTGTCCGAGGACGGCGAGCGGATTCTGGTGCCGCTCTCCGGCAAGCTCTACCTGGTCGAGCGCGCCAGCGGGAAGTCCACCGAGCTGAAGACGGGCCCGGGCGTCATCGACCCGCGCTTCTCCGCGGACGGGCAGCACGTGGCGTACGTGCGGGACAACGACGTCTTCCGCATCGAGCTGGCCACCAACAAGGAGCACCGCGTCACCACGGGCGGTACCCCGGCGAAGACGCACGGCCTGGCCGAGTTCGTCGCCCAGGAGGAGATGAGCCGCTTCTCCGGCTGGTGGTGGAGCCCGGACGCGAAGTTCATCGCCTACACCGAGTCGGACACGGCGCAGGTGGAGAAGCTCTCCATCATCGACGTGATGCACCCGGAGAAGGGCGCGGAGGACTACTCGTACCCGCGGCCGGGCAAGAACAACGCGAAGGTGCGCCTGGGGATTACGCCCGTCACGGGCGGCAAGACGGTGTGGGTGCAGTGGGACGCGGAGAAGTACCCGTACCTGGCCACGGTGGTGTGGCCGAAGAAGGGCTCCCTGTCGGTGCTGGTGCAGAACCGCACGCAGACGGAGCAGAAGCTGCTCGCGGTGGACACGGCCAGCGGCAAGACGAAGGAGCTGCTCACCGAGAAGGACGACGCGTGGCTCGAGCTGGAGCAGACCTTCCCGCTGTGGCTCGAGGATGGCAGCGGCTTCCTCTGGTACACCGAGCGCAACGGCGGCCCCGAGGTGGAGCTGCGCAACGCGGATGGAAGCCTCGCGCGCTCGCTGGTGAAGCCGGAGGCGGGCTTCCGCAACCTCGCCCGCTACATCGAGAAGGAGCGCACCCTCTACTTCGTCGGTGGCCCCAACCCCACCGAGAGCTACCTGTGGCGCGTGAAGGAGGGCGGCGCCCCGGAGCAGGTGCGTCCCGGCACCACCGGTGAGGCCGTCGAGATGGGCGCCGTCGCCCGCTCCGGCAACCTGGCCGTCATCACGCATTCGAGCCCCACGTCCATGCCGCGCACCTACGTGGTGCGGGGGGATGGCACCCGCGTGGGCGAGCTGCCCTCGGTGGCGGTGGAGCCCGGCTTCGTCCCCGTCGTCGAGTACCGCGAGGTGGGCCCGCTCAAGTTCCACTCCTCGCTGGTGCGCCCGCGCAACGGCAAGCCTGGCCAGAAGCTGCCCACCATCGTCGAGGTGTACGCCGGCCCCACCGTCACCGTCGTGCACAAGTCCATGGCCGCGCACCTGCTGTCGCAGTGGATGGCGGACCAGGGCTTCCTCATCGCCCGCTTCGATGGCCGGGGCACCCCGCTGCGCGGCTCCAAGTGGCAGCGCGCCGTGCACCTGGACTTCTCCGGCGTGACGCTGGAGGACCAGGCCGCCGCCGTCCAGGCGCTCGCCGCCGTGGTGCCCGAGGTGGACCTGCAGCGCGTGGGAATCGAAGGCTGGAGCTTCGGTGGCTACATGGGCGCGCTCGCCGCCCTCAAGCGCCCGGACGTCTTCAAGGCCGCCGTCGCTGGCGCCCCGGTGGTGGACTGGCTCGACTACGACACCCACTACACCGAGCGCTACCTCGGCCTGCCCCAGCAGCACCCCGAGGCCTACGAGAAGAGCTCGCTGCTTACCTACGCGCGCGACACCAGCAAGCCCCTCTCCCCGCTGCTGCTCATCCACGGCACCGCGGATGACAACGTCTACTTCTTCCACACCCTCAAGCTCTCCGACGCGCTCTTCCGCGCCGGCAAGCACCATGAGTTGCTGCCCCTGAGCGGCCTCACGCACATGGTGCCGGATCCGCTCGTCACCCAGCGCCAGTACGAGTGGGTGATGGGCCACTTCAAGCGCCACCTGGCGAAGTAGGGGCGGGGGCGCCCGCAAAGAGAAAGGCCCGGCTCCCCCCTGGGATGCCGGGCCTTCTTCCCAGGTCACTC
Source organism: Archangium gephyra (assembly GCF_042230915.1). Lineage (GTDB taxonomy): Bacteria > Myxococcota > Myxococcia > Myxococcales > Myxococcaceae > Archangium > Archangium gephyra_B. Next base: position 9,968,975 of record NZ_CP102578.1, on the reverse strand, counting down.
CGCGGACGGAGTGGCTCGGGTCGGAATCAGGCCGCGCGAACGTTCTGCGCCTGCAGGCCCTTGGGGCCCTTGGCCAGCTCGAACTCCACCTTCTGCCCCTCGGCGAGAGTGCGGAACCCATCCATGTTGATGGCGGTGTGGTGGCAGAACACGTCCTCGCCCCCACCATCCTGCACGATGAATCCGAAGCCCTTCGCGTCGTTGAACCACTTCACGGTACCAGTTGCCATTGTGCTTCCTTGTCAGGGGAGCCGACCCAAGGCCGGCTCGTTTCCCGTCCCCCGTGTGCCGGGTGACACGTGAAGTTCTAGGCGGGCAGCCGAGCGCCTGTCTAGTCGGCTGCCCTGTTTTCCTGGTTGCTACCGTTTAGCGGTTTTTCAAATTTCCAGCAGGAGCCGAGTGGGGTCCTCGATGCAGTCCTTGATGCGCACGAGGAACTGCACGGCCTCGCGGCCGTCGATGAGGCGGTGATCGTAGGAGAGGGCCAGGTACATGATGGGCCGGATGACGACCTGGCCGTTGCGGGCCACCGGGCGCTCCACGATGTTGTGCATCCCCAGGATGCCCGTCTGGGGCGGGTTGATGATGGGGGTGGAGAGCATCGAGCCGAAGATGCCGCCGTTGGTGATGGTGAAGGTGCCGCCCTGCAGCTCGGCGAGCGTGAGCTTGTCGTTGCGCGCCCGGACGCCGTAGTCGCCGACCTTCTTCTCCAGCTCGGCCATGGACAGGGTGTCGGCGTCGCGCACCACGGGGACCACCAGGCCGCGGCTGCCGCTCACCGCCACGCCGATGTCGTAGTAGTGCTTGAAGACGACGTCGTCGCCGTCGATCTCCCCGTTGACCTGGGGGAAGGCCTTGAGGGCCTCGACGGCGGCGCGGATGAAGAAGCTCATGAAGCCGAGCTTCACGCCGTGACGGGCCAGGAACTTGTCCTGGTGCTGCTTGCGCAGGTCCATCACCGCGCCCATGTCCACCTCGTTGAAGGTGGTGAGGATGGCGGCGGTGGACTGGGCCTGGACGAGGCGCTCGGCGACGCGGCGGCGCAGCGGCGTCATCTTCACGCGCTCCTCGCGGTCGGCGCGCGGGCGGGGACCGGAGGGGGCGGCCGGAGCCGGAGCACGCTGAACGGGGGCCTCGGCCGGGCGGTTGAGCTGGCCGAGCGCGTCCTCCTTGGTGATGCGGCCGCCGGTGCCGCTGCCCTTGAGCTGGGCCACGTCGAGCTTGTTCTCCTCGACGATCTTCCGGGCGGTGGGCGTCATGCGGACGTCGGCACCGGCGGCGGCCGTGGGAGCCGCGGCGGCGGGAGCGGGAGCGGCGGCCGGAGCGGCGGCCTGGGGAGCGGAGGCGCCAGCGCCGGCCTCGATGGTGCCCAGCACGTCACCCACGCGCACCTTGTCGCCCTCGTTGAAGGCGATGGTGAGGATGGCGCCGGCGGCGGGAGCGGGCACGTCGATGGTGACCTTGTCGGTCTCCAGGACGACGAGGGGCTCGTCGGCGGTCACCGCCTCGCCCTTCTTCTTGTTCCACTTCCCGACGACGGCTTCAGTGATGGACTCGCCCAGGGGCGGGACTTTCAGTTCAACGGCCATTCTTGGTTCCTCGGAGGATGGCTTCCTCGACGATGAGCTGCTGCTCCAGGTTGTGCGTCTGAGGGAAGCCGGTGGCGGGGCTGGCGGCTTCCGCGCGCCCGATGTAGCCCACCTTCAGCGGGTTCTGGCCCCGAGTGGAGGCCAGGTCGTGCAGGCGGGGGAACATGAAGTGCCAGCCACCCGAGTTCCGGGGCTCCTCTTGCACCCAGTAGAGCTCGGTGAGCTTCGGCATCTTCGCGACGAGGCCTGCCAGCTCGTCGAAGGGGAAGGGGTAGAGCTGCTCCACGCGCACGATGGCGATGGAGTCGTCCTTGCGCTCGTCCCGGGCCTTGACCAGGTCGTAGTAGACCTTGCCGGAGCACAGGAGCAGGCGCGTCACGCCGGCCGGGTTCACCTTGTCCAGGATGATCTCCTGGAAGGTGCCGGTGGCCAGCTCTTCCAGCTTGCTCGTCGCCTCGGGGCGGCGCAGCAGGCTCTTGGGCGACATGATGACGAGCGGCTTGCGCAGCGGGCGCAGCACCTGGCGGCGCAGCAGGTGGAAGATCTGCGCGGGCGTGGTGGGGTAGGCCACCTGGAGGTTGTCCTCGGCGCTCAGGCTCAGGAAGCGCTCCAGCCGGGCGCTGGAGTGCTCCGGGCCCTGGCCCTCGTAGCCGTGGGGCAGCAGCAGGGTGAGGCCGCTCAGCCGCCGCCACTTGCTCTCACCGGCCGCGATGAACTGGTCGATGATGATTTGAGCGCCGTTGGCGAAGTCACCGAACTGGGCCTCCCAGATGGTGAGGCCGTCCGGCACGTCGAGGCTGTAGCCGTACTCGAAGCCCAGCACGCCCATCTCCGACAGGGGGCTGTTGAAGACCTCGAAGCGGGCGCGGCCGGTGGGGAACTGGCGCAGGGGGACGAAGTTGTCGCCCGTCTTCACGTCGTGCAGCACGGCGTGGCGGTGGCTGAAGGTGCCGCGCTCGCTGTCCTGGCCGCTCAGGCGGATGGCATAGCCCTCGGACAGCAGCGTGGCGTAGGCCAGCGACTCGCCCTCGCTCCACTGCAGCTCCTCGCTCTGCAGCATGCCCTGGCGCTTCTTGAGCACCGTGCGCTCCACGTCGCGGTGGACGTTGAAGCCCTCGGGCACCTCGCTCAGCTTCTTCAGGGCCGAGCGCAGCGTCTCCTTGTCCACCGCCGTGGTGACCTGGGGGGCGCTCTTGTGCAGTCCGCCCTTATAGGGCTGCCACAGGCCTTCCAGCGCGTTGGGCTCCTTGAACTGGCTCTGCGCCCGGGCGCGCAGCAGCGCCGCGTCGAACTCCTGCATGCAGTGCTGCTTGATGGCCTCGGACTCCTCGGCGGGAATGCGGGCCTGCTGCGCCAGCTGCTGCGCGTAGAGCGTGCGCACGGTGGGGTGCTTGCGGATGATCTCGTACATCGCCGGCTGGGTGAACGAAGGGTCATCGCCCTCGTTGTGGCCGTAGCGGCGGTAGCAGACGAGGTCGACGACGACGTCGCTCTTGAAGGTCTGGCGGAACTCGGCCACCAGGCGGGCCACGTGGACGCACGCCTCGGGGTCATCCCCGTTCACGTGGAAGACGGGCACGTCGAGCATCTGCGCCAGGGCCGTGGAGTAGATGGAGCTGCGCGAGTCGGACGGGTCGGTGGTGAAGCCCACCTGGTTGTTGATGACGACGTGCAGGGTGCCGCCCGTCTTGTAGCCCTCGAGGCCCGCCATGTTGAGCGTCTCGGCCACCACGCCCTGGCCGATGAAGGCCGCGTCGCCGTGGATGAGCAGCGGCATCACCTTGGTGCGCTCGGTGTCTCCGCTGCGGTCCTGCTTGGCGCGCACGCGGCCCTCCACCACCGGGTCCACCGCCTCCAGGTGGCTGGGGTTGAAGGCCAGCGACAGGTGGATGTTCTTGCCGCCGCGCGTGGCGTGGTCCGAGCTGAAGCCCATGTGGTACTTCACGTCGCCGCGGCCCATGTGCTGCTTGGGATCCTGCGGGCCCTCGAACTCGCTGAAGATCTGATCCGGCTTCTTGCCCAGGATGTTCGTCAGCACGTTGAGGCGGCCGCGGTGGGCCATGCCGATGACGACCTCCTTGAGGCCCAGGTCCCCGCCCACCTCGAGCACGGCGTCCAGCATGGGCACCAGGGCCTCGCCGCCATCGAGCGCGAAGCGCTTGGCGCCGATGAACTTGGTGTGCAGGAAGTTCTCGAAGCCCTCGGCGTAGGACAGCCGGGTGAGGATGTGGCGCTGCTCGTCCACCGTGAAGGCCGTGCGGTTCTCGGTGTACTCCATGCGCTTCATCAGCCAGCGGCGCCGCTCGCTGTCGAGCATCTGCATGTACTCGACGCCGACGGCGCCGGTGTACGTGCGGCGCAGCCGGCCCAGCAGCTCCTTGAGCTTCACCCGCGCCTCGGGGAAGACGTTGGCGCTCTCCACCAGCTGCTCCAGCTCGGCGGAGGAGAAGTGCTTGTCGTCCACCATGCCCACGTCGGCCACGTGGTCCAGGCTCGGGCGGGCCCGGCCGAGCGGATCCAGCTGGGCGCGCAGGTGGCCGCGCAGGCGGAAGGCCGAGATGGCCTGATCCACCCGGGCCTGCAGCTTCATGTCCTGCTGGAAGGCGACCGTGGGGGCCGTCTGCGGGGCCAGCGCCACCGCGGCGGCGGCCTTGTTGCCCTCGCCCTTGCCCTTGCCGTCTCCCTTGCCTTCCTTGCCCGGGACCACGGGGGCGGGTGGCTCGATCAGGGTCTTGTTGAAGATGGGCCGGCCGGCACCGTCGTTGCCCTCGAACAACTCGCGCCAGCTCGGGTCCACGCTGGACGGATCCTCGAGGTAGCGCGCGTAGAGCCCCTCGATGAAGTCGATGTTTCCGCCGGAGAGGTACGAGTCCTGGAAATTCGCCATGGCGTGCGCTCTTTTACTGGAAGGCCGCCCCGTTGGGGGGTTTTCGGCACGATTTGTTGATCAGCTGGGCCCCGTCTCCCAGTCCCATCGGGCGGGGCGAGCAGCAGGATTCATGCGCCACGTGAGCGCAACTTCATCCGCTGTTTCCTACCGGGTAGGGTGGGGGCGCCGGGCTTCTTCCTGGCTTACCCGGGCCTCCGGGAGTGATAAACCCCCCGGACTTCCTTCTCTTTAGTCAGAAAGGCCTGTGCATGCTGCTGCAGGGCAAGAAGCTCCTCATCACCGGAGTGCTCACCCCCCAGTCGCTCGCCTACGGCATCGCCGAGCACGCGCTGGAGCAGGGGGCGGAGATCGTCCTCACCGGTTTCGGCCGGGCGCGCTCGCTCACGGAGCGCAGCGCGAAGCGCCTCAAGGCGGGGACCGAGGTGCTGGAACTGGACGTCACCAACCCCGCCCACTTCCCCGCCCTCACCGAGGCGCTGCGGCAGCGCTGGGGCCGGGTGGACGGCGTGCTGCACTCCATCGCCTATGCCCCCGAGGACGCGCTGGGCGGCAACTTCCTCAACACCCCCTGGGAGAGCGTCCAGACGGCATTCCGCGTCTCCACCTTCTCCCTCAAGGAGTTGGCCGTGGCGGCCATGCCGCTGATGACCCAGGGCGGCTCCATCGTCACCCTGGACTTCGACAACCGGGTCGCCTGGCCCATCTATGACTGGATGGGCGTCTGCAAGGCCGCCCTGGAGGCCACCGTGCGCTACCTCGCCCGGGACCTGGGCCCCAAGGGCATCCGGGTCAACGCCCTGGCCGCCGGCCCGCTGGCCACCATAGCGGCCAAGGGCATCCCTGGTTTCAAGTCCCTGGAGAAGGGCTGGGGTGCCCAGGCCCCCCTGGGGTGGGATGCGCGCAACAGCCACGACATGGTGGCCCGCACCGCCTGTGCCCTCCTCTCGGACTGGCTGCCTTCCACCACGGGCGAAATGGTGCACGTGGACGGTGGTTACCACGCCATCGGCGCCCCGCCGGTGGACGCCGAGGAGGACAAGCAGGGAGGCGGGGAGAGCGGTTCTCCCCCCTCGGCTGGCTGATCGCTTCACGGGGGGACGGGCTCGCTCGTCCCTCTAGAGTCCGAGATTCTCTCGCCCCCGCTTTTGCTGGATGGCGAGGACACGCTACAGTCTGATTGTTTCCCTCAGCCGGATCCCGATCTCCGGGCCTCGGCAGGAGCCTGGGTTTGAGCGCCAACATCCTACTCGTGGATGACAGCCCGACCGTACGCAACATCCTCAAGATCTATCTCATGAACCTGAAGATGGGGTTCGTCGAGGCAGAGGATGCGACGCGGGCACTGCAGCTGCTCCGGCTGGTGCCGGTGAAGCTGGTCATCGCGGACATCAACATGCCTGGCATGGACGGCATCACCTTCGTCAAGCAGGTGCGCCAGAGCCCCTTGGCTCAGGTGCGAGACGTTCCGGTCATCCTGCTGACGGGTGAGCGGGGCGGCGACCTGCGTCAGCGGGGCGTCGAAGCCGGTGCCAATGCCTTCATCAACAAGCCGGTCTCGCACCACGATCTGACAGAGACCGTGCGCAAGTTCCTCGCGCAGAATTGAGAGCCGAGCCGTGAGCCTCCCGTCCCTGCTCCTCGTCGATGACAGTGATGCCATCCTCGCGCTCGAGCGCGCGATCCTCTCTGGCCATTACGCGCTGAATACGGCGAGCAATGGCAAGGAGGCGCTCGAGAAGGTGGCCCGTGTGCAGCCCGCCGCCATCCTGTTGGACCTCTCCATGCCGGAGATGGATGGCGACGAGGTGCTCAAGCGGCTCAAGGCGGATCCCGCCACCGAGCCCATCCCCGTCATCATCATCTCCTCGGAGGTGGCGCGCGCCGAGGCATGCCTGGCGCTGGGCGCGGAGCTGTTCCTGGCCAAGCCCTTCCGCGCCGATGAGCTGCTGAGCGCGGTGGAGAACGCGCTGGCCAACGCGCGGCGCCGGGCCCGCCAGGGCTCGTTGGCCCTGCTGCGGCTGACGGTGGGAGGGCTGGAGTTCGCCATCCCGCTGGACTGCGTGCGCCAGGTCATCCTTCAGCCCGCCACGCGCCCGCTGCCGATGGGGCCGGGCTACATCTCCGAGTTCTTCGAGCTGCGAGGCCAGCCGGTGTGCGTGCTGGACTTGGCTCGCCGGCTGGAGGTGGCGCACCGGGAGACCGTCGAGGAGCGCAAGCTGGTCATCCTGGAGATCGAGAGCGTGCTGCTGGCGCTGAGCGTGGACTCGGTGCAGGACCCCGAGGAGTACCAGTCCTCGGACATCGACCGGCGCGACCGCGTGGGAGGTTCCGATCACGGTCAGCTGCGAGACACGCTGGTGGGCATGCTGAGGGCCGGTGAGCGGCCGGTGCCCATCTTCGATCCGAAGGCTTTTGCCACTCAAGAGTTGTTGCGCGAGGCCGTGGGAGTGTTGCGGCCGGCGGGGGTGGAGCGCAGCGCATGAGTTCGGGGGTGGAGCCTCAGCAGGTGCTCGCGCGGGCGCGTGAGGTCGTCTCGTCGTGCACGGGTTTCCGTGACACGGCCATCTCGCCCACGGCGGTGGACCGAGTCGTGCGCGCGGAGCTGGCGCGGGGCCGTTCCGCGTCGGAGTTGCTGGCGGAGCTGCAGCGTCCGGGTGCGCCCCTGGCGCGGGCGCTGCTGGACGCCGTGCTGGTGGGGGAGACGTACTTCTTCCGCCACCCGGAGCAGTTCCGCTTCCTGGCCTACGAGGCGGTGCCCGCCGCGCTGGCCCGGGGCACCCTCACCCTGCGCGGGTGGAGCGCCGGCTGCGCCTCGGGCGAGGAGACCTACTCCATCGCCGCGTGCTTGTTGAACATGGCGCCTCCGGGCGTGCGCGTGGAGGTGCTCGGCACCGACCTGCACGAGGGTCGGCTGGAAGCGGCGCGCCGGGGCACGTACGGCAACTGGTCCCGCCGCGAGGCCGGGCCGCTGCTCCATCCCCTCTACCAGGAGATCGCCGACGGCCGGGTGAGCATCCTCGACTCCGTGCGCTCCGTGGTCCGCTTCGCCCAGGGCAACCTGCTCGAGCCGCTGCACGAGATGTACGGCAGCTTCGACGTCATCTTCTGCCGCAACGTGCTGACGTACTTCTCCCCGGACGCGGTGCAGGTGGCGCTGGGCCACCTGGCGCGGGCGCTCGTCCCGGGTGGCTTCCTGCTGCTGGGCACCGTGGAGGTGGATCATCCGCCCGCGGGGCTGGTGCGCGTGGGCGCTCCGGAGCTGCAGGCCTTCCGCCGTCCGCTGCCCCGGGAGCTGACGCCTGCGCCGACGCCCAGGCCCACCACCGTGCCGCAGCCCGAGCCCTACCGGGCCGCCCTGCGTGTCGCTCCGACGCCGCCGCCTCCTCCCCCGCCCAGCGCCGTGGAACTGCACACCGAGGCGCTCCAGCGCATCGAGAGCGGCGATGAGACTGGCGCCGCCACCCTTCTGGAGAAACTGTTGCAACAGTTCCGTGACTACCTTCCCGGCATGCTGGAGCTGGCCCTGCTGCGCGAGCGCGCCGGGGCCCGCGAGGCTGCCTTCGCCCTCATGCACACCGTGCGCGACAACGCCGCCCGGCTCCCGCCGGATCTGACCATCGAGGGGCCCGAGCCCCTTCCGGCCCGCTTCTACCGGGCCTCCGCTGACGCCTTCCTCACGCTGGGAGCCATCGAATGACATCCCCCAACCGAGGCCCCGAGGAGGTCCAGGATCAGGAGATCCGTTCCATCCTGGAGGAGCGTGCGACGCGCCTGCGTGGACGCTCCGACGGCTCCGCCGACGAGACCCTGCTCATGGTGGCCGAGTTCCCCCTGGGCGAGGAGCGCTACGCCATTCCCCTGGAGTCGCTGCGCGCGGCGCTGCCGCTGCGCCTGGTGACGCCGGTGCCCCTGTCCCAGCCGCACGTCATCGGCGTGCTGCGCTACCAGGGCTCGGTGCTCGCCGCGCTCAGCCTCGCCGCGATGCTCGGCGGCCATGGCTGGCGGCAGGATCCCGCCGTGCTGCTCGTGGTGGACCGGGGTGACGGCGAGCTGTGCGCCCTGGACTGCGAGGCCATTCCTCGCCCGCTCAGCCTGCCCACCGCGGCGGTGGAGGCGGCGCGCACCCATTCGGAAGGTCCGGTGACGGAGATCCTCTTGAGCAACAACCGTCAGATCATCCACCTCATCGACCTGCCGCGCCTCTTCGCGCGTGGCACCGCGGCCGGGGGGGCTCGCAATGCCGGTTGATCCCATGCTGCAGAGCCTGGTGGCGGGCTTCTCCACCGAGGCGCAGGAAGTCTGTCAGAAGGTCACCCTGGACCTGCTCGATCTGGAGCGGGAGGGCATCGACAACGAGGCGCTGGCCAAGGTGTACACGCGCCTGGCGCGGCACCTGCACACCCTCAAGGGCAGTGCCGCCAGCCTCGGGCTGCAGGATCTGAGCGCCATCGCGCACAAGCTGGAGGATGCCCTCGCGCCGCTGCGCAAGGACATCAAGCCCATGCCGCGGCCGATGGTGGACATGCTGCTGCACGGGCTGGACCTGTTCCTGCTGCGTGCGCAGGCCCACGCGGAAGGCCGCGGGGAGGCGCTGCCGGATCCCACGGCGGCCCTGGCGCAGCTCGTGGCGGACGCGCCGCCCCCCGAGGAGGCCGCGGAGGGCATGGTCATGGAGGCCGCTCCGGCCCATGCGCCCGCCGCCACGCTGGCGCCCGCGCAGGCCGCTGCGTCCCAGGCGGCCGCGTCCGCGGCGGCGGACGAAGACACGGCGGTGGAAGCCAGCTGGCGCGTGGCCGCGCACCAGGTGACGGCGCTGATGCGCGAGGTGGAGCGCCTGCGTGAGTTCCGCATGCGCCTGGAGGATCGTCTGCGCGACATCTCCAAGGCGGTGGAGCTGCTGACGGCGCGCGAGCTGCTGGCGCCCACGGCCCGCGCCCGTGCGGTGCTGTCCTCGGTGACGGCCGGCGTGCGCTCGGACGGCCACGAGGCCTCCGACATCGTGGACAGCCTGGAGGAGGGCCTCAAGTCCATCACCACGCGCCCGGTGCGCACCATCCTCGAGCCGCTGCAGCGCATGGTGCGCGACCTGTCGCGCCAGCTGGGCAAGCAGGCCCGGCTCTCGGTGGTGGGCGCCGAGGTGTCGCTGGACCGCCGGCTGCTCGAGAAGCTCAAGGGTGCCATGGTGCACCTGCTGCGCAACGCGGTGGACCACGGCATTGAAATGCCGGACGAGCGCGAGCGCGCCGGCAAGCACCACGAGGGCGCCCTCACCCTGCGCGTGGAGCAGCAGGGCAACATCCTCGTCCTGGAGCTGAGCGACGACGGGCGCGGCATCGACGTGCAGCACGTGCGCGCGTCGGCCGAGCGCAAGGGGCTCATCACCGCGGACGAGGGCGCGCGGATGCACGAGGCGCAGCTGCGCGACCTCATCTTCCGCCCCGGCTTCAGCACCCGCACGGACGTCACCGACACCTCGGGCCGCGGCGTGGGCCTGGACGCGGTGCGCTCGGCGGTGGAGGCCATGCAGGGCCGTATCGAGGTGGTCAGCACCAAGGGCTCGGGCACGCGCTTCATGCTCACCCTGCCCATGGAGCTGGGCAGCTCGCCGGTGCTCACGGTGCGCACCATCGACTCGCAGGTGGGCCTGCCCATGCTGGCGGTGGAGTCCACCCAGCTGGCCAGCCCGGAGAACCTGCGCATCGGCCGCATGAAGACGCAGCTGGACTACAACGGCCAGCTGGTGCCGGTGGTGGACCTGGGCGCGCGCATGGGGCTGCGCGCCTCGGCGCCCCCGTCCGAGGGCCAGCCGCTCATCATCGTCCAGAGCGGCGGCAAGCGCATGGCGCTCGCGGTGGACGCGGTGGTGGGTGACCGCGACCTCGTCATCCGTCCGCTGCCCGCCGAGGTGCGCGATGTGCCCGCCTACCAGGGCGCGGCCATCCTCAGCCGCGGCGAGCTGCTGCTCATCCTGCGCCCCGGCTGGGTGGTGACCGATTCCACCCCGACGACGGTGGCCATGCCGCAGAGCCGCCGGGCCCTCGTGGTGGACGACTCTCTCACCGCGCGCGCCCTGCACCGGGCCATGCTGGAGGCCGGTGGTTTCACCGTGCACCTGGCCTCCAGTGGCGCCCGCGCCATGGAGCGGCTGCAGACGGAGACCTACGACGTGATCATTTGCGACCTCGAAATGGAGGAGATGAACGGGACCGAGCTGATCGCGAAACTGCGCACGCAGCCGGACACCAAGGAGGTTCCCGTCATCCTCGTCTCCGCCAACGACAGCGCGGGCGCCCGTTCGCGCGGGCTGTCGGCGGGCGCGGACGGTTACCTCAGCAAGCGTGAGTGCGCCGCGGGCCGCCTGTTGACCGAGGTGTTGGACGTGATGAGCCGGAGAGGTGCACGCGCATGAGCAGCGGCAAGGAGCCCATTCGCGTCCTGGTGGTGGACGACTCCCCCACGATGGCCGACGCAGTCAGCGCGCTGCTGACGGATGATCCACGCATCGAGGTGGTGGGGCGGGCCAATACGGGAAGCCGGGCGGTGACGCTGGCGCGGCTGCTGCGCCCGGACGTCATCACCATGGATCTGTTGATGCCGGACCTGGACGGGCCGGCGGCCATCGCGGCCATCATGGCCGAGGCGCCGGCGCGCATCCTGGTGGTGAGCGCCGTGGCGGACCAGCGCAACCTGGACGTGTGCTTCCAGGCGATGAGCGCGGGTGCCCTGGAGCTCATCGGCAAGCCGACCGTCACCAGTGGCGATGAGCTGCGCCGCTGGGGCCGGCAGCTGGCCGAGTCGGTGTGCCTGATGGCGGAGGTGCCGGTCATCTCCCGGCGCATCCGCCCGCCCTCCCCGCCGCCGGCCGTCACCGGGGCGCGGGTGGACATCTTCGGCCTGGCGGCCTCCACCGGCGGGCCTCCCGCGCTGTCGGAGGTGCTCTCGCGCCTGCCGGCGGACCTGCCCGTGCCCATCGTCATCGCCCAGCACATCACCGAGGGCTTCACCCCCGGCATGGTGCGCTGGCTCTCCCAGGTGACGTCCCTCAAGGTCGTCATCGGCAAGGAGGGTGAGCGCCTGGAGCCGGGCCGCGTGTACTTCCCGCTCGACGGGCACGATCTGACGGTGGAGGGCAACGGGGTGGTGCGGCTGACGCGCACGCGCGGCGGACCGTGCCCCTCGGGAGACCTGCTGCTGTCCTCGCTGGCGCGCACCTATGGCAGCCGCGCCGGCGGTGGAGTCCTCACCGGCATGGGCGAGGATGGGGCTCGCGGCCTGCTGGACATCAAGAAGGTCGGCGGCGTCACCTTCGCCCAGGACGAGACGTCCTCCGTTGTCTTCGGCATGCCCCGGGTGGCCATCGAGCTGAAGGCGACGGACCGGGGCGTGCCCCTGTCCGCCATCCCCGACATCATCCGCATGAGCTGCCGCCGCCCCCCCTCCATGCCCAACAGCCGTCCTTCCGGCCCGGAAGGTGTGGCTTGAGCCCCGTTTCGTGCCGGTCCGTCCGTCCGGCCCCGTCCTTCTCCCCTGAGGAGCTTCCGTGAGTACCCCCGCTACCTCGAATCAATCGCTCGGCATCGGCCCCAAGATCGTTCTCATCACAGCGGGGGTCGGTGTCGCCATCGCCATCCTGCTCACCGTGGTCGCCGCCGGGCGGCTGCGCGGCAACCTCGTGGACAGCACCGTCAGTGAGGGCAAGGCGATCGCCATCGGCTTCACCGCCGCCGCCGAGCGGGCCTCGGCCGACGGCGCCACCTCGCTGCAGCCCCTGCTCAACACGTTCCGTGACGTGGAGGGCGTGGGCTACATCTACGTGGTGGACAGCGCCAACAACGTGCTGGCCAGCACCTTCTCCGAAGCGGCGCCCCCGACGCTGCTCAACGCCAACAGCCTGCAGTCCGGGGAGCTCACCAATGGCCAGCGCGTGAAGGTGCAGGAGCTGGTGGAGGTGACGCTCGACGGCAGCCGGATGGCCGCCGCCGATGTGGCCGCTCCGCTGGCCGGCGGCATGCGCGGCGTGGTGCACGTGGGCATGAAGCACGACAACGTCGGCCGGCAGCTCAACCGGCTGTGGGCGACCATGATGGGCCTGGGCCTGCTCATCGTCCTGGGCGGCATCGCGGCGGTGTCCATGCTGAGCCGCTCCATCGTGGCCCCGCTGCGCGAGCTGGCCGACGTGGCCGCTCACATCGTCGAGTCCGGTGACCTCACCCGTCCCGTGCCGGTGTCCGCCTCGAGCGAGGTGGGCCTGCTCGCCCGCTCCTTCGCGCAGATGGTGGACCGCCTGCGGTCGGTGACGCAGAACCTCCAGCAGGCCGCCGAGGCCCTCAACGCCTCCACCGAGCAGCTCAACACCTCCGCCGCCGAGCAGTCGCAGACGGTCTCCCGCCAGGCCTCCGCCCTTCAGGAGACGCAGGTCACCGCCCAGGAGATCCGCCAGACGAGTCTCCTGGCCGCCCAGAAGGCCGACTCGGTGCTCTCCGTGGCCGAGCGCGCCGACGAGCTGAGCCGCGCCGGCGAGGCCGCCCTGGAGCAGACGCTCGTGGGCCTCAACGACATCCGCACCCAGGTGCAGGAGATCGCCGGGAAGATTCTGGAGCTGGGCGAGCGCACGGTGCAGATCGGCAGCATCACCCAGACGGTGAAGGACCTGGCCGACCAGTCCAACATGCTGGCGCTCAACGCCGCCATCGAGGCCGTCCGCTCCGGCGAGCACGGCAAGGGCTTCGGCGTGGTGGCCCGTGAAATCCGCGCCCTGGCCGACCAGTCCATCGAGTCCACGGACCGCGTGCGCGAGCTGCTGGACGATATCGGCAACTCGGTGGCCATGGCCGTGCGCATCACCGAGCGCGGCTCGCAGCGCATGGAGGCGGGCCTGGAGCAGGTGCGCACCTACGGCAAGAACCTGCGCGAGCTGTCCTCCATCATCCAGGACAACGCCGCCGCCGTGCGGCAGATCGCCGCCGCCGTGGGCCAGCAGAACGTGGGCATCAACCAGATCACCACCGCCGTGAGCGACCTGTCCAAGATGATGGACGAGACCGTGTCGCGCATCGGCGCCACCGGCGAGGCCGCCACCACCCTGCAGATCATCGCCGACCAGCTCAGCAGCGCGGTGAAGACCTACCGGGTCCAGTAGTCCGCCACCCGGAGGAAAGACGAAGGGCCAGGGGAGGGGAGACCCTCCGACCTGGCCCTTGTCGTTTCCCGGCTCCCTCTCCCTTTGGGAGAGGGTGGGGGTGAGGGTCTTCGCTTCTACGCCGCGGGGGCCGGCGCCGGAGCGGGCAGTGCCTTGAGCTTCAGGCCCTCGCCCTCCACGTCGAAGCGCGCGATGCCTCCGCTCGCCAGCTCGCCGAAGAGCAGCGCCTCGGCCAGCGGCTTCTTGAGCGTGTTGTCCACCAGCCGCGCCATGGGCCGCGCGCCGAAGGCCGGGTCGTACCCGTTCTCCGCCAGCCACGCCCTCGCCGCCGGCGTCAGCTCCAGCTTCACGTTCTTCTCCGTGAGCATCTTCTGGAGCAGCCCCACTTCCTTGTCCACCACCTTGAGGATGACCTCGGGCGGCAGTCCGGAGAAGAGCACCCACCCGTCCAGGCGGTTGCGGAACTCCGGCGTGAAGGTGTTCTCAATCGCCTTCTTCGCCCGCTGCCCGTCCGCCGGCGCCTGCTTGTCCCCGAAGCCGATGGACTTGGTGCTCATCTCCCTCGCTCCCGCGTTCGTCGTGAGGATGAGGATGATGTTGCGGAAGTCCGCCTTGCGGCCGTTGTTGTCCGTCAGCGTCGCGTGGTCCATCACCTGGAGCAGGATGTTGAAGAGGTCCGGGTGGGCCTTCTCAATCTCGTCCAGCACCAGCACCGCGTAGGGGTGCTTGCGGATGGCGTCGGTGAGCAGCCCGCCCTGGTCGAAGCCCACGTAGCCCGGAGGCGCGCCGATGAGCCGGCTCACCGTGTGCTTCTCCGAGTACTCGCTCATGTCGAAGCGCAGGAACTCCACGCCCAGCACCGCGGCCAGCTGCTTGGCCAGCTCCGTCTTGCCCACGCCCGTGGGGCCCGAGAAGAGGAAGCTGCCAATCGGCTTCTCCGGCGCGCGCAGTCCGCTGCGCGCCAGCTTGATGGCGTCCACCACTGACTTGATGGCCGTCTCCTGCCCGAAGATGACCTTGTTGAGCTCCGGCTCCAGGTTCTTGAGCTGCACGCCCTCGCTGGCGGACACGCTCTTGGCCGGAATGCGCGCCATCTTCGAGATGACGGCCTCCACGTCCGCCACCGTCACCTTCCCGGTGCGCTGGCCCTCGGGCTTGAGCCGCTCGGCCGCGCCCGTCTCGTCCACCACGTCGATGGCCTTGTCCGGCAGGAAGCGGTCGTTGATGTGCTTGGCGCTCAGCTCCGCCGATGCCCGCAGGGCCTCCGTGTCGTACTTCACCCCGTGGTGGTCTTCGTAGCGGCTCTTGAGCCCCTCGAGGATGAGGATGGTGTCCTCCACGCTCGGCTCGCCGACTTCAATCTTCTGGAAGCGCCGCGACAGGGCCCGGTCCCGCTCGAAGGACGCCTTGAACTCCTGGTACGTCGTCGAGCCGATGCAGCGCAGCTTGCCGCTGGCCAGCGCGGGCTTGAGCAGGTTGGACGCATCCATGGAGCCGCCGCTGGTGGCCCCCGCACCGACGATGGTGTGGATTTCGTCGATGAAGAGGATGGCGTCCGGGTGCTCCTGCAGCGCCTTGAGCACGCCCTTGAGGCGCTCCTCGAACTGGCCGCGGAACTTGGTGCCCGCCAGCAGCGCGCCCATGTCCAGCGAGAAGATGACCGAGTTCTTCAACACCTCGGGCACCTTGCCCTCGTGGATGTGCAGCGCGAGGCCCTCGGCGATGGCCGTCTTGCCCACGCCCGTCTCGCCCACGTAGAGCGGGTTGTTCTTGCGGCGCCGGCACAGCACCTGGATGGTGCGCTCCAGCTCCTTCTGCCGCCCGATGAGCGGATCGATCCGGCCCAGCTTCGCCTCTTCGTTGAGGTTGGTGGTGTAGGCCTCCAGGGGGCTCTTGCGCGGGCCGCCCTCACCCTCCTCGTCCTCGCCCGCGGGCATGCCGCCCGCGCGCGGGGCGCTCTCGCCAGCCCCCTCGGAGGGCGAGTCGCCGTCCTTGGAGATGCCGTGGGAGATGAAGTTGAGCAGATCCAACCGGGTGAGCCTCTCCTCCTGCAGCAGGTAGAGGGCCTGGCTCTCCTCCTCGCGGAAGAGCGCCACGAGGATGTCCCCACCGTCGATGAACTTCTGCTCGGCGGACAGGGCGTGCATGGCGGCGCGGTGCAGCACCCGCTCCACGCCGATGGTCTGCTGCGGTTCGGCGTCCACCCCCTCGGGCAGCCGCTCGACGGTCTCCTCCAGGAAGCCTTCCAGGCGCTCCTGGAGCCGTTTGACGTTGGCCCCGCAGCCCTTGAGCACTTCGCGCGTGCGGGTGTCCTTGGTGAGCGCGAGCAACAGGTGCTCGAGCGTGAGGTACTCGTGCCGCATCCGGCGCGCCCCGTCCATCGCGTTCCGGAAGCTGTCCTGCAATGCCTTGGCGATCAGCGGTCCTGCCACGGTCTCAACCTTCCTCTGGTTCCATCGAGAGACGCAGCGGGAAGCCATTCTCCCGCGCCGCCGCCTCCACGGTCCGTATCTTCGTCTCGGCGACCTCGAACGTATAAACGCCCGCCACGCCGACTCCGTTGTAATGAACGTGCAGCATGATCTGCACGGCGTCCGTCTCGGATTTGTGGAAGACCTCCTTCAGGACGGCCACCACGAACTCCCGGGTCGTGTAGTTGTCGTTGTGTAGGAGTACCTTGTAGAGCGTGGGCCGCTTGAGCTTCTTCTGCGGCACCGTCTCCGTGACAACGTTGGAATCCGGGTCGTACTTCTCTCGGGACATGGTCTCCCTCTAACGAGTAGGGGGCAGCAACGGCCCCCGCTTGAATCCTGTTTCGGCCCGCCACCGGGGCAGGCCAGCCAGCACGGCCGCCCGTTCGTGCTCCAGGAAGGAGCGTACAGCCCGGTCGACCCCTGGGTGGAAGAGCAAGTGAGCACTTCGGGTGAGGCTCGGCTCGAAACCCCGGGTGAGCTTGTGCTCGCCGCCCGCGCCCGGCTCGAAGCGCTCCAGCCCCCGGGCGATGGCGTCGGCCACCGGGTGGTAGAGGCACATGTTGAAGTGGAGGAAGGGGTGCTCCTCGAGGCAGCCCCAGTAGCGGCCGTAGAGCGTCCGGGGCCCCAGCAGGTTGAAAGCCCCCGCCACCAGCCGGCCCTCCCGGCGGGCCTCCACCACCTCGCAGGCGTGGGAGAAGCTGGAGAGCATCCGCGCGAAGAAGTCCCGGGTGAGGAAGCGCATGCCCCACGGGTACTTGTCCACCGTGGAGGCATACAGGCGGTAGAGGTCGTCCGGGTCCACTCCAGCCAGCTCGCCCCCCCGGAGGGTGCGCAGGGTGAGGCCCTGGGCGGCCGGGGCCCTCAGCTCCCGGCGCAGCTGGTTGCGCCGCCTTGTGTGGAAGCGGGCGAGGAAGTCCTCGAAGGAGCCATAGCCCGTGTTGCGCCACTGGTACTGGACGCCCAGGCGCACCGCGTAGCCGGCGGACTCCAGGACGGTGGCCTCGGCCTCGGTGGGGAAGAGGACGTGGACGCTGGAGAAGTGCTCGGCGCGGGCATACTCCAGGGCGGCGCGGGCCAGCTCCGCCTCCCGGGCGGCCCGGTCCTCCTCCGGTGCCACCAGCAGACGGCGGCCGGTGACGGGGGTGAAGGGGACGGTCAGCACCAGCTTGGGGTAGTAGCGCACGCCCAGCCGCTCGGCGGCCGTGGCCCAGGCCCCGTCGGCGACGAACTCGCCGTAGCTGTCGTCCTTGAGGTACGCGGGGGCCGCCGCCACCAGCCGGGAGCCCCGCCACAGGGTGAGGTGGCGGGGGTGACAGCCCACGTGGGACCCCACGCTGCCACTCTCCTCCAACGCCGCGAGGAAGGCCCACTCCAGGAAGGGGCGGGCCGCGTCGTCGAGCAGCGCGTCCCAGGCTCCCTGGGGAACCTCGGTGATGGCGCGATGGATGCGCAGGGTGGGCGGCAGCGGGTCGGACATCGTCGAGCGGCGGCAGCCTATAACGGCCACCCCGCGGAGCCGCCAGCCCGCTCGAGGACGACGTCGCCGCCTACTTGCCCCGGGTGAGCTCGGCGGCGAGGAAGCGGCCCACCTCGGCCAGCCCGGCCTGGGCGCGCTGCCGGCCCTCGGGCGACTCCATCACCCGGCGCGCGGCCTCGCTGGCGGTGCCGGCCTCCAGGTCCGCGAGCACCAGGAAGGCACTCCACGCGGGCGTCAGCTCCGCCACCCGCCCGGGGCGCGTCGGCCGATCCTTCAACGTGGTGGCCACCTTCTCCAGCAGGCCCTCGTCGTCGAGCCGCTTGGACTTGCCCCGCATGGCCGTCCACGCCTCCTCCAGCAGCGAGGGCAGCAGCCGGCCCTGGAGGGCGGAGGAGAGCCGTTGGGAGGCCTCGTCCTCGTCGATGTTATGGGCGCGCGCGTAGGTGGGGATCAGCTTCGCCACCACCACCGGGCGCGTGGCCAGGTGTGCCAGCCGGGGGGGATAGGCCATGGCGTGCCTCCCTACCAGCGCACGAGGAGGCGGAAGCCCTGGTGCGAGCGATCCTCCACGCTGACGATGGGCTGCACGTGGGCCCGCTCCAACGCCACCTCGAGCGCGCCGGCGATGAACTCCGGGCGGTTGTGCGTGTCGGGGATGGTGACGCGCCGGGCGCGCTCGCCCACCGCGACCAGCTGCACCTCCAGGTCCGGCCGCCCCATCATCGCCAGGTAGCGCGGCAGCCGCTCCACCACGCGCGCCGCGCCAATCATGGGCAGCGCCACCGCGGCCACCCGGCCCACCAGCGTGTCCGCGAAGCCCTGGGTCAGCTTGCGGCCGAGGATGCGGTAGGCCTCCGCGTCGCTCAGCTCCCCGTACGCCAGGTCCCTCGCCAGCGCCACGCACCGCTTCCACACCTGCACCGGGTAGTCCACCTCGGGGCACTTGGGGTCGTACCCCTCGGCGGCCAGCGCCCGGGCCAGCTGGCCGTTGGGCTCCAGGCCCCGGACGAAGAGGCCTTCGAAGACGCTCGACGGGATGCGCGGCTGCGTTGCCACTCTGGGGGTTTGCGCCAGCAGACTCGAGCTCTCCATGGGACGTCTCCCCCGGTTGGACTCCCAACCGTTCTCTCAGCTTAGCATGCCTGAACGGTGAATCACTGAAGTCGGGTAAAATTCTGATTGTCAGATAAAACAATCCAGGAGGGGGATAACCCCCCCAGCTCGCGGTTGCCACGGGCGGGCGGGCGGCTTAGAGGAAGGGCACAGGAGAGATTTCCACATGTCGGTGAACATCCAGCTCGAGTGGACGCCCAACCCCAGCACGTTGAAGTACGTGGTGGACCGGCGGCTCGTGTCGTCCGGTGCGGTGAACATCACGAGCAAGCAGGCGGCGGAGGAGAAGTCGCCGCTGGCGCTCAAGCTCATGAGCATCAAGGGCGTGATGGCGGTGATGGTGGGCAGCAACTTCGTCACCGTCACCAAGGGCGACGAGGGCGAGTGGGACGAGCTGAACGACGCGGTGATGGCCACGCTGGACGAGCACCTGACGGCGGGGCTGCCCTCGGTGAACGAGGAGGCCCTGGCGGCGGCGCGCACGACGGCGGCGGAGGGGGGCTCGGTGGAGGCGCGCATCCAGGACATCCTGGACGCGGAGATCCGCCCGGCGGTGGCCCAGGACGGTGGCGACATCACCCTGGACCGCTTCGAGGAAGGCATCGTCTACCTGCACATGAAGGGCGCCTGCGCGGGCTGCCCCTCGTCCACGGCGACCTTGAAGATGGGAATCGAGACGCGGCTGCGTGAGCTCGTTCCCGAGGTCACCGAGGTGGTGTCCGTCTGAGGCGGCAGGTCAAAGGCAAGCAGGTCCGGCGGGAGCTGTTGCCGGACCAGTCCAAGGAGCTGCTGCGAGAGCTGCACCTGCTCACGCGCGAGGGCAACCTCAACGCGGACGCGCTGCGCAAGCTCAAGCAGGTCAACCACCTGGTGGGCCTGGTGCGGCCGGCCATGGAGGACGTGCAGGCGCGGCATGAGGCGCCCGTGGTGGTGGACGCGGGCAGCGGCAACGCGTACCTGGGCTTCATCCTCTACGAGCTGTTCCTCAAGGACGCCGAGGCGGGCACGCTGCTGAGCGTCGAGGGGCGGCCGGAGCTGACGCAGCGCGCGAAGGAGCGGGCGGGGCGGCTGGGCTTCGGGCGGATGGAGTTCCAGACGGCGCACCTGGAAGAGGCGCAGTGGCCCGAGCGCATCCACGTGCTCATGGCGCTGCACGCGTGCGACACGGCGACGGACGACGCGCTGGCGGTGGCCATCCAGAAGGGCGCGGACCACGTGGCGGTGGTGCCGTGCTGCCAGGCCGAGGTGGCCCAGCAGCTCAAGGAGAGCAAGCAGGCGGTGGACTCGACGCTGGCGCTGCTCTACCAGCACGCGTGGCACCGGCGGGAGTTCGGCAGCCACCTCACCAACGTCATCCGCGCGCTGACGCTGGAGGCCTTCGGCTACCAGGTGACGGTGACGGAGCTGACGGGCTGGGAGCACTCGCTGAAGAACGAGCTGATTCTGGGCCGGCGCGTGCACCGGGAGAACCGGCAGGCGCGCGCGAAGCTGGAGTCGCTGCTGGGCTCCTTCGGGGTGCGGCCCAAGCTGGCGCGGGTGCTGGGCGTGGAGCCCTCGCCGCGGACGCCTGCCTCAACCCCCTGAGCGCGAGACGGGCTTCGAGCCCGTGGGGCCCCTGGCGCGTCCTCGTGCGCCGGGTCCTGCCGCGTGACCTGGGGTGACGTTCGCGGTAGGGTGGGGCACCGGACCTCCGCCGTCAACCTGGAGCCCCTCATGCAATGGTTGCTGTCCACCTCCATGCCTCTGGACATGCTGCCCGTGCGCGCTGTCCTGACCGTGCTCCTGCTGGGCGGGCTGCTGTGCGCCGCTGCCGTGATATGGGGGCAGTTGCTCTGGCGCCGCTGGTCCCGCTCCTACCGCCATGCGTGCGAACTGCTGACCACGGGAGGGCTGCCGCAGGCGGAGGAGCACTTCCAGAGGGCGGCCCGGAGCGCGTCCGGCGTCTTCCGGACGGCGGCGCTGGCGGGCGTGGGCGTCTGCCGCATGCAACGGGGCGCGTACGCGGAAGCCGCGGCCATGTTGGAGCCGCTCATGGGGCAGCGGCTGCCGCGCTCGATGCGGCTGGAGGAGATCGCCCTGCCCGGGCACCTCGCGCTGTGCCTGGCCATGCTGGGAGATACCGCGCGGGCCAGACACTGGCTCGGCGAGGCCCACGAGCGCTTCGGTGGACGGGTCACCTTCCTGGTGCTGCCCGAGGTGGCCATCCTCTGCCGGGAAGGGCACGTGGGCGCGGCGTTGAAGATGATGGAGGACTGCTGGCACTTGCTGATGACCGACGGGCGCGTGTGCTCCCGGATGCGGATGTTCCGGGCGTTCGCGCAGTGGAAGGTGGACCCCGAGCGCAACACCGACTTCGTCTTCATGACGCTGCTGTCGCTCGCGCCCGTGCCGGAGGCGGAGCTGGCCTTCTGCCGGGAGCACTGGCCGGTGCTCGCGGACTTCATGCAGAAGGGCAATGACCTCGTGGCCCGCCAGGAGGCGCAGCGGGCCCAGCGGGACGCGGAGTTGCAGGCCCGGTACGAGCAGTGGGAGCGCGAGCGGGCCTCCTGCACCCGGGAGGCGCCGGAGCCGGAGCCGGACGAGGAGGCTTAGTCCTCCGGCTTCGGCCTGGTGCCCGGCTCCCTGAAGACGAACCGCTTGACGGCGGTGATGGGGGACCAATTGGCGATGTAGACGGCGCCCGGCTCGGAGCTGGGGATTTTCTCCATCCCGTCCTCCTCCTCGGTGCCCAGGATGAAGCAGACGGGGTGCGTCTTCCCGTCGGGCGTCTGGGCCCGGTCGTACCGGCCATACACGTTCGTGCCCTCGGTGAAGAGCTCGCCGAAGAGCACGGTCCCCTCGGTCATGCCTCCAAAGCCGACCTTCACCCTGCTGACGATGGGACCGGAGCGGACGAGGGGGGGTGCTTCCTCGCCCTGCCGGAGGTCGACGAGGACGGTCGGGCCATCTCCCCACCACTGGCGGAGTTCCTTCATCGCGGCGCGCGCTTCGGCGGGGCAGTTCCCCTCGGCGGGGCGCCGCTGGGCACCGGCGCAGGCCAGGCCCACGCACAAGGCGGTGGTGCCGAGCGCTCTGCCCGGGGAGCCAGACAGCTGCCGCGGGGGCTCGCTGGGGGTTGTCGGCGGGAGCTTCTTCAAGGGGAAACCTTTCGTGGCTCGTGCCTTCCCGGGGGAGGCAGCCGCGGGGGTTGACTCCGGAGGTAGTGGAGCCGCAGCCGACCCAGCATCGGGGAGTTCCAGTGGCCGCGCCACTTCGCCGCTCCCGGATGGGAGGACCTCGGCGGAGGATGACGTGGACCGTGCCAGCTCCCGGGTGGACGGGAACCTGGAGGAATGCCGGGGCAGTGCCCAGAGGCCGGTCAACGTCAGGCCGAGCCCCAGCGCCAGGGCCAATCCCCCCGCCCGGAGGGCCCGGCCGCGTCTCCGGCTGTCCGGGGAGGGCGAGGGCTCTCCGGCCCGTTGTCCTCTTCCCCGGCGCCCGGCGGACGGGTTGCTCGCGAGGAGCATGAACCGGGGACTGGTGGCCGTCAGGGGCCGGGTGGGGAAGGCCGGACGGCGGATGCTCCGGCCGGGAGCCTCGCTGTCCTTGCCCGGCGGGACGGACTCCCACTCGAAGACGCTCGCCTCCCATTCCGCGCGCTTGCCGAAGGCCGCCGCCGCCATCAGCGCCTCGTGCACCCCGGCGCCGTCGCGGTAGCGCTCCTTCGGGTCCTTCGCCAGCATGCGCATCAGCACGTCGCTCAGCACCCGGGGCACCCGGTGGTTGAAGTCCCGGGGCGCGTGGGCCCGGTGGTGGGCGATCATCACCGCCAGGACGTCCCCCGGCATCCCGGGGTTGAAGGGGTAGTGCCCCGTCACCGCGCGGTACAGGCTCACCCCCAGCGCGTACAGGTCATCCGCGGCGCCCACCTGGTACGGCTCGCCGGAGCGCGGGCCCCGCTGCATCCAGAAGCGCATGGCCTCGGGACTGCGCAGGTGCGCCGTGCCCGGCGGGAGGGACGTGGGGGTCAGCGGGCTCGCGCCCTCGTAGACCCCGATGCCAAAGTCCACCAGCACCGGCTCTCCATCCGGCTCGCGGATAAGGATGTTGTCGGGCTTCACATCCCGGTGCACCACGCCCCGCGCATGGAGCTCTCCCAACGCCAGGGCCAGCTTCGCCCCCGCCTCGGCGAGCCGGAGGAACGAGGGGTTGCGCGTCTCGGCGTACACGTCCAGGGGCAGGCCGGGCACCAGGTCCATGCCGTGCCAGGTGTGGCCCTCGACCGGATCCGGCCAGCGCCCGTGGCCGTGGAGGCGCACCACGTTGGGATGGACGGCCTTGTCCATCAGCAACACCACCTCCCGAGCGGCGCGGGCGTCTTCGGGGCGCAGGGCCAGTTTGAGGGCCAGGATGACGCCAGGATGGTGGATGTCCTCCACCCGGTAGGCGGCGCCGTAGCCGCCCACGCCGAGTTGATCCACGACGCGCCAGTGGCCCACCTCCGTGCCTGGGGGGAGGGACTCGGGCCGGAGGATGGAGGTTGTTTCGTCCATGGAGGGCCTCAAGGACTGAAGGGGGTGAGGGGCACGGCTCGCCCACCGTCCCGGTCGCGCAGCTCCAGGTCCCAGGGCGGGTCCGTGTCGCTGGCGGGCCGCTCCAACTCCACGGCGAGGGCACGGACCTCTCCCGGCTGCAGCCGCGTTCCGTCCATCCACACGGGCAGCCGCCGCACCTCACGGCCCGCCGCGTCCCTCAGCCGGGCCTCACCGGGGAACCAGGGGCGGGTCTCCGAGGGCAGTTGGAGCCGCGCGACCACCACGATACGGGCGCGCGCGTGGTACACATGTTGTTCAATCACCTGCACCTCATCCCACACAGGTGGCACCTTCAGCCGCTGCCACGTCACTCCCCCTTGCAGCTCTCCGGAGAGCGCGAGCTTGACGAGGCTGCCCGCCTCGCAGCGGGCGAGCACCTCCTCCAGCCTGGCCTCCAGCGCCGGGACCGAGCGTGGCTGGCGGAGGACGCGCACCTGGACATCCACCTCGCGAGCCGCTGGGACGAGCGCGAGCGTGGCGTGGGTGGGGGACAATCCATCCGCGAAGCCCACCCTGAGGAGCAGAGGCCCCTCCTCGGGTAGTGGGAGCGCCGGCCGCAGGACCACCAGCCGGGTCGTGGGCTCCACCAGCGCGAAGCGCTCCTGCCGGCCCTCGAGGGCGAGCGAGTCCGGGTCGATGGACGCATCGAACTCCAGCACCGTGTCGTAGCCGGGGGTGATGCGCACCGTGGGCGCTGGCGCCGTGGCGCTGCCGGGGAGCACCAGGTGACGGGCCTTCAGCTCGGGGCTGGAGAGCAGACGCGGCTGGGCCGCGGCGGAAGTGGCGCCCATCAGGGGCAGCAAACACAGGGCACGGCGCGGAAGGGCGAGGGTCACTCCGGAAGTTCCTCCGGCGGGTGAACCTAGCAGGTCATGCGGCGCGGTGGCAGCCGTTGTCCGCGAGGAGCGGCCATGCTCAGATGCGGGCCCGCTGACTGCGGAGGGGCTCATGACCGGAAGACTGCTGGCCTGGATGCCGTTGCTCGTCCTGGGGACGGCCTGCCCGTCCACCTGGGGCAAGGAAGGCTACGTGCAGAAGACCTTCCACAAGAACATCCTCAGAGAGACATTGGATCTCAGGTCGTGCCCTTTGACGGACGAACAGTGGGTGCTTCGCTGTGGCACTGCGGTCGACCATTCAGGAGATTGTCCTGAGCAGTGTCCTCTTCCTCATGAGGTCGAAGAGGAGTGGTAGGTGATTGATTCTTGATGGGACGCTTCATGCTGCGGCGCGTGCTCCTGATTACCTTGGCCTGTACGCTTCTCCTGCTTCCACTTGCATGGCTGCTCTCCATTGCCATGCCGCGGACGAGCCTTGGCGAGCGGCAGGCGTCGAAGCTCATTCCGGTATTGGCCCACAATGTCCGGCAATCCCTGCTGACCTACCGAAGGGACTGTCATACGGACGCGGACTGCGAGCCACCGCTGGGATGCCTCATCAAGAGGGCTTCGGCGCTACATATGTGTCTGGACAGCACGTGCGAAACAGATCAGCAATGTGACGAAGGCTTCTCTTGTGTGCCCCTCAAGACCGTTGATGGTAGGGCGATTGTTCGTACCTGTTCGCTCGTGGGACAGAGGAAGGAGGGCGAGCGGTGTAAGGTGCTCCCCGCGGTCCAGCGCGATGGCTGTGAGCAGGGCCTGCTTTGTCAGGGGCGGTGCGGCCGTCCGTGCCGGTTGGAGGACCCGTCCAGTTGCCCTGACGGCTTCTTTTGCGCGGAAGGCCCTCAAGGGCCACCTTCATGTCTACCCACATGTGAGGGCCGCTCCTGTCCCGACGGTCTGGAGTGTCTTCCACGCGGAAAGGGCGTTTCTGTCTGTGCCCGGATGCAGGGTGAGGACTGCCGGAAGGTTCCGTGTCCAGAGAAGCATCTCTGTCGGGTGCTCGAACCTCCGCAGCGTCCTTGGGAACTCCGGACGGAATGCAGACGAATCTGTGACAAGGATGCCTCTTGCCCCGCTGGGTACTTCTGCCACGACTTCGGGTGCCGCAAGCCCTGTGCGCCAGAGTCTCCCGAGACCTGCGGGCCGGGGCTCACCTGTGGGCAGCACTATCCGGATGACCCCTGGTACTGCGTTCCGGGCTGAGGGCCGCGTCTCCCCCGGCTACCCGTACGACTCCCGCTTGATGCGCTTGTCCTCCAGGCCCATGGTGTGGAGGTGGCCGAGCACCGTCTCCATGAAGCGCGGGGTGGCCGGGGTGCGCGTCTCCAGCGCCTTGCGCCGGTCCCACGGCGTAATCGCCGGGCCGCACACGTAGACGAGGCACGTGGCCCGGTCCGGGATGAGCTCCTCCAGCAGGGCCTCGCTGATGCGGCCCTTGCGCACGCCCGGGCCGTAGCGCGACTCGTCCATCTCGCGGGTGAGGGTGTGCACCACGCGCAGCTTGTCCGGGTGCGCGCGCTCGAGCGCCGCGAAGGCTTCGCGGTAGAGGACATCGCCCCACGTCTTGTTGGAGCAGATGACGGTGTGGCGCGGCTTGAGGCCCCGGTGCAGGGCGTCCTTGATGATGGAGAAGTTGGGCACCGCGCCGGAGCCGGCGACGACGTGGACGAGGTGGTCCGTGCGCTCCTCCACGTCGTCCGGCAGCACGTAGGGCCCCATGAAGCCCAGCACCTTCATGCGCGAGCCGGTGAGGGGCGCGTGGACGAGGTAGGGCGAGAGCAGGGGCGGGTAGCGGGTGAAGCCGGGGATGTAGTCCTCGTCCTTCACGGTGATGGCCACCAGGGGCTCGTGCGGCGCGGAGGCGAGCGAGTACGAGCGCGCGGGCTCCTTGCGGCCCTTGTGCTCCTGGAGGTAGGTGGCGAAGCGGCCCAGCGCGGGGAACTGGTGCGGGTCCAGGTTGAGGAACTGGCCGGCCTTGTACTCGGGGCGCTCCTGGCCGAAGTCCAGGGAGAGGGTGGCGGTGTCGTGCGTCTCCAGGCGCACCTCGGTCACCGTCACCTCGTACTCCTTGGGGCGGTTCCGGGCGGTCGTCACGGCTGCGCTCATGGCTTCCTCCCTACCAGCCCGGTGGACGTTCCTTCGAGGAAAGCATTGCGGCCGGGCGTCAGCCGCGGACAATGCCGCTTCAGGTGACGAACGTCCAACAGAGGGAGCACGTCTTCGTGCCGGCGCTGCCGGGGCTGGAGCCCGCCGTGCGGGCCGAGGCCGAGGCCCTGGGTTTCTCGCCCCAGCCGGTGGAGGGGGGAGTGGAGCTCACGGGCGCGCCGGGGCTGCACCAGGAGGCCAACCTGCGCCTGCGCACGGCGAGCCGCGTGTGGCTGCGGCTGGGGCGCTTCTCCGCGGCGGACGCCGGGGCCCTCACCCAGGGCCTGGCGGGGCTGCCCCTGGGCCCGGTGTGGGACGGACGGACGGTGCCGAGGCTCTCGGTGGTGCTGCACCGCGCGCGCTTCAAGGGGCCGGACGCGGTGCTGGCCGCCGCGGCGCGGGCCTGGGGCCTGCCCTCGGTGGAGCGCGCGGGCCCGCTGGACGAGGAGTCCTCCGAGGGCCTCACCCTGCTCGTCCGGGTGGAGGGCGACACGTGCACGGTGAGCGCGGACACCAGCGGCGAGCCCCTGCACCGGCGCGGGTACCGGCAGGAGGTGAGCCGGGCGCCGCTGCGCGAGACGCTCGCCGCGGGCATCCTGGTGCTGGCCGGGTATGACGGGGTGGAGCCGCTGGTGGACCCGATGTGCGGCTCGGGCACCTTCCTCATCGAGGGCGCGTGGATGTCCCAGCGGCGGGCGCCGGGGCTCCAGCGCGCGTTCGCCTTCGAGCGCTTCCCCGGCTTCGACGCGGCGGACTGGCGTGCGCGCAAGGCAAGGGCGGAGGCGGAGGCGCTGCCCGCACCGCGCTCGGCGTTGAGGGGCCACGACATCAACGCGGGCTCTCTGGGCACGGCGCGGCGCAACGCCCGGCGGGCCGGGGTGACGCTCACGCTGGAGCGCCAGGACGTGCGCACGCTGGCGGCGCCGGCGGGGCTCGGGCCCGGGCTGGTGGTGGTGAATCCGCCCTACGGCAAGCGGGTGGGGGAGGCGGAGGACCTGCCGGGGCTGTACCGGGCGATGGGGGCCACCTTCCGGCGGGCCTTCAAGGGCTGGCGTGCCGCGGTGCTGCTCCCGGACGACGCGGGCCTCGTGCGCGCGCTGGGGCTGCCCGAGGGACGCAACCTCCCGGTGCGCAACGGCGGCCTGCGCTGCCGCCTCCTGGTGAGCACCCTCTAACGGGCGGTTGGCAGGGGCCGCGGCTCCAGCTGGAGCGGCAGCCGCAGCTCGAAGCGCGCGCCGCCCCCGGTCCGCTGGCCCACCGCCACCGTGCCCCCATGGGCGTGCACCACCCGCCGCACCACGGCCAGGCCCAGGCCCGTGCCCGTGGCGCGCGTGGTGAAGAAGGGCTCGAAGATGCGCTGGGCATCCCCCACCGCGACGCCGGGGCCCTGGTCCTCCACGGTGAGGCAGATGCCCCCGGGAACGCTCCCCAGCGCCACGCGCACCTGCCCTCCCGAGGGCGAGGCCTGCACCGCGTTGCGCAACAGGTTCTCCAGCGCCAGCTGCAGCAGCGTCTCGTCCGCGTGAATCATGGGCAGGCCGGGCGTCTCGTCCACCGCCACCTTCACGGTGCCCAGCTGGCGCCGCTCGTGGAAGAGCTCCAGCGTGCGCCGGGCCAGCTCGCCCGGGTGCAGCGGACGCGGCCGAGGCTCCAGCGGACGCACCACGTCCAGCAAGTCCCTCACCATCGCGTCCAGCCGCGTGGCCTCCTCCTCCAGCATCTCCACCGCGCTCGTGCCCACCGGGCCCAGCTTGTCCCGCTTGAGCACCGCCACCGCGTTGAGGATGGAGCCCAGCGGGTTGCGCACCTCGTGGGCCACCACGCCCGCGGCCTCGCCGAGCACCGTCAGCCGCTCCTGCGCCACCAGCTCCGACTGCAGCCGCGACAGCTCGGCCAGGCGCTGCGCCGCGAGCCGGTGGTGGCGCACGTTCTCCAGCGCTCCGCCCACCTGCCGCGCGAACAGCTCCAGCGTGGCCGCGCTCGTGGGCGTCAGCGTCTCGCCCTGCACGGACAGCACTCCGTAGGGCTCTCCCTCCACGAAGATGGGCGCGTCCAGCGCCCGGACCACGGGGTGGGCGCGCCGCAGCTGCGCCAGCAGCTCCGAGGGATGGAAGTTCTCCAGCGCCCGCAGGAAGTCCTGGTGGAAGGCCGCCTTGCGCCGGGTGAGCACCTCGTCGAGGTGGGGCACGCTGGCGCGGGGAAAGCGCACTTCCTGGATGGGTTTCCCGTAGAGCAGCTCGCTGGCGGCCACCTGGGCGGGGTCCTGCCGCATCGGCCCATGCACGAGCGCCTCCCCCTCGATGAACAGCACCGTCACGAAGAAGCCCTGCTGGTGGATGGCCTCCACCGCTGTCTCCAGCACGGCCTGCTCGTCGCGGCAGTGCATCAGCTCTCCCGCCGTCTGCACCAGCGCCTCGGTGAGCCGCCGCGTGCTGGCCTCGCCCTCGGCGTCGAACAGCGTCAGCAGCAGATCCTCCGGCCGCAGCCCGGCGCCCCGGCGCATGCACCAGGTCCGCTCCTGGCCTCCCGCCTCGCGCAAGCGCACCCAGACCCTGTCGGGCACTCCCTGCCCGCGCGTGTAGTCCGCGTGGATCGGCTCCAACCAGGACTGATCCGCGGGCGCGTAGCGGGCCAGCAGCTTCAGCAGCTCGGTGGCGCGCACCTCCTCCAGACCGATGCCGAACAACGCCAGCATGGCCGGGTTGGCGTAGACCACGTGGTTGTCGCGCACCACCAGGACCGGAGCAGGCAGCCCCTCGAGCGGACGGTACTCCGCCATGTCGGACACTTCATTTCCTCCCGGATGCAATCACTCCCGCCGTGCTCCGTAGACCAGAGCGTAGGGCAAGACGGGGGAAATGCACATGTGCTTCGCCAATGCGACGGATCCGGACGGGCAGGAACTGAAGGCGGTAGTGGTGGTGGTGGCCGGCTATTTCCTGCTGGCCGCGGTCTTCCTCAGCGGCTTGTTGTAGGCGCCCCGGAGCGGTTGCCCCGGAGGAACTCGTCGATGAACGAGCGCTCCTCCGGCCGCAAATCCGCCAGTCCCAGGCCATAACCGCGCGGCTGCTTGCCGTCATCCAGCGTGTACTCCCAGATGACGGAGCTGCGCAGCTTGATCTGCTTCTGCTGCTGCTCGAAGTCGAGCACCAGCTCCACGCGCGTGCCCAGCTGCAGCGGCTTGTCGGTGGGCAGGAAGAGGCCACCGGACTGGAGGTTGATGATGCGGTGGTCGGTGAAGATGCCCGCGGTGCGCGTGCTCACCTTGACGCTCACCTGCAGCCGATCATTGCGCGTCTGCAGCAGCCCGACGAACTCCTCGGCCGAGTAGGTGTAGGCCGGGGCCTGCTGCTGGGCGGACCGCACCGTGTTGGGCGTGGCCGGGCGGGGCGCCTGGGCCTCCGCCTCGCGCATGCGGCTGGCGAGCAACTCGAAGACCTCGGCGTGCACCTTGCGCAGCTCGGGGTGGGTGTCCGGCCCCTGGTGCTCGGGCGAGTAGCGCCTGGCCAGCCGGAAGAAGGCGCCGCGCAGCTCCTCCACCGGCGCGTCCGCCTTCACTCCGAAGAGCTGGTGGGCCGGCATGCCCTTCATCTGGTTCATCTGCTGGCGCAGCCGCTCGGCCTGCTGGGCCTCGGCGGACGGGTTGGCCTTGAGCGCACCCAGCAGATCCTTCACCTCGTTGAAGTGCTCGATGGGCTCCCACGAGGAGCCGTCGCGAGAGGCGCGGGTGACGGCCTTGAGCCGCCCCGAGCCGATCAGCTCACGCAGTGACTGGAGCGTCAGGGGCCCCAGCACGCGACCAATGGAATCTCCGATCCAATAATTCGTCGTCATGCGGTCACCTCGTGGATCAGTGGGCCAGGGCCTGCCGGACGGCGAGGGCGATCTCCAGCGGATGGAAGGGCTTGCCCACGAAGCCCACGGCCCCGGCGGACATCGCCTGCTCCACCACGGGCTCGGCATCCATGCTGCTGATGATGAGCACACGCGTGTCGGGCGAGGAGTCCTTCATGGCCGCCAGCACCTCCAGCCCACTGCGCCGGGGCATGAAGAGATCCAACAGCATCACCGCCGGACGCTCGCGCGCGGCCACCTCGAGCCCCTCCTGCCCATCCGAGGCCTCGAGGAGCCTCACCTCGAGCCCACTCTCTTGAATGGCATCCTTGAGGAGGTTGCGGACGAAGCGATCGTCATCGACCAGCAGCAGTGTCGGGGTGCTCATGCGTGGGGATGATAAGTCGGATGGCGCTCGAATGCCCGCGCAACCTGGAAGGCCGTGCATCGATGAACGCAGGGTGAAAGATGATGGACGGGAAGTCGACGCAGGCGCTCGGCACCGCCTGCTTTTGGAGTAAGGGAGGGAGCATGTCCACCGACAAGGCCCTGGCCCATTTCGACGCGCAGAAGAACAGCTACCTCGAAGATTTGAAGCAGTTGGTGCGCATTCCGAGTGTGTCTTTCGACGGATTCGATCCGGCGCATGTGCGCGCGAGCGCCGAAGCGACAGCGAGACTGTTGAAGTCGCGTGGCTTCGAAAACGTGCAGCTGTTGGAAATCGAAGGCGCACATCCGTATGTGTATGGCGAGATATTGAAGGCCCCTGGCAAACCCACGCTGCTGCTGTATGCGCACCATGACGTACAGCCGGCGGGGGACGAGGCGGCGTGGAAGAGCCCGCCGTTCGAGCCGCAGGTGCGCGACGGCCGGCTGTATGGCCGGGGTTCCGCGGACGACAAGGCGGGCATCGTGGTGCACACCTCCGCGGTGGACGCGTGGCTGAAGGGCGCGGGCGCGCTGCCGCTCAACGTGAAGGTCATCATCGAGGGCGAGGAGGAGGTGGGCAGCGAGCACCTCGGGACGTTCCTGCAGAAGCACAAGGCGCTGCTGAAGGCGGACGCCATCGTGCTCACAGACACGACGAACTTCGAGACGGGGCTGCCGTCCATCACCACCGCGCTGCGCGGACTGCTGACGGTGGACGTGGAGGTGCGCGCGCTGCGGCAGGCGGTGCACTCGGGCATGTGGGGCGGGCCGGTGCCGGACCCCGTGATGGCGCTGTGCCGGATGCTGGCGACGCTGACGAACCCGGACGGGAGCATCGCCATCGAGGGCATCTACGAGCAGGTGCGTCCACTGAGCGAGGCCGAGCGCAAGAGCATCCAGTCGCTGCCGGGAGACGCGGAGTACTTCAAGAAGCAGGTGGGCCTGGTGCCGGGGGCGCAGCTGCTGGGCGGGCGTCACCCGTGGGAGATGAACTGGCGGCAGCCCGCGCTGGCCATCAACGCCATCCAGGCCAGCAGCCGCAAGGACGCGCGCAACATCATCTGCGACGTGGCCTGGGCGCGCGTGGGCATCCGCGTGGTGCCCGACATGGACCCGCAGGACGTACAGCGGCGGCTGGTGGAGCACCTGAAGAAGGTGGTGCCCTGGGGACTGGAGCTTCACATCAAGGCAGACCCGCCGGCCGGCCCGTGGTTCACGGATATTTCGCACCCGGCCTTCCAGGCGGCGTTCCGCGCGCTGCGCAAGGGCTACGGCACGGAGCCGGTGGCCATTGGATGCGGCGCGTCGATTCCGTTCGTGGAGCCGTTCGCCAAGGAGCTGGGCGGCGTGCCGGCGCTGCTCATCGGCGTGGAGGACCCGTACACGAATGCGCACTCGGAGAACGAGAGCCTGCACCTGGGCGACTACGAGAAGGCGGTGCGCAGCGCCATCCACCTCTACGAGGAGCTGGCCAAGGACCTGAAGTAGCTCGAGAAGAAGGGCCCTGGTGACTCGGGCCCTCTTCCAGGGGGAACCCGGGGTTCAGCTACCCTCACCCTTTCCCTCTCCCGAGGGGAGAGGGGAGGGGGGCGCAGGGGAAGGGGGTGTAGACGAGGGGGGCGCCGGCGGCGGCACTCCCTTGCCCGCGTAGGCCACCACCTTCACCTCCGAGGTGTCGTCCAAC
The DNA here is from genome assembly GCF_042230915.1 of Archangium gephyra. Classification (GTDB taxonomy): domain Bacteria; phylum Myxococcota; class Myxococcia; order Myxococcales; family Myxococcaceae; genus Archangium; species Archangium gephyra_B. The sequence goes on along the minus strand of NZ_CP102578.1, from coordinate 9,936,743 downwards.
GCCAGCCCGTCCCCCTTCGCCTCCGTGTTCGTCACCGAGATGACGTCTCCCCGGTGCAGCTTGAAGAAGCGCTCGTTCTTCTCCGTGCGGTGCTTCTCCTGCATCGCCAGCCCCATGCGGCCCTCGGGCCCGCAGCCGATGAAGCGCTGCCGCCCCTTGCCCTCGAGCGACTCGGAGACGATCCGGAACAGCCGCTCCGGCCTCGGCTCCGGCCAGCCCTCGCCCTTGGGCGCCAGCATCAGGTAGCTCATCTTCAGCGACTCCTTGTGCAGCCCCGCCGCCCGGGCGATCTCCTCCACCACCTTGGGCATCGGCCAGTCGCGCTCGGCGTGGCACCAGTCGCTCTCCTTCACCAGCGCCGGGCACGCCCCCCGGTACATGCACGGCGCGCGGATGGCGTAGCCCTTCTCCACCATCTCGTCGCGCACCTTCAGCAGCAGCCGCGACGTCTCGCGCAGCGCCGGCTCCAGCACCAGCAGGCTCCCGCCCGGCTTCACCAGCGCCAGCGCCTGCTCCAGCAGCGCCGCCCGCGGCTTCACCGCCTCGTCCCCCGAGCCGTACAGCTCGTTGAGCACGTGGCCCATCGTAATCAGGTCGTACTTGCCCTCCGGCGGGGCCGCCTTGCGCGTCGGGTCCCACTCCCGGGTGGCCAGGGCCTCGCCTGCCTCCGCGGCGAGGGCCCGGGCGAGCGTCAGCGCTGGCTTGCTCCGGTCCGCCGCCGTCACCTCCGCCGCCCCCGCGTCCAGCGCGGCGAAGGCCATGGGGCCCGGTCCACTCCCCAGGTCCAGCACCGTCCGGGGCCGGTTGGGCAGCTCCCCGAGCGCCTCGCGGGCCTGGGCGTACGAGACGGGCCAGTAGAAGAGCAGGTAGGCGCCCAGCAGCTTCGGGTCGTCCATGTACCGGGCCCCGGCCAGCTTCCGGTCGCGCGTCAGCCCCAGCGAGAGCTGCTTCACCCCCGCTCCCACCTCCCTCACCTCCTGGGGCGTCAGGCGCGTCTCGGGCCCGTCCCCTCGCTTCCGGGCCTCGCGCCAGACGGCGATGAGCCGCGGTATCCACCGCTCCAGGTCCTTGCCGTAAGCGCCACTCATCCAACCCTGCCTTCCAACGAGGGGGTCGCCTCTTTCGGGCAACCGCGTTAAACCCAGTCCCAATGATTTCCGTCCGAGACCTGCGCAAGCACTACCAGGTCCACAAGCGCCCGCCCGGCCTCAAGGCCGCCCTCCGCTCCGTCATCCACCGCACCTACACCTCCGTGAAGGCCGTGGATGGCATCTCCTTCGAGATAAAGCCCGGCGAGCGCGTGGGCTTCCTCGGTCCCAACGGCGCCGGGAAGACCACCACCCTCAAGGTGCTCTCCGGGCTGCTCCACCCCTCCAGCGGCGAGGTGCGGGTGGATGGTCATGTTCCCCGCCACCGCGAGGATGCGTTCCTCAAGAAGATCATGCTGGTGATGGGGCAGAAGCAGCAGCTCCTTTGGGACCTGCCGCCCGCCGAGACGTTCGAGCTCAATCGCGCCATCTACGACGTCCCCCGCGCCCAATACAAGCAGACGCTGGACGAGCTGGTGACGTTGTTGGAGCTGGAGGAGCTCATCAGCAAGCCCGCCCGGCAGCTGTCGCTGGGCGAGCGCATGAAGTGCGAGCTGGCCGCGGCCCTCATCCACCGGCCCAAGGTGCTCTTCCTGGACGAGCCTACCATCGGCCTGGACGTGTCCATGCAGGCCACCATGCGGACCTTCATCAAGTCCTACAACGAGCGCAACGGGGCCACGCTCATCCTCACCAGCCACTACATGGATGACGTGGCGGCGCTGTGCCCGCGCGTCATCGTCATCGACAAGGGCCAGCTGTCGTACGACGGCGGCCTGGACGCGCTGGTGCAGCGGGTGCGCCCCGAGAAGCGCGTGGTGCTGCGCCTCAACCAGGCGGTGGCCGCGGACAGCCTGGCGTCCCTGGGCAAGGTGGTGACGCACGACAACGCCACGGCGGTGCTGCAGGTGCCGCAGGAGGCCGTCAACGCCACCGTCAGCCGGGCGCTCTCCAGCCTGCCGGTGCAGGACCTGACGGTGGAGAACGCGCCGCTGGAAGAGGTCATGAGCGAGCTGTTCGCCGAGAGCAAGGCCCGCCGGGGGACGGTGGGCACATGAGCGTGGGGAGCACACTGCGGGCCCTGCCCACGCTGCTGCGGGTGGGCCTCTCCGAGGCGGTGGCCTACCGGGCGGAGATGTTCGTCTGGGTGCTGTCCACCACCATGCCCTTCATCTCCATGGCGCTGTGGACGGCCGTGTCCCGCGAGGCCCCCGTGGAGGGCTCCGGCCCCCAGGACATCGTCCGCTACTTCATGTCCGTCTTCGTGGTGCGGCAGCTGACGGGCGCCTGGGCCGCGTGGATGATCAACTACGAGGTGCGCCAGGGCACGCTGGCCATGCGCCTGCTGCGTCCCATCTCCCCGCTGTGGAGCTACGCGGCGGAGAACCTCGGCGCCATGCCCATGCGGCTGTTCGTGGTGGTGCCGGTGGCCACCTTCTCCGTGTACACGCTGGGCTGGCAGTCGGTGCCCCAGACGCCGTGGGGCTGGGCCTTCGTCCTCGTGTCGCTCTTCGGCGCCTGGCTCATCACCTTCCTCATCAACGTCGCCATCGGCACGATGAGCCTCTACATGGAGAGCAGCACCAAGCTGATGGACGTGTGGCTGGCGCTCTTCTTCGTGCTCTCGGGCTACCTCATCCCCATCAAGTTCTTCCCGGCCAGCGTGCGGCCGCTGCTCGACTGGCTGCCCTTCCGCTACCAGATTGGTCTGCCGACGGAGTTGATGACGAACCAGCACTCGTTCGACGTGGCGCTGGGGTTGCTGGCGCGCCAGTGGCTCTGGGTGGGGCTGATGCTGCTCTTCAGCCTGGGACTCTGGAAGCGGGGCCTCAAGCGCTTCGCCGCGTTTGGAGGGTGAGGGCAATGCTGCGCCGCTACTTGAGACTGCTCGGAGTGCAGCTCCGGGCCTCCAGCCTGCTCGCGATGCAGTACCGCGGGGACTTCGTCATCGAGGGCATCATCTCCATCTTCTGGACGGCCACCGCGCTGATGCCCCTGTTCGTCGTCTTCCGCCAGCGCGAGAGCGTGGCCGGGTGGACCTTCCCCGAGGCCCTGCTCGTCATCGGCTGGTTCACCCTGCTGCAGGGGATTCTGGAGGGCGCCATCAACCCCAGCCTCACCGGCGTGGTGGAGCACATCCGCAAGGGGACGATGGACTTCGTGCTCCTCAAGCCCGCGGACGCGCAGTTCCTCGTGTCCACCGCGCGCTTCCTGCCGTGGCGCTCCATCAACGTGCTGGCGGGCCTCGGCCTGTTCGTCTACGGCTTCCAGCAGATGGGCCGTACCCCCTCACCCGTGGGCGTGCTGGCCTCCCTGGTGCTGCTGGCCACCAGCGTGCTGCTGCTCTACTCGCTGTGGATCCTCACGGTGAGCGCGGCCTTCTACGTGGTGAAGGTGGACAACCTCACGTACTTCTTCACGTCCATCTTCGATGCGGCCCGCTGGCCCGCGTCGGTGTTCCGGGGCGCGTGGGCCTTCGTCTTCACCTTCGTCATTCCGCTGGCGGTGATGACCACCTTCCCCGCGCAGGCCATGCTGGGACGGCTGCCGTGGATGTCCCTGCTCTGGGCGGTGGTGGGCTCGCTCCTCTTCGCCTTCCTGTCGCGGAGGGTGTGGCTGCACTCCATCGGCCACTACACCTCCGCGAGCAGCTGAGCGGCGCGTCAGGAAGCGTCAGAAGGAGACGCCCGCCTCGACCAGGCCGAGCTGCCAGGACATGCCCGTCCCGGGCAGATCACTCCCCACGCCCACGCCCAGCTCCAGCAGCGACACCTGCGTGCCCTCGTGGCTGAAGCGCAGCGGCGCGATGCTCACCCCGAGCACCGGTGCCGGGCCCGGAGGGGTGGGGTGCTGGGGGGTGAGGAAGAGCAGCCGGTCTCCCATCAGCGTGGAGAGCGTGAGGAGCACCGCGGGCGTGTACGTGCCCCGCCGCTGGAGGCCCGCGCCGAGCCGCAGCCCGGCCACGTTCTTGATGCCCATCAGGTAGCTCACGTCCGCCTGGAGGATGAAGCGCTCCTCGAAGGTGGCGCGCAGCCCCACGCCTCCGCCGATGCCCCCGGCCGTCTGGGCGTCGGAGAGGTACAGCATGGCGCCGGCGCGGCTGTAGACGGTGAGCTGGGGCTCCGCCGCGGCCGCCGGGGTGGCGAGCAGCGGCAGGAGGAGACTCAGGCAAGGGCCAGACACCTTCATTGCGGACCTCCCGCCCAGAAGGCGAGCGCGGCGGCGGAGACCTGCACGGTGCGCCGGAAGGAGACGGGATCCAGCGTGTCCACGGTGTCCGTCTTCTGGTGGTAGTTGGGGTTGCGGAAGTTGGCGGTGTCGGTGAGGAAGAGCGCGTCGCGGCCAGTGAGCCAGAAGGGCGTGTGGTCGCTGCGCATCAGGTTGCCGCCCACCGGTGAGGCCCCGTCGGCGGGCGCGAGGATGGGGACGACGTTCGTGAGCTGCAGGGCCTCGTTGAGCGCGTAGAGCTCGGAGGCCCGGCGGGTGGAGACGTCGTTGCCGATGACCGCGAGGAAGTCCCCGGAGGACGGCGAAGGCAGGCCGGGGATCGACCGCTGGCTGCCCGGCACCGGGCTGTAGTAGCCGATGCAGTCGAAGACGACCGAGGCCACGATCTGGTCCGGCCCCAGCGCCTCCTCCACGTACCGGCCGCTGCCGACCAGCCCCAGCTCCTCGAGATCGAACCCCACGAAGCGGATGGTGCGCTCGAAGCGGTACTGCGAGAGGACGCGCGCCAGCTCCAGCACCGCGGCCACCCCCGTGCTGTTGTCATCCGCCCCGCCATAGAAGGCGTCGAAGTGGGCACCCACCAGGACGACCTCCCAGGGGCGCGTGGTGCCGGGAAGCTCGGCGATGATGTTGGAGGTGGTGAAGGGGCCGCCGTTGGAGGCATCGTGCCGCTGCACCCGCAGGCCGAGCGACTCCAGCCGCGACTGCATCAGCGCCCCGGACCGGTCCCGCGTGAGGTGGCAGAACGTGTCACGCACCACCTCGTCCTGGACGTCCTGGAACTCCGAGCAGAAGACGGGAGTGTCCTCCTGGTGCGCGGTGACCAGCTCCCGGACGAGGCCCATCAACCGCTCCTGCTCCACCTGCCCGGCGAGCTCCCCCAGGCGATCCATCCGGGCGCCTTCCAGCAGGGGCTTCTCGGAGCAGGAGGTGGTGCCGAGCAGCGCCAGACACAGCAGCAGCGCCGGAGACTTGTGGAGGCTCATAGCGACACTCCGAGCCGCAGCAGGCCGACGTGGAGCCGGAGGGCCGTGCCGGGCGAGGCCAGGGAGGTACCGACGGACAGCTCCAACGCGCTCACGGAGAACTGGTTGAAGTGGAAGCGCAGGGGCGCCGCGTGGAACGCCGCGTAGGCGGGGCCGAGCCGCTCATCCTCCAGCTCGAACAGCTCGTCCGCCGGCAGCGGGATGTGGGCGAGCTTGCCGAAGCCACTCAGCCCGAGCTCGGGGCCCGCGGCCACTTCCCAGGGGCCCACCTTCGCGGTGAGCTGCACCTGGATGAAGCCCTCCAGCGGGAGGTTGCTCGCGGCGGCGGGCAGGCCCGTGCGCAAGCCTCCGCCGATGCGCAGCGAGCGCCAGGGCGTCTCCTGTCCCACGGGCCGGTGATAGGCCACCTCGAGGACGGTGAAGCCCGCGGAGGGCCGCCGGAAGGAGTTGTAGCTGAGGGAACCCACCCCGAGTGAAAGCTGGTGGTTCGCCGATTGAGCGAGGGCTGGCGTTGCCAGCAGCATCGCGGCCGGCAGGAGGTCGCGGAGGAAATGGAGGCGCATGAAGGGACGGGCGCGGGCGAGGGGGCGTCCGCCCGGGCAGTCTAGTCCGGGTCTGAACAATTCGGAATAGTCCGTGGTATCCAGGAGGCCATGAAGCTCATCTTGCTGCTGCTGCGGGCCTCCACGGGGCTCACCGCCCTGGCGACGTTGTGTGGACTGCTCACAGGCGCCTTCAGCGCGGGCATGGTGGCGCTCGTCAACCATGCGCTGGCCTCCCGGTTCCAGGCCGGCGCCTCCACCGTCCTGGGCTTCATCGTGCTCGGGGTGCTGATGCTGGGGATGCGGTACGTCACCCAGGTGCTGATCAACCGGCTCAGCGGCGAGGTGCTGTTCGAGATGCGGGTGCAGCTGTGCCGGCAGATCGTCGCCGTGCCGCTGCGCCGCCTGGAGGAGCATGGCATTCCCCGCGTGCTGGTGACGCTGACGGAGGACCTCTTCGTCATCACCACGGCGCTGGGGTTGCTCCCCCGGTTCTTCGTTCAAGTCGCCATGGTGCTGGGCTGCCTGGCCTACCTGGGCCGGCTGTCGTGGCCCCTGCTGCTCGGGCTGCTGCTCTTCATCGGGGTGGGGACCCTGGCGTTCCGGCTGCTCAGCGTGGTCGCCCTGAAGAACATCCAGAGCATCCGCGAGCTCCAGGACACGCTGTTCAAGCAGCTGCGCAGCCTGACGGAGGGCATCAAGGAGCTCAAGCTGCACCTCGAGCGGCGCCAGGCCTTCCTCCAGGAAGAGGTGGAGTCCACCTCGCGCCTGGTGCGCGACCACCAGCTGCGCATGGGCAACCTCTTCGCCGCCAGCGCCAGCTGGACCATGCTCCTCTTCTTCTCCTTCATCGGGGTGCTCCTCTTCGTCCTCCCCGGCCAGGGGCTGGTGGAGCCCGAGGTGTTGATGGGCTACTGCGTCGCCACGCTCTACCTGCAGCAGCCGCTCCAGGCCGTCGTGGAGACCGTTCCCATGCTGATCCGCGGCGAGCACTCGCTGAAGCAGGTCCAGGCGCTGGGGGTGTCACTGAAGGCGGCCGCCGAGACGGGCGCGCTCCCGCTCGCGCCGCGAACCTCCTTCTCGCGGGTGGAGCTGCGGGGGGTCACCCATACCTACCGGCGCGAGCAGGAGGACGGGTGCTTCACCCTGGGGCCCATCGACCTGAGCCTCCAGCCAGGCGAGCTGCTCTTCCTGGTGGGCGGCAACGGCAGTGGAAAGACGACCCTGGCCAAGCTGCTCACCGGGCTCTACCAGCCAGAGTCCGGGCAGGTGCTGCTGGATGGGGAGCCCATCACCGCCGGTACGCAGGAGCTCTACCGGCAGCTCTTCTCGGCGGTGTTCTCGGACTTCCACCTCTTCGAGCGCCTGCTGGGCCTGTGCTCCGAGCAGCTCGCTCCGCAGGTGGAGGGCTACCTCGCGCGGCTCCAGCTGGAGCGGAAGGTCCGCGTGGAGGGCGGTGTGCTGTCCACCACGGAGCTGTCCCAGGGGCAGCGCAAGCGCCTGGCGCTGCTCACGGCCTACCTCGAGGACCGGCCCATCTATCTCTTCGATGAGTGGGCGGCGGATCAGGATCCCTCCTTCAAGGAGGTGTTCTACATGGAGCTGCTTCCCGAGCTGAAGCGCCGGGGCAAGTCGGTGGTGGTCATCTCCCACGACGACCGGTACTTCCACGTGGCCGATCGCCTGCTGCGGCTCGACTCCGGCAGGTTGTCGTCCGCGCCTGGCGAGCCCGCCATGCACCAGCGGGCTTCCTAGGAAGCGCCCGGCATCTCCTTTTCGTCGCGCGGAGTTCAATCCATGAAAACGGAAGCAGGTCTCTCGGAAGTGATGGGGCTGCGCGGCCAGGCCATCTGGTTCGGCGCGCTGAGCCTCCTGGTCGCCGCCTGGTTCGTCATCAACGGCTATCAGTTCGGGGTCTACGATCATGCCATCCACCTGCCCTACCTCCTGCGGGAGTTGGATCCCTCGTTCCTGAAGGGAGATCCGCTGGTGGATGCCTATGCGCACCACCCCTCGCTCTTCTGGAAGCTCCAGGCCCCCTTCGCCAGCGTGCTCCCGGTCGAGACGCTCTACCTGCTCATCCACGTGCTCTCGGTGGGGGCGATGATGGCGGGGACGGCGGCGATCGCGCGGGCCGTGCTGCCGAAGGAGGCCGGACCGTGGGCCGCCTTGCTCGCGCCCTGTCTGATCCTGCTCTCCAAGCCCACCGCCGCAGCGGTGCACATGATGGATCCGCTGGTGCTCAACCGCACCGTCGTGCTCGGGCCGCTGCTGTTCGCGCTGGCCCAGGGCATCAGGCAGCGCTACCACACCGCGTTCCTGCTCATCGGCCTGGCCTTCCTCGTCCACCCGACCAGCGCGGTCCAGGTGGCCTTCATGGTGTGGTTCGCCGCCCTGCTCGACCGGGAGCACCGGCGGGCCGCGCTCACGGGGCCCCTGGTGTGCCTGGCGGCCGCTTCGCCCCTGCTCGTCTCCATGCTGGTGCACCGGGCCGCCGCCGGCGTTCCCTTCCCGCCGCCCGCCGAGTGGATCGCCGTCACCCGCCTGACGGTGGGCCTGCATCACTACCCGAGTGAATGGCCCTTCCCCTCCTGGTTCTTCCTCATGGCCCCGCTGCTGCTGCTGGCCGGTGCGCTGCGTTTCCAGCGCTCGCGGCCGGTGGAGCACTACATGGTGGCGGTGGGCATCCTTTTCCTCGGGGGAAGCCTGGGGACGGAGTGGATCCAGTTCCCCACCGCGCTCCACATGCACCTGCTGCAGAGCACCCGCTTCCTGAGCTTCCTGGCCGCGGCCTGTACCGCCCGGTGGATCCTCGAGACCTGGCCCGTCCAGGGCGAGCCCCGGCGGGCGGGACTGTCGCTGGCGATCGCGGTGGTGCTCACGCAGTTCTCGTTCACGATGATGCTGCCCGTGCTCTTCATCTGGCTGCTGGTGCTGGTGCTCCGCGCCCCCATGAAGAAGCGCGAGAGCCCGGTGCGCCTGTCGTTGGCCACCGTGGCGCTGCTGGTGCTCGTGCTGAGCGGGGTGACCACCGTCGTGCGGCGCCTGGTGCTGCGCTCGCCCCCGGCGATGCAGCCCCAGTTCAGCCAGCTCAAGGGCGCGCGGCTGATGGACTGGTCACGCGACCACCTGCCCCAGGACGCGGTGGTGGCCATTCCGCCGTATCTGTTGGAGCCGCTGACCAGCTTCCGTTATGGCGCCCGGCGCTCCATCGTGGGGACGCTCAAGGATGGCGGTGAGGCGTCGTTCAGCATGGCCTTCACGACCCAGTGGATGCAGCGCATCGAGGCGCTCTGTGACTGCAAGCCCTTCGAGCTGAGCCCGACCGGCAGCAATGCGCTCCGAGGGGTGATGCAGATGCCGGACATGGTCCTCGCGGGCTACCGGCAGGCGGATGCCACGCGCTTCCGCATGCTCGCCACCCGCTTCGGCGCGACGCACGCCGTCATCGAGGCCACGGGCTCGCGGCCGCTGGAGCTGCCGCTCGAGTACGAGGATGACGAGTACAAGGTGTACCGCATCACTCCGCCGGGTGGCTCCGGCGAGCCCGCCTCCGTGGGAAACACGCCCACCAGCCAGCAGGTGCCCTGAAGATCCACGGAGCGCTTTCCCGTATGATGGACCCCCCTGGGAAGAGGAGTGCCGCGCTGTGACGCCAACATCCGTGGTGATCGTTCCCTGCTACAACGAGGCGCGCAGACTCTCGCTGGAGGGCTTCGAGGAGTTCCGCCAGTACCCGGACGTGCGGCTGCTCCTCGTGGACGACGGCTCCACGGATGACACCCGGGCGGTGCTGGAGCAGCTGTGCGAGCGCCTCGACGGCCAGGCCCAGGTGCTGGCCCAGCCGAAGAACGGCGGCAAGGCGGAGGCGGTGCGCGCGGGTATGCTGGCCGCCTACGAGGCAGGGGCTCAGCAGCTCGGCTACCTGGACGCCGATCTGGCGACCCCGCCTGGAGAGATGTGCCGCCTGCTGACCATCCTGCGGGAGCGGAACGCGGCCGTCGTCATGGGCGCTCGCGTCGCGCTGCTGGGGACGCGCATCGAGCGCCGCGCGCGCCGGCACTACATGGGGCGGGTGTTCGCCACGGGGGCCTCCCTCATCCTCTCGCTCCGGGTCTATGACACCCAGTGTGGGGCCAAGGTCTTCCGGCGCTCGGAGCTGCTGAGGTCCGTCCTCTCCTCGCCCTTCTCGAGCCGGTGGGCCTTCGATGTCGAGCTCATCGGGCGGCTGCTGGTGGGCACCGCCGAGCAGTCCGGGCTGACGCCCGAGGACTTCGTGGAGGTGCCGCTGCAGACCTGGCAGGACATCGCCCAGTCCAAGCTCAAGCACTCGGACGTCCCGAAGATGGGGCTGGATCTGCTGAAGATCTTCGTGAAGCTGCAGGCCCTCAAGCGCAAGGCGCGGCGCGAGTAGCCCCAAGCCCGAGATCCTGCCCGCTCCCCGCTGCGCTCACGCGCGGCGTGTGGCTGCTCGTCTGCCTCGCCGATGGGGTGAAGACAGGGCGGAGGAGGTGGCCGTGCAGGCCGCGGGAGGGACATTGCTGTGAAAGCGAGGCACATGTTAAGTGGGCGGCTTCGCCTCGAACTCCCCCCTTGCCTTCGTCGACTGGATTTCCCATGGGAACGCTTCGGGACCTGTCCGCCTCGTCGTCCGCGTCCACGCTGCTCGAGCTGTTGGGGCGCCGAGCTTCAGCCAAGGGGGATCAGCGGCTCTACACCTTCCTGGATGACGCGGGAGGCGAAGAGGGGGCGCTCTCCTATGACGAGCTGAGGCAAAAGGCGCGGCGCATCGCCACGGCGCTCCAGGGGTTGAGCCCCGGTGATCGCGTGGTGCTGCTCTACCCTCCCGGGTTGGAGTACGTGGCGGGTTTCTTCGGCTGCCTCCACGCGGGACTGGTCGCCGTGCCGGCCTATCCGCCGGATCCCTCGCGGCTGGAGCGCACCCTGCCGCGCCTGCTGGCCATCATCCGCGACGCGCGCGCGACGGCGGTGCTCACCACCTCCTTCATCCTGGGGATGGGCGAGTTCCTCTTCGAGCAGGCGCCGGATCTGAAGGAGCTGCGGTGGGTGGCCACCGACGAGCTGACCGTGGGCCTGGAGGCGGACTGGCGTGAGCCGGACGTGGGCCCGGGCTCGCTGGCCTTCCTGCAGTACACCTCGGGCTCCACTGGCACGCCCAAGGGCGTGATGCTCAGCCACCGCAACCTGCTGCACAACCTGGAGCTCATCACCCACGCCTTCCGTGCGCACAGCCAGAGCGTGGGCGTCATCTGGCTGCCGCCGTACCATGACATGGGGCTCATCGGCGGCATCCTGGAGCCGCTCTTCATGGGCTTCCCCGTGGTGCTGATGTCGCCGATGACGTTCCTCAAGCGGCCCCAGCGCTGGCTGGAGGCCGTCTCCCGCTACCGGGCGACCATCAGCGGCGGCCCCAACTTCGCCTTCGAGCTGTGCACGCGGCGCATCCCGGAGGCGGAGCGCCAGGCGTTGGATCTGTCGAGCTGGGAAGTGGCCTTCTGTGGCGCCGAGCCCATCCGCACCGAGACGTTGGATCGGTTCGTGTCCGCCTTTGGCCCGCGCGGCTTCCGCCGCCAGTATTTCTATCCCTGCTATGGGCTCGCGGAGGGCACGCTCATCGTCTCGGGCGGTGAGCAGGGCCAGGAGCCGGTGCTGCGCACCGTGGAGGACGCGGCGCTGCAGCGCTCGCGCGTGGAGCAACTCCCCGCGGAGAGCACGGGCGGGCGCGTGGTGGTGGGCTGTGGCAAGACGCTGCCGGATCAGCAGGTGCTCATCGTCCACCCGGAGACGCGCACCCGGTGCGCCGAGAACGAGGTGGGGGAGATCTGGGTGTCCGGCCCCAGCGTCGCGCTGGGGTACTGGCAGCGGCCCGAGGAGACGGAGCGCTCCTTCCAGGCGCGGCTGGCCGATGGGGGGACGGAGACGTTCCTGCGCACGGGCGACCTGGGCTTCATGCTCCAGGGCGAGCTGTTCGTCGCCGGCCGGCGCAAGGACCTCATCATCCTGCGCGGCCGCAATCTCTATCCGCAGGACGTGGAGCTGACGGTGGAGCAGTGCCACCCGGCGATGCGGCCCGGGTGCGGCGCGGCCTTCTCGGTGGAGGTGGGCGGCGAGGAGCGGCTCGTCGTGGTGCAGGAGCTGGATCCGCGTCAGTCTGCGGACCCCGCGCAGGTGCTGGGGGCCATGCGCCAAGCGCTCAGCGAGGGGCACGAGGTGCAGCCCCATGCGCTGGTGCTCCTCGAGCCCGGCAGCATTCCCAAGACGTCCAGCGGCAAGATTCAGCGTCACGCGTGCAAGGCCGGTTTCCTCGAGGGGGACCTGCGCACGGTGCTGGCGTGGCGGGAGACGGACGCCGCCGTGGAGCCGGAGCCCGAGGCCAGCGCGCCCGTGCCGGAGGAGCGGCTGGACACGCCCGAGGCGCTCGAGTCCTGGCTGCGCACCCGGCTCGCCGCCCGGCTGCGGGTGCCCGCCGCGGAGGTGGACGCCGCCGAGCCCATCACCCGCCTCGGCCTGGATTCGATGGCTGCCGTGGAGCTGACGCACGACATCGAGAAGAGCCTGGGCCTGTTGCTGCCCATGGAGGCCCTGCTGCAGGGACCCTCGCTCTCCGAGCTGTCGCGCCGGTTGTGGGCGCAGCGTGGAGGCGCGGCCGTGGGGGTACCCCTCCAGCGCCGCACGTGGCAGGGCGCGCCCCCGCTGTCCTTCGCGCAGCAGCGCTTGTGGTTCCTCGACCAGCTCGAGCCGGGCAGCCCCGCCTACAACATCCCCGCGGCGGTGTGGTTGGAGGGCGTGCTGGACACCGAGGCGCTGGAGCGCTGCTTCCGCGAGGTGGTGCGGCGCCACGAGTCGCTGAGGACCGTCTTCCCGCAGCACGAGGGCACGCCCTCGCAGCACATCCTGCCCGAGCTGGCGCTCTCCGTGACGCGGGTGGAGCTGGAGACGCTGCCCGAGGCCGGGCGCGAGGCGGAGGCGCTGCGCCGGGTCCAGGAGGAGGCACGCAGGCCCTTCGCGTTGGCCTCGGGGCCGCTGCTCCGGGTGACGCTGCTGCGGCTGGAGGCGAACCGCCACCTGCTGGTGACGGTGATGCACCACATCGTCTCCGACGGCTGGTCCATGGGCGTGCTCATCCGCGAGGTGGCGGCGCTCTACTCGGCCTTCCGTGACGGCCGGGCGTCGCCGCTGGCGCCGCTGCCGGTGCAGTACTCGGATTACGCGGGCTGGCAGCGCGAGGCCCTGGGCGGCGAGGTGCTGGAGGCGCAGCTCTCCTGGTGGCGCGAGCAGTTGCGCGGCGTGCCCCAGGCGCTGGAGCTGCCCACCGACAGGGTGCGGCCGGCCGTGTTGGACACCCGTGGCGCCGCGCTGCCCCTGCGGCTGTCTCCGGAGCTGTCCGCCGCGCTCAAGACGCTCGCCCACCGCGAGGGCGTCACCCCCTTCATGGTGCTGCTGGCCGCCTTCCAGGTGGTGCTCTCCCGGTACTCCGGGCAGGAGGACTTCTGCGTCGGCACCCCCATCGCCGGCCGCGGCCGCGCCGAGCTCGAGGGGCTGGTCGGCTTCTTCGTCAACACCCTGGTGCTGCGCGCCCGGCTCTCTGGTGATCCCTCCTTCCGCGAGCTGCTCGTCCGGGCCCGCGAGGAGGCCCTCGGTGCCTACGCCCACCAGGACGTCCCCTTCGAGCGGCTGGTGGAGATGCTCCAGCCGGGACGCGACCTGGGGCGCTCGCCGCTCTTCCAGGTGATGCTCGTCCTCCAGCAGGACGCGCTGCCCGAGCTGAAGCTCCCCGGCCTGGCCTTGCGCCCGCAGGAGGTGGACAGCGGCACGGCCAAGTTCGAGCTGACGCTCAGCCTGACGGATACCGCCGAGGGCTTCGCCGGAACGCTGCAGTACAACGTGGAGCTCTTCGACGCCGCCACCGTGGAGCGGCTCGCGGGGCACCTGCGCACGTTGCTGGAGGGCGCGCTCGCCCGGCCGGAGCTGCGGCTCTCGGAGCTGCCGCTGCTGCCCGAGGCCGAGCGGCGGCAACTGCTGGCGGAGTGGCGCGGGACGCAGGAGACGCTCGGCGCCCCCGAGTGCCTGCACACGATCTTCGAGACCTGGGCCGCGCGCACGCCGGATGCCGTCGCCGTGGTGGCGGGCGAGGGCTCGCTCACGTACCGGGAGCTGAACGCACGCGCCAACCAGCTCGCGCGGCACCTGCGTGCCCTCGGCGTGGGACCGGACCAGCGGGTGGGTCTGGGTCTCGAGCGCTCCGTGGATGCCCTGGTGGGCCTGCTCGGCATCCTCAAGGCCGGTGGCGCCTACGTGCCGCTGGATGACACCTTCCCGGATGAGCGCCTGCGCTCCATCCTCGAGGACGCTGGCGCCCGTGTCCTCGTCACGGCGGCGCCGCTGTCCGGCCGCTTCGCCGGGTTCCCGGGCACGCTCGTCCGGCTCGACGCGGAGCGTGAGGTCCTCGCGGGCCTGGACGCCGGGAATCTTCCGTGCGCCGCCTCTCCCGAGAACCTCGTCTACGCCATCTTCACCTCCGGCTCCACCGGCCGGCCCAAGGGCGTGGCCATCGAGCACCGGCAGCTCGTCAATTACGTGCGCAGTGTCATCCGGCGCCTGGAGCTGCCCGAGGGCGCCCGCTTCGCCTCTGTCTCCACGCTCGCCGCCGACCTCGGCCACACCTCCCTCTTCCCCTCGCTCTGCCTGGGCGGCACCTTGCTGCTCGTCTCGCGCGAGCACGCCTCGGATCCCTCCGCGCTCGCCGGCTGGTTCGAGCGCCACGCGGTGGACTGCCTGAAGATCGTCCCCTCGCACCTGGGGGCGCTGCTGGCCTCGGACGCCGCCGCGCGCGTGCTGCCGCGCCAGCGTCTCATCCTGGGTGGAGAGTCCACGGATCCCGCGCTCATCGCCCGCGTGCGCGAGCTGGCGCCGGGCTGTGAAATCCACAACCACTACGGCCCCACCGAGACCACGGTGGGCGTGCTCACCTGCCACCTCACGCGCGGCCGGACCTTCGAGTCCGTGCCCCTGGGCCGCCCCCTCACGAACGTCGAGGTGTACGTGCTCGACGCGCGGATGCGGCCCGTGCCCGTGGGCGTTCCCGGTGAGCTGTACATCGGCGGCGCGAGCGTGGGCCGTGGCTACCTCGGCCGGGCGGATCTGACCGCCGAGCGCTTCGTCCCCTCGCCCTTCGGGAGCGAGCCGGGTGGACGGCTCTACCGCACCGGCGATCGCGTGCGCTGGTGGGCCGAGGGCGTGCTCGAGTTCCTGGGCCGCTTCGACGACCAGCTCAAGATTCGCGGCTTCCGCATCGAGCCCGGTGAAGTGGAGGCCACGCTGGCGCGCCACCCGGCGGTGCGCGAGGCGGTGGTGCTGGCGCGGCCGTCCACCTCGGGCGACCGGCGGCTGGTGGCGTACGCGGTGCCGCAGGCAGGCGTCTCGGTGCTGCCCGGGGCGCTTCGCTCCTTCCTGGAGGAGCGGCTGCCGGCGTACATGGTGCCCTCGGCCTTCGTGGTGCTGGAGGCGCTGCCGCTCACGCCCAACGGCAAGGTGGACCGCGCCGCGCTGCCGGTGCCCGCTGGCGGCCAGGAGGAGGCCCGAAGCTTCGTCGCCCCGCGCACCCCGGCGGAGGAAGTGCTGGCGGGACTCTGGGCCCAGGTGCTGGGCGTGGAGCGGGTAGGCGCCCATGACGACTTCTTCGCGTTGGGCGGCCACTCGCTGCTGGCCACCCGCGCCATCTCGCGCATCCGCTCCGCCTTCCGTCTGGAGGTGCCGCTGCGTGAGCTGTTCGAGGCCCCCACGGTGGCGGCGCTCGCGCGGCGGCTGGAGGCGCTCGCCAGCGCCGGTGCCGAGTGGCGCAGGCCGCCGGTACTGCCCGAGCCTCGCACCGCCCCGCTGCCCCTGTCCTTCGCCCAGCAGCGGCTGTGGTTCCTGGATCAGCTCCAGCCGGGCAGCGCCTTCTACAACGTGCCAGCGATGGTGCGGATGGAGGGCCGCCTGGACGCGGACGTGCTGGAGCGCAGCCTGCGCGAGGTGATCCGCCGTCACGAGGTGCTGCGCAGCACCTTCCACGCGAGCCCGGAGGGGCCCGTGCAGGTGGTCGCTCCGGTGCCGGAGCAGGTGCTCGCCCGGGTGGATCTCCGCGAGGTGCCCGCCGGGGCCCGCGAAGACGAGGTGCGCCGGTTGGCGCTCGCGGAGGCGACGCGGCCCTTCGAGCTGGGCCGTGGCCCGTTGCTGCGCTGCACGCTGCTGCGGCTGGACGACTCGGTGCACGTGGTGCTGCTGACGCTGCACCACATCGTGTCCGACGGCTGGTCCATGGGCCTGCTCATCCGCGAAGTGGGCGCGCTCTATGCGGCCTTCCTCGCCGGCCAGCCCTCTCCGCTGCCGGAGCTGCCCGTGCAGTACGCGGACCACGCCGTGTGGCAGCGGCGCTGGTTGCGCGGCGAGGTGATGGAGACGCAGCTGGCCTGGTGGAAGCAGCAGCTCGCGGGGGCTCCGGCGGTGCTGGAGCTGCCCTCGGACAGGCCTCGCCCGGCGGTGCAGACCTTCCAGGGCGCGTTGCTGAGCACGCAATTCTCCTCCCAGCTGGCCGGGGAGATCCGGCAGCTGGCCGAGCGCGAGGGCTGCACCCCCTTCATGGTGCTGATGGCCGCCTTCCAGGCGCTGCTGTTCCGCTACACGGGACAGACGGACGTGCTGGTGGGCACGGACATCGCCAACCGCCACCACGCGGAGACGGAGGGCCTCATCGGCTTCTTCGTCAACCAGCTGGTGCTGCGCGGGCGGCCCTCCGGCGCGCTCTCCTTCCGCGAGTTGCTCGGCCAGGTGCGTGAGACGGCGCTCGGCGCCTACGCCCACCAGGACCTGCCCTTCGAGGAGCTGGTGAAGGCCGTCAACCCGGAGCGCAGCCTCGCCCACTCGCCGCTCTTCCAGGTGAAGCTCATCCTGCAGAACGCGCGGGACGTGGCGCTGGAGCTGCCCGGGCTGACCCTGCGCAGCGAGGGCGGGGACTCGGGCGCGGCGAAGTTCGACCTGACGGTGGTGTTCACCGACTCCGCCGACGGGCTGAGCTGCGTGTGCGAGTACAGCACGGACCTGTTCGACGCGGGGACCGTGGCGCGCCTGCAAGGGCACCTGCGCACGGTGCTGGAGGGGGCGGTGGCGGCACCGGAGCTGCGGCTGTCGGCGCTCCCCCTGCTCACGGACGAGGAGCGGCGGCAGGTGCTGGTGGAGTGGAACGGGCCTCGCGAGGAGCTGGCTCCCGCGGGCCTGTGCGCCCATGAGCTGTTCGCGGCCCAGGCGGCGCGCACGCCGGACGCCGTGGCGCTCTCCTTCGAGGAGCGGCAGCTCACGTATGCGCAGCTCGACCGGCGCGCCAACCAGGTCGCGCATCACCTGCGGACGCTGGGCGTGGGGCCGGACGGGGTCGTCGGCCTGTGCGTAGAGCGCTCGCCGGAGCTGGTGGTGGGCCTGCTCGGCATCCTCAAGGCGGGCGCGGCCTGGCTCCCGCTGGACTCCGGCTACCCCGCCGAGCGCCTGTCGATGATGATGCGGGACGCGGCGGTGCCGGTGCTGGTGACGCAGGAGCACCTGGCCGATGAGCTGCCCGCGCTCGGCCAGCAGCTCGTCTGCCTGGACTCGGACGCGCCGGCCCTGGACGTGCAGCCCGAGACGCCTCCCGAGACGGGCGTGGCTCCTGGCAACCTCGCCTACGTCATCTACACCTCCGGCTCGACGGGCCGGCCCAAGGGCGCACTGCTCACCCACCGGGGTCTGAGCACCATGGCCCTGCTGTTGGCCCGGGCGCGTGGCGTGGGGCCCCACAGCCGGGTGCTGCAGCTGGCCTCGCCCAGCTTCGACGTGTCCGTGAGCGAGATGTTCTCCGCGCTCCTGTCCGGGGCCCGCCTGTGCCTCGCACGCCGCGAGGCGCTCCTGCCCGGGCCCGGCCTGTCCGCACTCCTCCGGGAGCAGGCCATCACCACGGTGGCGCTGCCCGCCTCGCTGCTGGCGCAGCAGGACTCGGACGGGCTGCCCGCGCTGGAGACGCTCATCACCGGAGGCGACGTGTGCGCGCCCGAGGTGGCGCGGCGGTGGAGCGCCGGACGCCGCCTCCTCAACGAGTACGGGCCCACCGAGACGACCATCAGCGCCACCCTGAGTGCGCAGGTGGACCCGGAGCGGCTCACCATCGGCCGTCCGCTGCCGGGCGTGCAGGTGTTCGTCCTGGACGGGGAGCTGCGGCCGGTGCCGGTGGGCGTGCCCGGCGAGGTGTACCTCGCGGGCGTGGGCGTGGGGCGTGGCTACCTGGGCCGCCCGGACCTGACGGCGGAGCGCTTCGTGCCCGTGCCGTTCGGCGGGGAGCCCGGGGCGCGCATGTACCGCACGGGAGACCTGGCGCGGTGGCGGGCGGATGGGGAGTTGGTGTTCGTGGGCCGCGCGGACCAGCAGGTGAAGGTGCGCGGCTTCCGCATCGAGCTGGGCGAGGTGGAGGCGGCGCTGGGCGAGCATCCGGGCGTGCGCGAGGCGGTGGTGGTGGCGCGCGAGGACGTGCCGGGCCACAAGCGCCTGGTGGCGTACGTGGTGGCGGACGAGGACCAGGCGCTGGAGCCGGAGGCGCTGCGCGAGTTCCTCAAGCGCAAGCTGCCCGAGTACATGGTGCCCTCGCTCTTCGTGGAGCTGGAGGCCCTGCCGCTCACGCCCAACGGCAAGGTGGACCGCAAGGCCCTGCCGGCGCCGGAGGGCGCGCAGGTGGCCCGCCGGGGCGGCTTCGTCGAGCCCGGGACGTCCAAGGAGCGGCGGCTCGCGGCCGTCTGGGCCCAGGTGCTGGGCGTGGAGCAGGTGGGACTCCACGACAACTTCTTCGAGCTGGGTGGAGACTCCATCGTCAGCCTGCAGGTCATCAGCCGGGCGCGGCAGGCGGGGCTGCTGCTGTCGGCCAGGCAGGTCTTCGAGTGCCAGACGCTGGCGGAGCTGGCGGGGGTGGCGGAGGAGGTGGCGGCGGGCACGCGGGCCGCTGGCGAGCAGGGGCCGGTGGTGGGGGAGGTGCCGCTGACGCCGGTGCAGCGGTGGTTCTTCGCGCAGGAGCTGCCCCAGCCGCACCACTACAACCAGGCCGTCTTGCTGGAGGTGAGGCAGGCGCTGGAGGCGCCGCTGCTAGAGGGCGCGCTGGCGGCGCTGTGGACGCACCACGATGCGCTGCGCTCGCGCTTCATCCGCGTGGACGGACGGTGGGAGCAGCACATCGCGGCACCGGAGCCGGTGTCCGTGCTGCGGCGGGTGGACCTGACGGGCGTGCCGGAGGAGCGGCATACGGCGGTGCTCGCGCAGGTGGCAGCGGAGCTGCACGGCGGCTTCAGCCTCTCCACGGGGCCGCTGGTGAAGGCCGCGCTCCTGGAGCGGGGGCAGGGCAGGACGGGCTGGCTGCTGCTGGTGCTCCACCACTTGGTGGTGGATGGCGTGTCCTGGCGGGTGCTGCTGGATGACCTGGAAGTGGCCTACCGGCAGCTCGCCGGGGGGACGCAGGTGGCGCTGCCGCCGAAGACGGCCTCCTATAAGCACTGGGCGGAGCGGCTGCTCGCCTTCGCGCGCTCGCCAGAGCTGGCGGGGGAGGCGGCGTACTGGGAGGCCCAGGCGGGGCGGCGGGTGGCGGCGCTGCCGGTGGACGGGCCGGGGGGCCCCAACGTGCGTGCCTCCGCACGGCGCGTGACGGTGATGCTGGAGGAGGAGGAGACGCGGGCGCTGCTGCAGGAGGTGCCCACGGCGTGGCGGGCGCGCATCGACGAGGTATTGCTCGGGGCACTGTCCCTGGCGCTGGCGCGGTGGACGGGCGAGCGGCGGCTGCGGGTGGAGCTGGAGGGCCATGGCCGCGAGGTGCCCTTCGACGGAGTGGACGTGTCCCGGACGGTGGGCTGGTTCACCGCCAGCTACCCCGTGGTGCTGGAGTTGCCGGCGCGGCCCAGCCCGGGCGACGCCGTGCGGGCGGTCCGCGACAGCCTGCGGGCGGTGCCCCACCGGGGGCTCGGCTACGGGCTGCTGCGCCACCTGCGGGAGGACGAGACGGCCGCGACGCTGCGCGCCAGCCAGCCCGCGCAGGTGGCCTTCAACTACCTGGGCCAGTTCGACGCGACGGCCTCCGCTTCCTCCCTCTTCGGCGCCTCTCCCGAGTCGAGCGGCCCGGCGCAGGGCGAGGACGGCGCGCGCACCCACCTGTTGGAGGTGGGCGGCATGGTGCTGGGCGGGCGGCTGAAGCTGGACTGGACGTACAGCGAGAATCTCCACTCCCACGCCTCCATGGAGGCGCTGGCGCGCGAGTGCCTCTCCGTGCTGCGGGCGCTCATCGCCCGGGCGGAGCCGGCGGACCTGCTGCGCTACACCCCGGCGGACTTCCCCCTGGCCGGCCTGGAGCAGACGGCGCTCGAGCGGGTGCTGCCGCCCGGCGCGCCCCTGGAGGACCTCTACCCCCTGACTCCCCTGCAGGAGGGGATGCTCTTCCACTCCACCTACGCGCCGCGCTCGGGGGAGTACTTCGAGCAGGTCACCTGCACCTTCCACGTGCCGATGGATGTCGCGGCCTTCCGGCGCGCCTGGCGCGAGGCGGTGGCCCGTCATGGGATTCTGCGCACGGGCTTCCTCTCGGAGGGGCTCGAGCAGCCGCTGCAGGCGGTCCACCCCGCGGCGGAGCTGCCGTGGCAGGAGCTGGACTGGAGCGCGGTGCCCTCCGGGGAGCAGGCGGCGCGGCTGGAGGCGCTGCTCGCCGAGGACCGGGCCCGGGGCTTCGAGCTGTCCCGTCCGCCGCTGATGCGGCTGACGCTCATCCGGCTGGACGCGCGGGTGTACCGGCTCGTGTGGAGCTTCCACCACCTGCTGCTGGATGGGTGGAGCGTGGGCCTGCTGCTCAAGGAGATCTTCGCCTTCTACGGCGCCTTCCGGCAGGGCCGGACGCCGCAACCGCCGCGTGGCCCGGCGTACCGGGAGTACATCGCCTGGCTGCGGAAGCAGGACGTGGCGGGCACGGAGCGCTACTGGCGCGAGGCGCTGGCGGGCTTCACCGCTCCGACGCCGCTGCCGGCCGACAAGGGCTCCGGACGCGCGGAGGCCTCCGGCACGCGGACGCTCCACCTGGAGCTCTCCGCCGAGGAGACGGCCACGCTGCAGGAGTTCGCGCGCGGCCACCAGCTCACGCTCAGCACGCTGGTACAGGGCGCGTGGGCGCTACTGCTCGGGCGCTACGCCGGCCAGGAGGACGTGCTCTTCGGCGCCACCGTCTCGGGCCGCCCGCCGGAGCTCGCGGGCTCCGACGCCATGGTGGGTCTGCTCATCAACTCGCTGCCGGTGCGCGTGCGGCTGCCCTCGGGCGAGCACGTGGCGCAGTGGTTGCGCGGGCTCCAGGCGCGGCTGGCCGGGCTGCGCCAGCACGAGTCCAGTCCGCTGGTGCGCGTCCAGGGCTGGAGCGAGGTGCCTCGGGGGCTGCCGCTCTTCGAGAGCCTGGTGGCCTTCGAGAACTACCCGCTGGATGCCTCGGTGTGGGAGGGCGTGGAAGACCTGGGCGTGCGCGACTACCTGGCCGTGGAGCGGACCAACTTCCCGCTCACCCTCGTCGTCACCCCGGGCAAGTCGCTGCTGCTGAAGCTCACGTATGTGCAGGCGCGCTTCGAGGCGGCGGCCGTGGGGCAGGTGCTGGAGCAGCTGCGCACGCTGATGGGAGGCCTCGCCGCCCACCCGGAGGCGCCGCTGGCCGCGGTGCCGATGCTGAAGGCGGAGGAGCGCAACCGGCTGCTGGTGGAGTGGAACGCCACCCGGACGGAGTACCCGCGGCACGCCAGCATCCACGAGCTGTTCGAGGAGCAGGTGGCGCGCCGGCCCGAGGCCGTGGCGGTGGAGTACGAAGGGCAGCGGCTGACGTACGCCGAGCTGAACCGGCGCGCCAACCAGCTGGCCCGGCACCTGCGGCGGCTGGGCGTGGTGGAGGGCTCGCGGGTGGGCCTGTGCGCGGGGCGCTCGCTGGAGATGGTGGTGGCGACGCTCGGCATCCTCAAGGCGGGCGGCGCGTACGTGCCGCTCGACCCGGGGTACCCGTCCGAGCGGCTGGCCTTCATGCTGGAGGACACGGCGCTGGCGGTGCTGCTGGTGCAGCCGGCGCTGCTGTCGAAGCTGCCGCCGTCGAGCGCGCGAGTGGTGGAGTTGGAGCCCTCGTGGGCGGCGTTCGCGCACGAGAGCGGTGAGAACCTGGGCGAGCCCGTGCCGCCCGCGTCGCTGGCGTACATCATGTACACGTCGGGCTCGACGGGGCGCCCCAAGGGCGTGTGCATCCCGCATCGCGCGGTGGTGCGGCTGGTGAAGGGCTCGAGCTTCGTGGAGATGAGCGAGCGGGAGGTGTACCTCCAGTTGGCGCCCATCTCGTTCGACGCGGCCACCCTGGAGCTGTGGGGCTCGCTGCTGAACGGGGCGAAGCTGGTGGTGTTCCCCGCGGGGACGCCGTCCATGGAGGAGCTGGGCCGGGCCCTGGTGGCGCACCAGGTGTCGACGCTGTGGCTCTCCGCGGCGCTGTTCGAGCAGATGATGGCGTCGCAGCCCGAGGCGCTGGCGGGGGTGAAGCAGCTGCTGGCCGGTGGAGACGTGCTGTCTCCGGCGCGCGTGAAGCAGCGGCTGGAGGCCGGGGGCGTGCTCGTCAACGGGTACGGCCCGACGGAGAACACCACCTTCACCTGCTGCTACCGGATGACGGAGCCCGGGCAGGTGGGCGCCACGGTGTCCATCGGACGGCCGATCGCCAACACGCGGGTGTACGTGCTGGACGAGCGGATGCAGCCGGTGCCGGTGGGCGTGCCCGGAGAGCTGTACGCGGGAGGCGACGGTCTGGCCCTGGGCTACCTCCACCGGCCTGAGCTGACGGCGGAGAAGTTCGTGCCGGATCCGTTCAGCCAGGAGCCGGGGGCCCGGCTGTACCGGACGGGCGACCTGGTGCGGTACCTGCCGGACGGGAGGGTCGAGTTCCTCGGACGGCGGGACACGCAGGTGAAGGTGCGTGGCTTCCGCATCGAGCTGGGAGAGATCGAAGAGGCGCTGGCGAAGTACCCCGGCGTGGAGCAGGTAGTGGCCGTGGTGCGTGAGGACGTGCCCGGCGACAAGAGGCTGGTGGCCTACGTGGTGCCCACTTCCCCCTCTTCCCCCACTTCCCCTCTCCCTCTGGGAGAGGGACAGGGTGAGGGTATGCAGGCGGGCCCTGGGTTGAACCACGCGGAGCTCCGCGGCTTCGTGAAGGAGCTGCTGCCGGAGTACATGGTGCCCTCGGCCTTCGTGACGCTGGAGGCCCTGCCGCTGTCCCCCAACGGCAAGGTGGACCGCAAGGCACTGCCGGCTCCGCAATCGGTGGCCGTCCAGGTGTCCTCCGGCTTCGAGGCGCCGCGCACGCCGCTGGAGGAGCTGCTGGCGGGCGTCTGGGCGCAGGTGCTGGGCGTGGAGCGGGTGGGCGTGCACGACGGCTTCTTCGAGCTGGGCGGCCACTCGCTGCTGGCGACGCAGGTGGTCTCCCGCATCCGGAGCACCTTCCAGGTGGAGCTCCCGCTGCGGGACGTCTTCGAGGCGCCCACGGTGGCGGAGCTGGCGAAGCGGGTGGAGGCGGCGCTCCAGCGCGGGCAGGGCTCGCGGCTGCCGCCTCTCCAGCCCGTCGCGCGCGAGGGGGAGCTGCCGCTGTCCTTCGCCCAGCAGCGGCTGTGGTTCCTCTCCCGGCTCGAGCCCCAGAGCTCCGCCTACAACGTCCTGGCGGCGCTCCAGCTGGAGGGCACCCTCGACGTGGCCGCGTTGGAGCACGGACTGGCCGGGCTCGTCCGGCGTCATGAGTCCCTGCGCACGACCTTCTCCACCACCGACGGCCGTCCGCTCCAGGTCATCGCGCCCTCGTGGCAGGTGGCGCTGGAGCAGGTGGACCTCAGCACCCTGCCGGAGGCGGAGCGCCTGCCGGAGGCTCGGCGCCGGGTGGGCGAGGCGGGCGAGCAGCCCTTCGACCTGGAGCGCGGTCCGTTGCTGCGCGCCCTGCTGGTACGGCTGGGCGAGCGGGAGCATGTGCTGCTGCTGGCGATGCACCACGCCGTCTCCGACGGTTGGTCCATGGGCGTGCTGGTGCGGGAGATGGCGGCGCTCTACGGCGAAGCCACCACCGGAATGCAAGCCGCGCTCGCGCCGCTGCCCGTGCAGTACGCGGACTACGCGGCCTGGCAGCGGGGCTGGCTGCGGGGAGAGCCGCTGGAGGCGCAGCTCGCGTACTGGCGTCAGCAGCTCGCGGGGGCTCCTCGCGCGCTGGAGCTGCCTACGGACCGTCCCCGGCAGCGGGTGCAGACGTCGCGAGGCGCGACGATGCCGGTGCGGCTGGGCCGGGAGCTGACGGGGGCGCTGGAGGCGCTCTGCCGGCGCGAGGGCGTGACGCCCTTCATGGCGCTGCTGGCGGCCCTCCAGGTGCTGCTCTCTCGCTACTCGGGGCAGGACGATGTCTGCGTGGGCTCGCCCGTGGCGGGCCGTGACAGGCTGGAGACGGAGGGCCTCATCGGCTTCTTCGTCAACACGCTGGTGCTGCGCACGCGGCTGGCGGGCAACCCCACCTTCCGCGAGCTGCTCGGCCGCGTGCGGGAGAGCACGCTGGGGGCCTACGCCCACCAGGACGTCCCCTTCGAGAAGCTGGTGGAGGCGCTGCAGCCGGAGCGGGACCTGAGCCGCACGCCGCTCTTCCAGGTGATGCTCGCCCTGCAGAACGCACCCCTGCCGGAGCTGTCGCTGCCGGGGCTCACCCTGCACCCGCTCGAGCTGGAGCGGAAGTCCTCGAAGTTCGACCTGGCGTTCTCCTTCTCCGGGCAGGAGGGCGAGCTGCGCGGGACGGTGGAGTACAACTCCGACCTGTTCGATGGCGGGACCGTCTCGCGCATGTTCACGCACCTGTGCACGCTGCTGGAGTGCGCCGTGCGCGAGCCCACGCGGCGCCTCGCGGAGCTGCCCCTGCTCTCCGCGGCGGAGGAGCGGCGGTTGCTCGTGGAGTGGAATGACACCCGCCGCGAGCCCTCGTCCCTTGCGTGCGCCCACCAGCTCTTCGAGGCCCAGGTGGCGCGCACGCCGGACGCGCCCGCGGTGTCGTTCGCGGGCCGCACGCTCACCTACCGGGAGCTGGACACGCGGGCCAACCAGCTCGCCTGGCACCTGCGCGAGCGCGGCGTGGGGCCGGAGGTGAAGGTGGGGTTGTGCGTGGAGCGCTCGCCGGAGCTGGTGGTGGGTATCCTCGGAGTGATGAAGGCGGGCGGGGCGTACCTGCCGCTGGACCCGGGCTACCCGCGCGAGCGCCTGGCCTTCATGCTGGAGGACGCGGGGGTTCCGCTGCTGGTGACGCAGGCCCCCCTGGTGGCGCGGCTGCCTTCCTTCGAGGGCCAGCGCGTGCTGCTGGATGCCGATCAGGCGCAGGTGGAGCGGCAGCCAGGGACGCCTCCGCCCTCCGGAGTGTTGGCGGAGGGCGCGGCCTACGTCATCTACACCTCGGGCTCCACGGGCCTGCCCAAGGGCACGGTGCTGACGCACCGGGGCCTGGTGAACACGGCGCTGGCGGCGGGGGAGGAGCACGGGGTGAGGCCGGACAGCCGGGTGCTGCAGTTCGCCTCCATCGGCTTCGATGCGTCGGTGTGCGAGGTGTTCTCGACGCTGGTGGCCGGGGCGTGCCTGTGCCTGGCGCCGCGCGAGGAGTTGCTGCCGGGGCCGCCGCTGGTGGAGACGCTGGTGAAGCAGCGCATCAGCATGGTGACGCTGACGCCCACGGTCCTCGCCCGGCTCGAGCCGGAGGGGCTGGAGGGCGTGGAGACGATCATCTCCGCCGGAGAGGCGTGCACGCCGGAGGTGGTGGGGAAGTGGAAGGCGGGCAGGAAGCTGCTCAACGGATACGGCCCGACGGAAGTGACGGTGTGCGCCACCATCCACAAGGAGGTGGAGGAGCAGGGGGCGGGGGTGATTGGCAGGCCGTGGCGCAACGTGCGGGTGTACGTGCTGGACGGGGCGATGCGGCCGGTGCCGGTGGGCGTGGCCGGAGAGCTGTACGTGGGAGGCGAGGGGCTGGCGCGCGGTTACCTGGGCAGGGCGGAGCTGACGGCGGAGAAGTTCGTGCCGGACGCGCTCAGCGGGGAGGCGGGCGCGAGGCTGTACCGCACGGGAGACGTGGTGCGGTGGGTGGAGGGCGGGGCCCTGGAGTACGTGGGCCGTGCGGACGCGCAGGTGAAGGTGCGCGGCTTCCGCATCGAGCTGGGCGAAGTGGAGGCGGTGCTGCGCCAGCAGCCCGGAGTGGTGGACGCCGTGGTGGTGGTGCGCGAGGACGTGCCGGGCAACAAGCAGCTCGTGGCCTACCTGGTGGGCGAGGGCGCGGAGCCCGAGGTGGCGGCGCTGCGCACCGGCCTGCGCGAGCGGCTGCCGGAGCACATGGTGCCCGCGTCCTTCATGGTGCTGCCCGCGCTGCCGCTCCTGCCCAGCGGGAAGGTGGACCGCAAGGCACTGCCGGCTCCGGACGCGAGCCAGCAGCGCGCGGGCGAGAGCTTCGCTCCGCCCCAGACGGAGACGGAGCGGGCCCTGGCCACGCTCTGGCAGGAAGTGCTCCAGGTGCCGAAGGTGGGGCTGCATGACCGCTTCTTCGACCTGGGCGGCAACTCGCTGACGTTGGTGCAGCTCCACAGCCGCATGCGCGGCCAGCTCGGCATCGACGTGCCGCTGACCGAGCTGTTCCAGTACCCGAGCATCGGGGCCCTCGCCGCGTATCTGCTCCAGCGGACCGCGGCCGCGGTCCCGCCCGAGCAGGCGGATCCCGAGCGCTTCGACCACCGGCGGGCCCGGATGGAACAGCAGCGGCAGTCCCGGCGGCGCAACACCACGGCGGAGCAGGAGAACGAGGATGAGTGAGCAGTCGGGGAGCCCGTTGGAGGGCGTGGCGATCATCGGGATGGTGGGCCGCTTCCCGGGGGCTGGGGACGTGGAGGCCTTCTGGCGCAACCTGTGCCAGGGCGTGGAGTCCCTCACGCAGTTGTCGGACGAGGACCTCGCGGCCGCGGGCGTGGACCGGGAGCTCGCCTCCAAGCCGGGCTACGTCAAGGCGGGCTTCCTGCTGGAGGGCGTGGAGCTCTTCGACGCGGCCTTCTTCGGCTTCAGCCCTCGCGAGGCCGAGCTGTTGGATCCGCAGCAGCGCCTCTTCCTGGAGTGCGCGTGGGCGGCGCTGGAGCAGGTGGGCTACGTCAGCGAGTCCTTCAGCCGCTCCATCGCGCTCTTCGCCGGCTCGGGCGCGCCCTCCTACCTCTACAAGAACCTGCTGTCGCGGCCGGACCTGCTGCGCTCGGTGGGGAGCTTCCAGCTGGCCATCGGCAACGAGAAGGACTTCCTTCCCACGCGCGTGGCCCATGAGCTGGGGCTGCGCGGGCCGGCCGTGGCCGTGCAGACGGCCTGCTCGACCTCGCTGGTGGCCGTGCACCTGGCCTGCCAGAGCCTGCTGTCGGGTGAGTCCGACTTGGCGCTGGCCGGTGGCGTCTCCATCTCGCTGCCCCAGCGCGGCGGGTACCTCTACCGCGAGGGGGATGTGACCTCTCCGGACGGGCACTGCCGGGCCTTCGACGAGCGCTCCAGCGGCGCGGTGCGCGGCTCGGGCGTGGGGCTGGTGGTGCTCAAGCGCCTGGACGAGGCGCTGGCGGATGGGGACGTCATCCACGCCGTCATCCGCGGCTCGGCCGTGAACAACGACGGCTCGGATCGCGTGGGCTACACCGCTCCCGGCGTGGCGGGACAGGCGGCGGTCATCTCCGAGGCCCTCGGCATGGCCGGGGTGGAGCCCTCCTCCATCCAGTACGTCGAAGCCCACGGGACGGGCACGCCGCTCGGAGACCCGATCGAGGTCGCCGCGCTCAACAAGGCCTTCGGCGGCGGGGCGCCGGACACGTGTGCCCTCGGCTCGTTGAAGACGAACATCGGCCACCTGGACGCGGCGGCGGGCGTGGCCGGGCTCATCAAGACGGCGCTCGCGCTCCGCCACCGCTTCCTCCCGCCCAGCCTCAACTTCGAGCGCCCCAACCCGCGGTTGGATCTCGCGAGCGGGCCCTTCTTCATCAACGCCACCCCGCGCCCCTGGGAGACGCAGGGCGCGCCGCGCCGCGCCGGGGTGAGCTCCTTCGGCATCGGTGGCACCAACGCGCATGTCATCCTCGAGGAGGCTCCTCGTGCCGCGCAGGCCCCCGCCAGCTCCCGGCCCTGGCACCTGCTGACGCTCTCCGCGCGCACGCCCCAGGCCCTGGAGGCGGCGACGGACAACCTCGCCGCGCACCTCGAGCGCAACCCGGAGCTGCCGCTGGCGGACGTGGCCCACACGCTGCTGGTGGGGCGCAAGCGCTTCGAGCACCGGCGGGTGGTGGTCTGCCGCGACACGAGCGATGCACGCGCGGCACTGGCCTCGCGAGACTCGCAGCGCCTGCTCACCCAGGAGCAGGAAGCCGGTGAGCGCCCCGTGGTCTTCATGTTCCCCGGCCAGGGCGCGCAGTACGCGGGCATGGGGGCGGGGCTCTACGAGTCGGAGCCCATCTTCCGCAAGCACGTGGACGCCTGCTGCGAGCAGCTTCAGCCGCACCTGGGCCTCGACCTGAGGCAGCTGCTGTTCGCGCCGGAGCCCAAGCGCGAGGAGGCCTCCCGCAGGCTGGAGCGGACGGACCTCACGCAGCCCGCGCTCTTCGTCACCGAGTACGCGCTGGCCCGGCTGTGGATGTCGTGGGGCATCAAGCCGTGGGCCATGGTGGGCCACAGCCTCGGCGAGTACGTGGCCGCGTGCCTCGCGGGCGTGATGTCGCTGGAGGACGCGCTGGCGCTGGTGGCGGCGCGCGGGCGGCTCATGCAGGAGTTGCCGGGCGGCGCGATGCTCTCCGTGTCGCTGCCGGAGCAGGAAGTGCGGCCGCTGCTGGGCGAGTCCCTGGCGCTGGCCGCCGTCAACGGGCCCTCGCTCTGCGTGGTGTCGGGGCCTCCGGAGGCGGTGAGCGCGCTGGAGGCCGTGATGGACCGGCGCGGGGTGTCCCACCGCCGCCTGCACACCTCGCATGCCTTCCACTCGGCGATGATGGAGCCCATCCTCGACGCCTTCGCGGCACGGGTGCGCCAGGTGCGCCTGTCTCCTCCGCGCATCCCCTTCGTCTCCAACCTGACGGGGAAGTGGATCTCCCCGGAGCAGGCGACGGATGCCGGCTACTGGGTGGAGCACCTGCGGCGCACCGTGCGCTTCGGCGATGGGCTGGCGACGTTGCTGGCCGAGCCGGGCAGGGTGCTCCTCGAGGTCGGCCCCGGGCAGGTGTTGGGCATCTTCGCCCGGCAGGTGGCGGCGCCGGGGACGGCACCCGTCATCCTCCCCTCGCTGCGCCACCCGCGCGAGTCGCGGCCGGACCTGGCCTTCCTGCTGGAGACGGCGGGGCGGCTGTGGTTGGAGGGCGTGCGGCTGGAGGGCGCGAAGCTCTACAACTCGGAGAAGCGCCGCCGGGTGCCGCTGCCCACGTATCCCTTCCAGCGCGAGCGCTTCTGGGTGGAGCCGGGACGTGGCACCGAGCTGGCGTCCGCGCAGCCGAAGGGGCCGGTGACGCGCAAGCCGGAGCTGGCGGACTGGTTCTACACCCCGGCCTGGAAGCAGGAGCGCCTCGCGGCCGGGTCCGCGCCGGCCCTCGCCGGGAGCCGGTGGCTCGTGTTCCTCGATGCGGTGGGACTCGGCGAGCGGCTGGTGGCGCGGCTGGAGGCCGCCGGGGCCGAGGTGGTGGGCGTCGTCGCGGCCGGGTCCTTCTCACGCTCCGGTCCCCGTCGCTACGCCATCGACCCGCGATGCGAGGAGCACTACGCGCGGTTGCTCAGCGCGCTGCGCGAGGACGGACCGCTGCCGGAGCGCATCGCCTCCCTGTGGGGCGTCACGCCGGAGCCGGCCGCGGGTGGACAGGTACCGCTGGAGGAGCGGCTGGCGCTCGGCTTCTACGCGCCGCTGTACCTGGCGCGCGCCTTCCATTCGCAGGCGGCCTCCGCCCAGGTCGAGCTGTCGCTCATCACCACGGGCCTGCAGGACGTGACGGGGTCGGAAGCGCTGGAGCCGGAGAAGGCCCTGATGCTTGGGCCCTGCAAGGTGCTCCCGCAGGAGCTGGGGCCGGGGTGGCGCTGCCGCTCCATCGACGTGGCGCTGCCCGAGGCGGGCGGGCCCGGCGGAGCGAGGCTGGTGGAGCACCTGCTGGCGGAGCTGGCGGCGCCCGCGCGTGAGCCGGCCGTGGCGTGGCGCGGCGGCAAGCGCTGGGTGGAGACCTTCGTGCCGTCGCCGCTGCCCGCGCCCGCTCCGGGAGGGGTGGCCCTGCGCGAAGGCGGCGTCTACCTCATCACCGGAGGACTGGGGCGCATCGGCCTCGCCATCGCCGAGCACCTGGGCACGGTGGCCCGGGCGAGCCTGGTGCTGGTGGGGCGCTCGCACTTCCCGGCCCGTGGGGAGTGGGAGGCGTGGCTCACCGCGCAGGGCGAGGAGGACGAGACGTCACGCAAGGTGCGCCGGTTGCTGGCGCTCGAGCGTGCGGGGGCGCGGGTGCTGGTGCTCCGCGCGGACGTGTCCCAGCCGGAGCAGCTGCGGTCCGTGCTGGAGCGGACCCGGGCCCACTTCGGCGCCCTGCACGGCGTGGTGCACTCGGCGGGCAGCATTGGCGTGGACACCCACCTTCCGGTGCTCGAGGCGGACGTGGCGCGGTGTGACGCGCAGTTCGCGGCGAAGGTGCACGGACTGCGGGCGCTGGCCCAGGCACTGGAAGGACGGGAGCTCGACTTCGTGGTGCTGCAGTCCTCGCTGGCCGCCGTGCTGGGCGGACTGGGCTTCGCCGCCTATGCGTCGGCCAATGCCTTCATGGACGCCTTCGCGCTCCAGCGGGCGCGTGCCGGCACCACGCGGTGGCTGAGCGTGGGCTGGGACGGGTGGGCCGAGGACAAGGAGCGGCTGGCGCTCTCCTCCGAGGAGGGACTCCAGTGCTTCCAGCGGGTGCTGGCCACGGGAGAGGGAGGCCGGTGGCTCGTCTCCACGGGTGACCTCGCCGCCCGGTTGGCGCTCTGGGTGCAGCGCGCACCCGCCTCCTCCACCGAGGCCCAGGCGTCCACGGGCAGCCGTCCGGCGCATGCCCGGCCGCGGCTCCCCAACCCGTACGTGGCACCGCGCAACGAGTCCGAGAGTCAGATCGCCGCGCTGTGGCAGGAACTGCTCGGCATCGAGCAGGTGGGCATTCACGACAACTTCTTCGAGCTGGGCGGACACTCGCTGCTGGGAACGCAGATGGTCTCGCGGGTGCGCGAGTCGTTCCAGGTGGATGTGCCGCTGCGCTCGGTATTCGAGACCCCCACCGTGGCGGGGGTAGCATTGGCCGTGGTCCAGGGGCGGGCGGCGACCGCCACCGACGAGGACAAGCTGGCGGCCCTTTTGGCGGAGCTAGAGGACGAGCAATGAGTGACCTGTTGAAGCGGATTGCGAATCTACCTCCCGAGAAGCGCGAGAAGCTGTTGCGCCGCTTGGAGGCGGAGGCACGGGCGGAGCAGCAGACCCAGGAGCAGGCCGCGCCGAGAGATCCCTCCCAGCCCATGCCGCTGTCCTTCGCCCAGCACCGGCTCTGGTTCATCGATCGGATGCAGCCGGGGCTGGCCGTGTCCAACCTGCCGGTGCTCTTCCAGGTCGAGGGCGGGCTGGATGTGGACGCCTTCACCCGGAGCATCGAGGCCCTCGTCGAGCGCCACGAGGTGCTGCGCACCGCGTTCGCCGAGGAGAAGGGGGAGCCGGTCCAGGTGGTGTCCCCCTCGTCGAAGGTGGATGTCCCAGTGGTGGATCTCCGGAGCATTCCGGAGACGGAGCGGGCCGCGGAGGCCGAGCGGCTGGCGCGTGAGGAGCTCCTGCGTCCCTTCGATCTGTCGCGGGGCCCGCTGATGCGGGTGAGGCTGCTGCGGCTGGGCGAGCGCGAGCACCTGGTGGTGCTGACGCTGCACCACATCGTGTTCGACGTCTGGTCCATGGGCGTGCTGATGCGCGACCTGACCGAGCTGTACGCCGCCCGGGTGGGAGGACGGG
The DNA here is from genome assembly GCF_042230915.1 of Archangium gephyra. Classification (GTDB taxonomy): domain Bacteria; phylum Myxococcota; class Myxococcia; order Myxococcales; family Myxococcaceae; genus Archangium; species Archangium gephyra_B. The sequence continues at coordinate 9,904,798 of NZ_CP102578.1, read as the reverse complement.
CCGCGCAGCTGCCGCCGCTGAAGATGCAGTATGGCGACTACGCCCGGTGGCAGCGGGAGTGGCTGCGGGGCCAGGTGCTGGAGGAGCAGGTCGGCTATTGGAGGAAGCAGCTCGAGGGGCTGACGATGCTGGAGCTGCCGGTGGATCGGCCGCGTCCGGCCGTGCCCTCCTTCCGAGCGGCGACACACTCCTTCGTGATTCCCAGGTCGAGGGTGGAGTCGCTCCAGGCGCTGGCGCAGCGGCAGGGCGGCTCGCTCTTCATGGTGCTGCTGGCGGCCCTGAAGGTGGTGCTGGCGCGGCGTGCGGGGCAGGCGGACGTGGCGGTGGGAACACCCATCGCGGGCCGCAACCGGCGCGAGCTGGAGGGGCTCATCGGCTTCTTCATCAACATGCTGGTGATGCGGACGGAGCTGTCGGGGGACCCGACCTTCCTGGAGGTGTTGCGCCGGGTGAAGGAGACGTGCCTGGGCGCCTATGCACACCAGGAGGTGCCGCTGGAGCACCTCGCGGCGGAGCTGCAGCCGAACAGGGATCCAGGCCACACGCCGTTCTACCGGGTGTCCTTCAACCTCCAGAACGCGCCGCTGGCCTCCATCAACGTGCCGGGCCTGACCCTCAGGCCGCGCAAGGCCATGGTGGGGATGGCGAAGCTCGACCTGAGCCTCCACTTCACGGAGGACCCGGACGGGCTGCAGAGCGTGTGGGAGTACAGCGCGGACCTGTTCGACGCGGGGACGATCCAGCGGATGGCGGAGCACTTCGAGAGGGTGCTCAAGCAGGCGGTGGAGGCGCCGGACAGCAAGGTGTGGGCGCTGGAGGTGATGGGGGAGGAGGAGAAGAGGAGGGTGTTGGAGGAGTGGAACCGGACGGGGGTGGAGGGGGAGCGGGAGCGGTGCGCGCACGAGCTGTTCGAGGCGCGGGTGGACAAGGCGCCCGATGCGCCCGCAGTGTCGTTCGAGGGCGAGACGCTCAGCTACGGGGAGTTGGACAGGAGGGCCAACAAGCTGGCGAGGCACCTGCAGGGGTTGGGTGTGGGGCCGGAAGTGCGGGTGGGCCTGTGCGTGGAGCGCTCGTTGGAGATGGTGGTGGGGATGCTGGGCATCCTCAAGGCCGGTGGAGCGTACGTGCCGCTGGACCCGAGCTATCCGGTGGAGCGGCTGGGGATGATGATGCAGGAAGCGGCGCTGCCGGTGCTGCTGACACAGGCGAAGCTGGCGGACGAGCTGCCGTCGAGAGGCGAGCAGGTGGTGTGCCTGGACGAGGACTGGGGGGAGGTGGAGAAGCAGCCGGAGGGGAGGGTGGAGTCCGGAGTGTGCGCGGAGAACCTGGCGTACGTCATCTTCACCTCGGGGAGCACGGGCAAGCCCAAGGGAGTGATGGTGAGGCACCGGGGGCTGGTGAATACAACCCTGGCGGCGATGGAGGAGCGCGGGGTGAAGGAGGACAGCCGGGTGCTGCAGTTCGCCTCCATCAGCTTCGACACGTCGGTGTGCGAGGTGTTCCCGACGCTGGTGAAGGGCGCGTGCCTGTGCCTGGCGAAGAGGGAGCAGGTCATGCCGGGGGCGCCGCTGAGGCGGACGCTGGTGGAGCAGCGCATCAGCATGGTGTCGCTGACGCCCACGGTGCTGGCCCAGCAGGAGGTGGAGGGGCTGGAGGGCGTGGAGACGGTGATTTCGGCGGGCGAGGCGTGCACGCGCGAAGTGGTGGCGAAGTGGCAGAAGGGCAGGAAGCTGCTCAACGAGTACGGGCCGACGGAAGTGACGGTGGCCGCGACGATCAACAAGGAGGTGGAGGAGGGGAGGCCGGGGGTGATCGGCCGGCCGTGGCGCAACGTGAGGGTGTACGTGCTGGACGCGGCGCAGAGGCCGGTGCCGGTGGGAGTGGCCGGAGAGCTGTACGTGGGCGGCGAGGCGCTGGCGCGGGGCTACCTCGGGAGGGCGGACCTGACGGCGGAGCGCTTCGTGCCGGACGCCTTCAGCGGGGAGGCGGGAGCGAGGCTGTACCGGACAGGGGACGTGGTGCGGTGGCTGGAGGGCGGGACGCTGGAGTGCGTGGGCCGGGTGGACCAGCAGGTGAAGGTGCGCGGCTTCCGAATCGAGTTGGGCGAGGTGGAAGCGGCGCTGAGGCAGCAGTACGGGGTGGCGGAGGCGGTGGTGGTGGTGAGGGAGGAGGCAGGGGAGAAGCGGCTGGTGGGCTACTACGTGCGCGAGGAGGGAGCGGAGGCCGGTGCGGGGAAGGTGCGCGAGGGCCTCAAGGCGAAGCTGCCCGAGTACATGGTGCCCACGGTGCTGGTGGAGCTGGAGGCGCTGCCGCTGACGTCCAGCGGAAAGGTGGATCGCAAGGCGTTGCCGGAGCCAGGAGCAGAGCGGCCGGAGCTGGATGCGGGGTACGCCCCGCCCCGCAACCCGGTGGAGGAGCTGCTGGCCTCCATCTGGGCGGACGTGCTCGGAGTGGAGCGCGTGGGCATCCACGACAGCTTCTTCGACCTGGGCGGCCACTCCCTGCTCGCCACTCGAATCATCTCCAGGATCATCGAGGTCCTGGGCGTGGAGTTGCCGTTTCAGGACTTCTTCGCGTCACCGAAGGTGGAGAGCGTGGCACGGCGGGTGGAGGTGCTCCGGGCGCAGGCCGGGGATCCACGGGTGCCCGCGCTGGTGCCGGTGTCGCGGGAGCAGGCGCTGCCGCTCTCGTTCGCTCAGCAGCGGTTGTGGTTCCTGGACCAGCTCGAGCCACGAAATCCCCTCTACAACATTCCCACGGCCGTCCGGCTCGAGGGGGAGCTCGATCTCCAGGTGATGGAGCGGTGCTTCGAGGAAGTCCTCCGCCGGCACGAGGTGTTGAGGACGACGTTCCAGCTCGAGGGCCAGGAGCCCGTGCAGCGGATCCACCCGCCGTTCGCGTTGCCGCTGAGCGTCGTCGACCTGCGGGAGCTCCCCGAGGCCGAGCGGCGGGCGGAAGCCCAGCGGCTGACGTTGGAGGAGGCGCGCAAGCCCTTCGAGCTGTCGCGGGGTCCGCTGGTACGCCTCGGGTTGTTGCGGCTGGGCGAGCGGGAGCACGTGCTGTTGCTGACGATGCACCACATCGTCTCCGACGGCTGGTCGACGGGCATTCTGGTGCGCGAGGTGGCGGCCCTCTACGAGGCCTTCTCGGCCGGGAAGCCCTCTCCGCTCCCGGAGCTCGGCATCCAGTACGCGGATTACTCCGCCTGGCAGCGGGGCTGGTTGAAGGGCGAGGCGCTGGAGGAGCAGCTCGCGTATTGGCGTCAGCGGCTCCAGGGGGCGCCTTCGCTCCTCGCGCTCCCCACCGACAAGCCGCGTCCGGCGGTGCAGAGCCACCGCGGGGCACACCATGTCCGGCGTTTCCCGGCGGAGCTGACGAAGCCCCTCGAGCGGCTGAGCCGGAGTGAGGGCGTCACGTCCTTCATGACGCTGCTGGCGGCCTTCCAGGTGCTGCTCGGCCGCTACACGAGGCAGGAAGACCTCGTCATCGGCACGGACATCGCGGGCCGCAACCGCCTGGAGACGGAGGGGCTGATCGGCTTCTTCATCAACCAGCTCGTGCTGCGGGGGGACCTCTCGGGGAACCCGACGTACAGGGAGTTGCTGGCGCGCGTCCGCGAGACGACGCTGGGGGCCTACGCGCACCAGGAGTTGCCGTTCGAGGCGCTGGTCAAGGATCTCAACCCGGAGCGGAGCCTCGGGCACGCGCCTGTCTTCCAGGTGAAGCTGCTCCTCCAGAACGCGCCCATGTCGAGGCTCGACATGCCGGGGCTGTCCATGAGCGGCGTCGGATTCGAGACGGGGACGGCGAAGCTGGATCTGATCGTCTCGTTGGAAGAGACGCCGGACGGGCTGCAGAGCGTGTGGGAGTACAGCACGGACCTGTTCGAGGCGAGGACCATCGAGAGGATGGCGGAGCACTTCGAGAGGGTGCTCATGCGGGCGGTGGAGGCACCGGACAGCAAGGTGTGGGAGCTGGAGGTGCTGGGGGAGGAGGAGAAGAGGAGGGTGCTGGAGGAGTGGAACCGGACGGGAGTGGAGGGGGAGCGGGAGCGGTGCGCGCACGAGCTGTTCGAGGCGCGGGTGGACAAGGCGCCCGATGCGCCCGCGGTGTCGTTCGAGGGGGAGACGCTCAGCTACGGGGAGTTGGACAGGAGGGCCAACAAGCTGGCCAGGCACCTGCAGGGGTTGGGCGTGGGGCCGGAGGTGCGGGTGGGGCTGTGCGTGGAGCGCTCGGTGGAGATGGTGGTGGGGATGCTGGGCATCCTCAAGGCCGGTGGAGCGTACGTGCCGCTGGACCCGAGCTACCCGGTGGAGCGGCTGGGGATGATGATGCAGGAAGCGGCGCTGCCGGTGCTGCTGACGCAGGCGAAGCTGGCGGACGAACTGCCGTCGGCGGGCCAGCAGGTGGTGTGCCTGGACGAGGACTGGGGGGAGGTGGAGAAGCAGCCGGAGGGGAGGGTGGAGTCCGGAGTGTGCGCGGAGAACCTAGCGTACGTCATCTTCACCTCGGGGAGCACGGGCAAGCCCAAGGGAGTGATGGTGAAGCACCGGGGGCTGGTGAATACGGCACTGGCGGCGGTGGAGGAGCACGGGGTGAAGGAGGACAGCCGGGTGCTGCAGTTCGCCTCCATGAGCTTCGACGCGTCGGTGTGCGAGGTGTTCTCGACGCTGACGGGAGGGGCGTGCCTGTGCCTGGCGAAGCGGGAGGAGATCATGCCCGGGGCCGCGCTGAGGCGGACGCTGGTGGAGCAGCGCATCAGCATGGTGACGCTGACGCCCACGGTGCTGGCCCAGCAGGAGGTGGAGGGGCTGGAGGGCGTGGGGACGCTGATTTCGGCGGGCGAGGCGTGCACGCGCGAGGTGGTGGGGAAGTGGAAGAAGGGCAGGAGGCTGCTCAACGCGTACGGGCCGACGGAAGTGACGGTGTGCGCGACGATCAACGAGGTGGAGGAGGAGAGGCCGGGGGTGATCGGCCGGCCGTGGCGCAACGTGAGGGTGTACGTGCTGGACGCGGCGCGGAGGCCGGTGCCGGTGGGCGTGGCCGGAGAGCTGTACGTGGGAGGAGAGGGGCTGGCGCGAGGCTACCTGGGGCGGGCGGACCTGACGGCGGAGCGCTTCGTGCCGGACGCCTTCAGCGGAGAGGCGGGGGCGAGGCTGTACCGGACGGGGGACGTGGTGCGGTGGGTGGAGGGCGGGAAGCTGGAGTACGTGGGGCGTGCGGATGAGCAGGTGAAGGTGCGCGGCTTCCGGATCGAGCTGGGAGAGGTGGAGGCGGCGCTGAGGCAGCAGTACGGGGTGGCGGAGGCGGTGGTGGTGGTGAGGGAGGAGGCAGGGGAGAAGCGGCTGGTGGGCTACTACGTGCGGGAGGAGGGAGCGGAGGCCGGTGCGGGGAAGGTGCGCGAGGGCCTCAAGGCGAAGCTGCCCGAGTACATGGTGCCCGCGGTGCTGGTGGAGCTGGAGGCGCTGCCGCTGACGTCCAGCGGGAAGGTGGATCGCAAGGCGCTGCCGGAGCCGGGAGCAGAGCGGCCGGAACTGGAGACGGTGTACGCCCCGCCGCGCAACCCGGTGGAGGAGCTGCTGGTCTCCATCTGGGCGGACATGCTCGGGGTGGAGCGCGTGGGCATCCACGACAGCTTCTTCGACCTGGGTGGCCACTCCCTGCTCGCCACCCAGCTCATCTCGCGGCTCGGGGCGGCCTTCGGGCGGGAGATCTCCCTGACGGACATCTTCGAGCGTCCCACGGTGGCGGGCGTGGCGGAAAAGCTCGCCCTCCTGCGGGATGCGCGAGGGGCGGCGTTGCCTCCCGTTCTCCCCACTCCACCGGCCGAATACCTGCCGCTCTCCTTTGGTCAGGAGGCGTACTGGTCTCCCGAGCAGGGGGGGGCTGACAGCGTGTTGAACAACACGCCCCTGGCGCTGCGCATGACGGGTGGGCTCGACGTGGAGGCGATGCGCCGGAGCCTGACGGAGCTCATCCGCCGCCACGAGAGTCTGCGGACGGTGTTCCCCCTGCGTGACGGCGTGCCGGTCCAGCGTATCTGTCCGCCCTATGAGGTGGAGCTCCCGGTGGTCGCGCTCGACGCGTTGCCGGAGCCGGAGCGCGAGGCCGAGGCACGGCGGCGGGTGGATCAGGAGGCCCTGCGTCCGTTCGAGCTGGCCCACGGCCCGCTGGTGCGCTGCCACCTCTTCCGTCTCTCGGAGACGGTGCACGTGTTGTTGGTGAACATGCACCACGCCCTCACGGACTTCGTGTCCCTCTCGGTGCTCGTGGGGGAACTGGCGGCGCTCTACCTGGCCTACCGGGAGGGCGCGCCTTCACCGCTTCCAGCGCCGATCCTCCAGTACCGCGACTTCACCCGCTGGCAGCGCGAGTGGATGCAGGGCGAGACGCTGGAGCGGGTGCGCTCCTACTGGGCGCGGAGGCTGGAGGCGTTGCCGGCGGAGATGCGGCTCCCGCTCGACTTCTCCATCCCCGCGCAGGAGCAGTTCCGCAGCTCCAGCGTGGATTTCCTCCTGCCGCCCGCGCTCGCCGGGGAGCTTCGCGCCTTGTGCCGCCGGGAGGGGGTCTCCCTGTTCATGCTGGCGCTCACGGCCTATCAGGTGCTGCTCGCGCGCTACTCCGGGCGGGAGGACGTCTACGTGGGCTTCGCCCATGCCCAGCGCCCGCGCCCGGAGCTCGACGGCTTGATCGGCATGTTCGCCGGCTACTTCGTCATCCGCGGCGACTTCTCCGGGACCCGCTCCTTCCGCGAGGTGCTCGGGCAGGTGCGGACCGCCTGCCTGGAGGCCTTCGAGCATCAGGGGCTCCCGCACGTGGAGCTGATGAAGCTGCTGCCCGGCGTGTGCCGGATGGGCTTCACCTTCTCCAACCGCGAGGGCCGGCCCTCGGGCGTGCCGGGCCTGGAGGTGCAGCCGGTGATGATGACGCGCGGAGTGAGCCTGTACGACGTGAAGCTGAGCATGTCCGAGGGCCCCGAGGGGCTGGGCGGCAGCTTCGAGTACCGGACCGAGCTCTTCGCACCGGAGACGATCCACGCCATGCGCGCCAGCTTCGAGGCCCTGCTGACGCACGCCGTCTCGGAACCCGAGCGGCCCGTGCGCGAGCTGGCCGCTTCCCACCCCGCTCCGGAGCCCGCCTCCGGGAAGCGAGCCGTCTGATGGTATCCATCCGGACGGCCAGTCACCCCATCCCCACGAAGTCCATCTACGACGAAGAGGAATCCTCGATGACGAAGCAGCGGGTCAGCATGTTCTTGGAGAAGGAGCCCTTCGGCACGGCTTCGGGGATGATCAACGCCATGTGGCAGGAGCAGTTGACGGGGCTCGGCTACGAGATCAATGCCCACTACCGCCAATACCATGGGCGTCATGACATGCTCATGCCCATGGCCAATGCGGACCGTCTGCGCCGCGTGCTGGGCGAGCCTCCCGCTGACCTGGCCGTCTACTGTGACCTCGGAGTGGCGATCCGCCCTCCGGGTCCGGAGATCGCCCGCAAGTCGATGGTCATCTACAACGGGCTCATTGGTTCACAGGGCACCTGGCTGGCCAACCCGAAGATCGACATGTACTGCGCCTACTCGCCGTACATGAAGGACATCCTCACCAGCCTGCTGACGGTCCCGGACTGGCGCCGCCGGCAGTGTCTGGATCCCTCGGCCTTCAACCGGGTGGCCTACTTCGTTCCGGCACTGCCCGTCGTGGATCGGCCCGTGGGTGACGAGCGCATGCAGGGCGGAGACCTGCCGGAGGAGCTGCGGCGGGCCATCGACGACGGCCACATCATCGGCCACGCCATCCAGCCGCGGAAGCCGGACTGGTTCGCGACCTTCAACATCCTCCTGCAGCTCAACATGCTGGCGCGGGAGAACGGCACCAAGCCCTTCCGCCTGGTGGTGGATCAGGAGGACTTCGCCCTCATCGACTACTCGTTGGCCAATGGTTTCCCGCTGGACGTGGCGGGTCCCAAGAGCATGCTGGACATGCTGGGCTTCACCATCAGGGATCTGCTCATCCCGGTGCGGTTCCTCAGCCAGCCGGCGCTCTTCAAGCTGATGAGGCAGGCGAAGTTCGGCCTCTCCTACAACATCTACCCGGAGCCCTACGGCTTCTACGTGCTCGAGTCCGTGTACGCGGGGTGCCCGGTCTACACCAACGGCATCGGCAACAACCGGCACAACCTGCCGCCCGGGCACGGCATCGAGGTCATCGAGACGGTGGACATGGCGTTCGGAGACCTGTCGGCCTTCGGGGACGTGGCCCGGCGCATCTACGAGGACGTGCAGGCGCCCGCTGCGAAGGCGGAGGAGTGCCGGCGCGGCCGCGAGTACATCGCCCGCACCTACAACCGCGAGGCCAGCTCCCGCACCATCCGGGCCATCATCGAGCGCGTGCAGGGCGAGACGCCCGCGGCGGTGCCTTTCGAGCAGCTGGAGATCCAGCGCAGCCCGATGGTGCGGTTGATGGACGAGCAGACGGGGCAGGTCGTCTCCGACTTCCAGCACGTCACGTTGGAGCCGCAGGAGCTCGGCCTGTACCGGGAAGTGCTGGGGCGCAACGCGGGAGACGTGGCCCGGGAGGTGACCGGCGGCGCGCTGGACGTGCTGCAGGGTCTGTTCTCCCGGGGCGTGCTCTCGCTCCGCCCGGTCTCGAACGCGAAGTAGCGGGGTCTTCCTGGAGGGGGGAGCGCCAGGGCCCGGCTCCCCGCTCACTCGGGAATGATGGCCTCGGCCTCGATCTCCACGAGCATGACGGGGTCGATGAGGCGGCTCACCTCCACCATGCTGGTGGCGGGGCGGATGGTGCCGAAGAACTCGCCATGGGCCCGGCCCACGTCGCCCCAGAGGGAGATGTCCGTCACGTACAGGCGGGTGCGGACCACGTGCTCCAGCCGGGCACCCAGGGCCTCGAGCGCCGTCTGGATGTTGGTGAGCGCCTGGACGGTCTGGGCGTAGATGTCTCGCTCGCCCACCACCTGACCGGACGGCCCGGTGGCGGTGGTGCCGGAAACGGCGACGAAGGGGCCCACGCGGACGGCGCGCGAGTAGCCCACGCGCGGTTCCCAGGCGGTGCCAGTCGAGTAGGTGGTGCGCTGCATGGGGCTCCTGGGGTGAAGGGGTGGAGGAACCCCCCACCCTAGCGCTCTCCGAGCGAGGGAGGGGACATACCCGGGGTCCAAGCGGGGGCCTGTTGGCCCGGAAGCTTTCCGGCGGAACGGGTCCCTCATGTGGAACCTCGCGAAAAAACACACGCCCCGTGATAGTTCCCATCCCGATATGGCATCCGAGCTAGACCAGGAAGTCGCCCGTCGGCGCACCTTCGCGATCATCTCCCACCCCGACGCCGGTAAGACGACGCTGACCGAGAAGCTGCTGCTCTACGGCGGCGCCATCCACCTGGCTGGCAGCGTGAAGGCCCGCCGTGCGAGCCGCCACGCGACGAGCGACTGGATGGAGCTGGAGAAGGAGCGCGGCATCTCCGTGACGTCCTCGGTGCTCCAGTTCCCCTACCGGGGCCACGCGGTGAACCTGCTGGACACCCCGGGCCACCAGGACTTCTCCGAGGACACCTACCGCACGCTGGCGGCGGCGGACTCGGCGGTGATGCTCATCGACGCGGCCAAGGGCGTCGAGCCGCAGACGAAGAAGCTCTTCAAGGTGTGCCGCATGCGGGGCATCCCCATCTTCACCTTCGTCAACAAGCTCGACCGCTGGGGCCGTGCGCCGCTGGAGCTGATGGACGAGCTGGAGCAGGTGCTCGGCATCCGCGCCTACCCGATGAACTGGCCCATTGGCATGGGGCCGGAGTTCCGCGGCGTGTATGACCGGCAGTCCAAGGTGGTGCACGTCTTCGCGGCGGAGGGCCGTCACGGCGAGTCCGAGGTGGCCGAGCGCTCGGTGTCCATCGACTCGCCGGACATCCACGCGGTGCTCAGCGAGCGCGAGCTGGCCACGCTCAAGGAGGAGATCGAGCTGCTGGACATCGGCGGCGATGAGTTCACCCGCGAGAAGGTGGAGCAGGGCCAGCTGACGCCGATGTTCTTCGGCAGCGCGATGACGAACTTCGGCGTGCGGCCGTTCCTGGATCACTTCCTGGAGCTGGCGCCGGCGCCCACGTCGCGGCTGACGAAGGACGGGCCGCGCGAGCCCACGCACCCGAAGTTCGCGGGCTTCGTGTTCAAGATTCAAGCGAACATGGACCCCTCGCACCGGGACCGCATCGCGTTCATGCGGGTGGTGTCGGGCCGGTACACGAAGGGGATGAGCGCGTTCCACTCGCGGCTGGGCAAGGAAGTGCGCCTGGCCAAGCCGAGCCAGTTCCTGGCGGCCGAGCGCACGGCCATCGAGGACGCGTGGCCTGGGGATGTGATTGGCCTGTTCGATCCGGGCATGTTCCGCATCGGCGACACGCTGTGCGAGGGCGAGGATCTGCTGTTCGACAGCGTGCCGCGGTTCAGCCCGGAGTACTTCGCGATCGTCCGCTCGAAGGACCCGTTGCGGCGCAAGCAGATGGAGAAGGGGCTGGAGCAGCTGTCCGAGGAGGGCACGGTGCAGATCTTCCAGCAGCTCGGGATGGGGATGAAGGATCCCATCGTGGGCGTGGTGGGAGCGCTGCAGTTCGAGGTGCTGCAGTACCGGGTGGAGCACGAGTACGGGGCGCGGATCATGCTGGACCGGCTGCCCTTCAGCCACGCGCGGTGGGTGGTGGGGCCGGACTTCGATCCGAAGAAGTTCGACTGGGAAGGCAACCGGCAGACGGTGCAGGACCGGGACGGGCTGCCGCTGGTGCTCTTCCGGGACGACTGGGCGTTGCAGCACGCCGAGGAGAAGCACCCGGAGCTGAAGTTCCTCTCGGCGGCGCCGATGCTGCGCAACCTGGCGAACACGGGTAGCTGATGCGCTAACCACCCCTCTCCCTTCGGGAGAGGGACGGGGTGAGGGTGCCCGTCACCCGGGTTGAACCCGTGGGAGCTACTTGCTGACGGGCTGGCAGAGCCCGTTACCGCCCTCGAAGTAGAAGCCGAGGTTGACGGTGGGCTGATCGGCGACACAGTTGCTCACCACGAACTCGGTGTTCTTCAGATCGCCGCTGGTCACGATGTCGCTGAACTGGCCGGAGTCCGAGAGGTACGAGCCATTCGGATTGACGTAGCTGAACACCGTCGAGAGCTCGGAAACGGTGGTGGGGAGCGCGCCGGAGGGCGAATAGGCCCGGATGCGGATCCGGAAGCGCGTGGGGAGCGTGGAGGGGCAGTTCGCGGTATCGGCCGCCAAGGAGAGCAGCTCGGCGGCGTAGGTGACCGGGCCGGTGGAGGTAGCCGGGTCCCACGAGACGGGGAACTTGCTGAAGTTCCCGCAGGTCGGGGCGCGCACGGTCTGGCAGGTCGAGCTGGAGCCGCAGTACGAGCCATAGGTGCAGCTGGAAGGCTGGGGATCGGAGGCGGTGCAGGGGTCTCCGGGCTCCTCGGTGCCCGCGTCGTCCCCGCCGTCCGGGGTCCCCGCGTCGGAGCCCGCATCGGCGTCACTCCCCGCATCACCGCCCGCGTCGGGGACTTCGGTGCCCGCGTCATTGCCGGAGCCGTCACCGGGCGCGTCCGGGTCGCAGGAGGTGGCCGTGAGGACGAGGCCGAGCGAGAGGGGAAGGAGGAGGGAAAGGAATCGTCGCAAGGTCGCGTCTCCGGGTAGCGCCAACCGGCACCCAGGTGCCGGTGGGGGAGACGGATTCTAATTCACTTGTAGGGCACCACCGTGCCGCCGCGGTGGGCCGAGTCGCGCAGCACCAGGCGGGTCTCCTTGTAGAGGCGCGCGGCCTTGGGGCCGACGAGGAAGGCCTTGGGGTCCCCCTTGCGGAAGGTCTTCTTCAGGTACTCCTCGATCTCGCGGAACAGGCGCCGGAACTTGTCCGAGGTGGCGTCCACGCGGCCCGTCTGGGGCGTCACCTCCAGCTCGGCCCAGAGCTGGCCGCTGAGCAGCTCGCCCTCCTCGTTCATCCGGCAGCGCTCCATGAAGATGACGGGCGAGCGCACCTCGTCGATGCGCCAGAAGCCCTTGTCCGGGCCGCGCTTCATCTTGTCCACGATGGCCGGCCCGATGGCGACGGCCACCAGGTAGATGTCCTCCTCGGGCAGCCGGGGGAAATTCGCCTGGCTGGCCCGGAAGGTCTCCCAGTCGGGGGGGACGCGCCGGGGGTACACCTCCAGCTCGAAGCGCTCGAGGAAGCGGAAGAAGGCGACCTCGTCGTCGGGGGACATGAAGAACTGAAGCTGGGTGGCCATGGTGGGGCAATTAACCGAATGCCGCGCGTTGCGGAAGTCCGGGGCGATTCGGACTAAAGAATCCGCCATGGAAAAGACCTTCGACGCGCTGCTCGCCCGGATGCAGGAGCTTCGGGACCTCGGTGGACTCATCGGCCTGGCGACGTGGGACCAGGAGACCTACCTGCCCCCCAAGGCGGCCGAGTCGCGGGCCTTCCAGCTCTCCACCCTGCAGGGCATCCACCACGAGCGCCTGGTCGACCCCCGGCTGGGCGAGCTGCTCGATTGGGCGGCGGGCAACAAGGGCCTCACGGACGACCAGCGGGCCATGGCGCGGGTGCTCACCGAGGAGCGCAACCGGGCGGTGAAGGTGCCCAAGGCGCTGGTGCAGGCGCTCGCCGAGGCGCAGAGCCGGGGCCTGGTGGCGTGGCGCGAGGCCCGCAAGCAGAACCGCTTCGCCGTCTTCAAGCCCGCGCTGGAGCGGCTGCTCATCCTCCGCCGCGAGCAGGCGGATGCCTACGGCCATGACGGGGAGCGCTATGACGGGCTGCTCGAGGGCTACGAGCCCGGCATGCGGGTGAAGCGCCTCACCCCGGTGCTGGGCGCGCTGAGGGACAACCTCATTCCGCTGGTGGCGGCGCTCCAGGCGGCGCCGCGCAAGGTGGGGGACTTCTTCGAGGGCCGGCGCTTCGACACCGAGACGCAGTGGCGCTTCACGCTGCGGCTGCTGGGGGACATGGGCTTCGACCTGGAGGCGGGGCGGCAGGACAAGAGCATCCACCCCTTCTCCAGCGGGCAGCACCCCACGGACGTGCGGCTCACCACGGACCTGGAGGAGGGCTCGCTCACGGCCCTCTTCAGCACGCTGCACGAGGGCGGGCACGGCCTGTACGAGCAGGGCTTCTCCGCGGCCCACCACCGCACGCCGCTGGCGAACGCGCCCTCCATGGGCCTGCACGAGTCGCAGTCGCGCATGTGGGAGAACCTGGTGGGGCGCGGCCGGCCCTTCTGGACGCACTACTTCCCGGCGCTGCGCGAGGCCTTCCCGCAGGCGCTCGCGGGGGTGGAGCTGGACACGTTCCACTCGGCCATCAACCGCGTCACGCCCTCGTTCATCCGCGTGGAGGCGGACGAGGTGACGTACAACCTGCACATCGTCCTGCGCTACGAGCTGGAGCTGCTGCTCATCCGCGACGCGCTGCCCTTGGACGAGCTGCCCGCGGCGTGGAACGAGCGCATGCGGCGCTTCCTGGGCGTCACCCCGCCGGACGACACGCAGGGCGTGCTGCAGGACATCCACTGGGCCTGGGGCGAGTTCGGCTACTTCCCCACGTACGCGCTGGGCAACCTCTACGCCGCGTCCCTCTACCGCGCCGCGCAGCGCGCCGTGCCGCAACTGGAGGAGGGCTTCGCCCGCGGTGAGCTGAAGCCCCTGCGCGACTGGCTGCGCACCCACGTCCACTCCGAGGGCCACCGCCAGCCCGCCGAGGAGCTGGTGCGCAAGGTGACGGGCCAGGGCCTCACCGACGTGGACTTCCTCGCCTACCTCAAGTCGAAGTTCGGCGCCCTCTACGGCCTCTCGCTCTGAGGCCTCCGTTGACAAATGACCCTGGGTCGGTATTCATCTGACCCACGGTCATTCATCAACAGGGGGCAGTGGATGCGCGTATTCGTCACGGGGGGTTCCGGTTTCGTGGGCCAGCGGCTCATCGCGGCGCTGAAGGCGAGGGGCGACGAGGTGCGGGCGTTGGCGCGCTCGGACAAGGCTGCGGGGACGGTGGGGGCGGCGGGGGCCGAGCCGGTGCGCGGAGACCTGGACGACGCCGAGGCGCTGCGCCGGGGCATGGAGGGCTGTGACGCCGCCGTGCACTGCGCGGCGATGGTGAAGACGTGGGGCGCGCCGGAGGAGTTCTTCCGGGTGAACGTGGAGGGCACACAGCGCGTGCTCGACGCGGCGCGCGCGGCGAAGGTGAAGGTGCTGGTGCACGTGGGCTCCGAGGCCATGTTCGTGGGCGGCCGTCCCATCGTGCAGGCGGACGAGAGCTGGACGCGCCCGGAGAAGCCGCTCGGCGTCTACCCGCTGACGAAGGGACTCGCCGAGGAGCGCGTGCGGGCCGCCAATGGCCAGGACGGGCTGCGCACGGTGGTGGTGCGCCCGCGCTTCATCTGGGGCAAGGGGGACCTCGCCGTCCTGCCGGAGATCATCGAGAAGGTGCGCAAGGGCCAGTTCCGCTGGATTGATGGCGGGCGCTACCAGACGTCCACGTGCCATGTGGCGAACGTGGTGGAGGGCATCCTGCTCGCCATGAAGAAGGGGCGCGGTGGCGAGGCGTACTTCCTCACCGACGGCCCGCCGGTGGAGTTCCGCGCCTTCATCTCCCGGATGCTGGACACCGCCGGAGTGAAGGCTCCGGAGGGCGAGTTGCCGCGCGGGGTGGCGCGGGTGCTCGCCACGGTGGCGGAGACGGCCTGGCGCGTGTTGCCGCTCGGAGGCGAGCCGCCCCTGCACCGCTCGGTGCTGCGGCTCATCGGCGAGGAGGTGACGGTGAACGACGCCAAGGCGCGGTCGGAGCTGGGCTACGTGGGGCACATGACGCGTGAGGCCGGGCTCGCCGAGATGCGCGGCTGAGCGCTCCGGGCGCGGGCTGCTATGCGCGCCGGCGTGCGGCGTCCTCGAGGTAGGCGCGCACCATCTCCGCGAGGGGGAGCTGGAGCGCCGTGTCCACGTCGATGAACGCGGCCCACACCACCTCGCGGTTGTCGAGGGCGAGGGTGGGCGGCGTCTGGACGTCGAGCTCGACGAAGGAGCACCGGTCGCGCTTGTACTCGGCGGTGCCGCGGGCCTCGAAGACCTCGCGCAGCTCGCTCGGGGCGACGCTCAACCCCACCTCCTCGCGCAGTTCGCGGGCGCCGGTCTCCCGCGGGGACTCGCCCCGGTTCTGACCTCCGCCGGGCAGGCTGAAGACCCGCTTGTAGGAGTTCTGCAGCAGCAGCACCTTGCGGCCCTGCCACACGCCGACGAGGGTGCCCTGCGTCTCGGGGCGGCGCACGAACCAGTACCCGAGCGCCAGGGTGTAGGCGCCCCGGTAGGCCATGCGCATGAGGGGATCGATCAGCGAGCTCACGGTGCCTCCTGGCCGGGACGCTAGCCGAGCACTCTCCTTGAGTCGAAGGAAGGTAGACTCTGGCTCGACATGCGCTCCCTGATGGTCCGGCTGATCGCGCTACCGCTCGTGGCCCTGGCACTGCTGATGCTCCCCACGGAGGCCCAGGGCAGCTGCGGCTTTCCCAGCGCCGGTGCGCTCCTCACGAGCGACGTGCATCCCATGCGAGCGCGTGTCTATCTCTTCGTCATCAAGGGCCGCCGCCGTCCGGTCTATGAGGCGAAGGACTCCCAGGGGCGTCTCATACCCATCACTTGGCGGACGATGTCCGAGTCGCTGAACTTCGACGTCTACCGGCTCGAGTTCCGTCCGATGCTTCCGGGCGTGGTGGTCCTCTCCTCGCCCGAGGAGCCGGGGCGGACCACCGGCATCGTGGTGTCGGAGCGATGGAAGCCCGAGGCGCCGGACGTCCCGGTGCGGATCCTCGAGCAGGACTTCAGCTATGTCGATGGGTGCCCGTACGAGCACACGCGGGACCTGTTTGTCTCCCTCGTGGCGCCGCTCTACCGGGTGACCTTCGCCTCCAGCCGGGAGGACTACCTCGCGGGCCGCACGCGGAGTCTCCTCATCCCCGGCAGGGCCGACAGCCGTGATGGGGTCAAGACCGGCCGGGGGCTCGTGCAGCTCGGGGACATCGCGTGCTTCTCGGACTCCTTCGACTGGAAGAAGGAGCCAGTCTTCCTGGGCGTCACCGCGCTGCTGGCCGATGGCTCCGAGACGCCGCTGCCCGCTGAACCGGTGCGTGTCGAGCCTCCGCCCAAGCCGGAGCGGATGTACTGAGGTCCTCATGCCCCCTCTCCTAATGTCCCCTCTCCCCCCGGGAGAGGGTCAGGGTGAGGGTGCCCGGACCCGTTCTTCAACCCGTGTGACGAAGGGCACCCCGCGATCCAACCCGGGACCCGAGAAACCCTCACCCCGTCCCTCTCCCGGAGGGAGAGGGGAAATGGCCGCGGATTGGCCTGCCCGGCGTCCCACCCCCAGGCCGCTCGCCTGCCCTGCGTTGTCCGGGGAGATGCTTCTGCTTAGAGATAATTGCGAGATGGAGACGCCGTGCTCGTCTGGATGCGCGGCTCGATGTCGAAGCTGTTCCGGCGGGGCGCGGCCCGACGCACTGAGCGAAATCGCCTTCGAGCTGTCGGAAGACCCTTGAACTGGAGCCGCCGGACATGGCCGTTTCCCCGGAAGCCATCGCGCAGAGCCACCAGCCCTTCGAGCTGACGCGACCGCAGAAGCTCCTCACCTTGCTGGGCGTGCTGCTGGGCATGCTGCTGGCGGCGCTCGATCAGACCATCGTGTCCACCGCGGGCCCCGCCATCCAGAAGGATCTGCACATCCCCGCCTCGCTGTACGCGTGGATCACCACCTCGTACCTGGTGGCCTCCACGGTGCTGGTGCCGGTGTACGGCAAGCTGTCGGACGCGTTCGGCCGGCGGCGCATCCTCGTCGTTGGCATCGTCATCTTCCTGCTGGGCTCGGCGCTGTGCGGCCTGTCGCAGACGACGCTCCAGCTCATCCTCGCCCGCGCGTTGCAGGGCGTCGGCTCGGCGTCGCTCTTCACCAGCGCGTTCGCCATCGTCGCGGACATCTTCCCTCCCTCCGAGCGCGGCAAGTACCAGGGCATCTTCGGCGCCGTCTTCGGGCTCTCCAGCGTGGTGGGGCCGCTGGTGGGCGGCTTCCTCACGGACCACCTGAGCTGGCATTGGGTGTTCTTCGTCAACCTGCCCGTGGGAGCGGTGGCGCTCACTTTCATCCTCACCCGCATGCCGCCGCTGCGGCACCCGGGACGCAAGGCCTCCGTGGACATCCTGGGCGCGCTCTCGCTGTCGGTGTTCGCCGTGCCGCTGCTGCTCGCCCTGTCGCTGGGCCGCCGCGTCGTGGCTCCGGGCGAGACGGGTTACGCATGGGGCTCGCCGCAGATCCTGGGCATGTTCGCGCTCTCGGTGGTGGGGCTCGTCACCTTCATCCTGGTCGAGCGCACCGTGGAGGAGCCGCTGCTCGACCTGAAGCTCTTCCGCAACAAGACGTTCGCGGTGGGCAACGCGGCCACCTTCATCAGCGGCGCGGTGTTCCTGGGGGCCATCGTCTTCCTGCCCCTCTTCATGGTGAACGTGGTGGGGCTGTCGGCTACCAGCTCGGGCTTCACGATGATGCCGCTCACCCTGGGCATCGTCACCGGCAACATCCTCTCCGGCCAGCTCGTGTCCCGGCTGGGCCGCTACAAGGTGCTCATCCTCGCCTCGCAGGCGGTGGCGGCGATGGCCTTCGGGGTGATGGCCTTCACCCTCCGGCCGGCCTCCACCCAGGGCGAGCTCACGCTGAAGATGATCTTCGTGGGCCTGGGGCTGGGCCCCTCCATCCCGCTGTTCACGCTGGCCATCCAGAACGCGGTGGCGCCGCACCAGGTGGGAGTCGCCACCTCCAGTGCCACCTTCTTCCGGCAGATGGGCTCCACCATTGGCGTGGCGCTGATGGGCACGGTGTTCGGCGTGGCGCTCTCCTCGTCCATGGCCACGCACATGACGGAGGCCACCCGGAACGTGCCCGTGGAGCTGCGCCAGCAGTTCATGCCGAGGCAGGGCGCGGGCGGGCAGGTGAGCGAGGAGGGTGGGGCGACGGCGCGCTCGTTCGACGCGGCGGCCATCAAGGCGCGCATCGCCGAGGGCTTCGAGAAGCAGCGCGAGGCGCTCGCTCCCGGGGCCCAGGCGGGAGATCCGGCGGCGACGGGCCGGCTGGCGGGCCTGGAGCAGGCGCAGCAGGCGGCCGAAGCCACCGTGGACAAGGTGGCCCTGGCCTTCAAGGAAGCCTTCTCCGAGGCCATCCGCGACATCTACCGCATCACCATGCTCATCGCGCTGCTGGCGCTGCTCGTCACGCTGGCGCTCCCGGAGCTGCCGCTGCGCAAGACGAACGCGCCCCAGCCGCCGGTGCTGGAGTAGGCCCGCTCAGCTTCGTTTCGCGCGCAGCCGCGTGTAGACGTACGACACGGCCAGCAGCATCACCCCCATCAGGATGAAGGTGAGGATGCGCTGGTCGGGAGGCAGTCCGGACAGGTCCACGAGGAGCAGGCGCCCCAGGGTGAAGGCCAGCACCGCGAGGCCCACCAGCCGGTACCAGCGCTCGTGCACGGCGAAGCCCAGGGCGAACAGCCCGAAGGCCGCCACGCCCCAGCCCAGCGTGGTGAGATCCTTGGGCATCAGCTCGCCCACGAGCCACAGCAGCGCGAGCCCCGCGCCCGCCGCGCAGAAGAGTTGGAGCGTGCCGAGGCGGCGTCCCTCGGGCGGCGGAGGCAGCCGGTCCGTCCGGGCCACCGCGGCGCGCTCGACGAGTGTGAAGCCCACCAGCAGGGCGGCGTACAGGAACTCGCGCCCCGAGGGCGGCACCTGCCACGTGGCCCCGAGCGCCACGTAGAGGACGCTCACGCCCACCACCTGCAGGGCGCCCGCGCCCAGGACGCGCCCGGCGACTCCGGCCACGAGCCCCACCGCCGCCCAGGCCCGCACCAGCGCGGTGTCCTCGTATTCCGTGGGCAGGCCCAGCGCGAGCGTGAGGATGCTCGTGGCGAGGAAGGCCTGGATGACCCCCTCGGACGCGCCCCTCCACCGGGCCACCGCGGCGCCCGCGCCCTGCGCCAGCGCGAGGGTGACGAAGAAGGCGAAGAGGTGCGGCTCGCCCCAGCGCCCCACCTCCACCGCGCCCAGGGCGAGCATTCCCACCCAGTTGAGCAGCGCGAAGGAGAGCGCCGCCCTGCGCGGCAGCTCGCGGGGGTGCACCAGCAGCGCCACCGAGAAGAGCAGGTAGTAGAGCGCGAGGAAGGACAGGCTCAGCGCCAGCCGCTCGCTGTCGGGCTGGCCCGGGGCGATGGCGTCCGTGCGCATCGCCCAGACGACGTGCGTCGCGTAGACGGCCACCAGGCTCGACAGCGGCACGAAGACCCAGCGGTTCTTCACCAGGAAGAAGAGCGCCCCGCACGCCAGCATGGTGGTGGACATGAGCGTGAAGGAGGTGATGTCGCTGAGCATCCCCGTGCGCAGCCCGAGGAAGAGCGCGATGCCCGCCACCGTCTCCGACTGCATCCGGTGGGCGATGACGACGATGCCCACCACGTTCAGCGCGAGCAGCACCAGCGCGAGCGGCTCGCTCTCGATGACGCGCACCGCCGGGACGAAGTGCAGCGCGTACGTGACGAAGTAGGCGAGCGCCAGGCCTCCACCGAAGACGATGCGCCCGAAGAGCTCGTGCCGCCGCGACAGCCACAGGCCCAGCGCCGCGAGCCCCGCGCTCAGCAGGTAGCCCGCTCCCACCCGCACCAGCACGCCCAGCTCGCCGAAGTGGTAGATGATGAGGAAGGCGAAGCCGATGATGAGCGCCACGATGCCCACCCGGCTCAGCCAGTACGTGCCGAGGTGCTCCTCCAGGTCTCGCTTCTCCGGCGCGGGCGCGGGTTCGGGCTCGCGGGCCACCGGGGCGCTGGCGGCCGGCGTCTCCAAGCGCTCGATGCGTGCCTCCAGCCGGGAGACCGTCTCCTCCAGCCGCCGCACCACGTCCCGCAGGTCTTGCGTGTCTCCCTCCGCCATGCGCCCCTCGTGAGCCTTCGCGCGGTTGGCCACCGCGCTGGGCGCACCTTATGCCTGACCCGGCTTCCACTCCGAGCGCAGAATGCCCATGACCACCGTGTCCACGTACGCGCCGTCCACGTAGTGGTGCTGCCGCATCACGCCCTCGCGGCGGAAGCCCGCCTTCTCGTAGGCGCGGATGCCCGCCACGTTGTGCTCCAGCACCTCCAGCTGCACCCGGTTCAGGTTCAGCGTGCCGAAGCCGTAGTCCAGCACCATCCGCGTGGCCTCCGTGCCGTAGCCCTTGCCCCACTCGGACGGCTCGCCGATCAGCATTCCGAAGGTCGCTCGCCTGCTCCGGAAGTCCATGTCGTGCAGCCCGCTGGTGCCGATCATCCGGTCCCCGTCCCGCAGCACGATGGCGAACATCACATCCCGCTGACTGGCGGTGAGGGTGTCCACGAAGGCCACCTCCTGCGCCGTGTTCATCGGCCGGTGGACCAGCAGGTTGCGGCGCACGTCGGGGTGGTTGACGAAGGCCGCCAGCCTCGGCGCGTCCTCGCGCTCGAGCGGGCGGAAGTACAGGCGGGGGCCCAGGAAGAACGGTGTCTGCACGGCGGGAGTCCTCCTTGAGAGAAGACCCTCACCCTAGCCCTCTCCCAGGGGGAGAGGGGACTTGCACACGGGGCGGTCCCGGAGGAACGGGGACTTGCGCCGTCAGGTGAAGAGCAGTGGCCGGCAGGCCCGGGCCAGCTGCAGCGCATCCCGTGCCAGCACGTTGGTGGCCAGGTTTCCGTCCAGCCACGCGGCACGGGCCACCTGGTTGCTCAGCTCGAAGCACAGCGTCGCGGTGCGCCGCGACAGGCGGCTGTCCTTTTGCAAGGCACGGGCGTTCAGCTCGCACAACTCCGCGCATTGGCGCAGCAGGCGCATCGGCTCGCTGTCAGCGCGCATCCCCTTGGCGGCCAGTTGCTCCATCGCCGCCTCGCACGAAGCCTGACAGCTCAGGCTCGCGGCGATGCAGTGATGGATGTCGGCCGTCGCGCCACCCAGTCGGACTCCAGACATGCCCACGCCACCTCCACAGCGGCTTCAAAACTACGCACGTTCCCCCCAGCCGCAACCGGAACCGTCGCCCTTCGAGTCACATGTTAAATCGGCTCCATGACACTGACCCTCACCCCTACTGCCATCGAGTAGGACGCACAGGCGCCCACCGGGGTTCCCGCCCTGTTCTTCGCGCAACTCCGGCAATCCACCTGGGCGCGCATGTCATCGGCCCAGCTGCAGGTGGGGACTTTGCAGGGAACGTTCCCATGCAGGGTGGGAACGGATGGAAGATTACGCTCCGTGTGGGTCCGGCAATGGAGACGGCCTACTGGCGCGAGAGGAAGCGCACCAGGCCGGGCTGGAGGGACTCGCGCTGGGCGATGCACAGGTCCACGCTCTCCAGCGACCGCTCGAGGATGGTGGAGCCGCCGGGATAGCGGGCCGCGCGCTCCTTGAAGAAGGCCTCCACGTCCTGGCGGTGCGTGGCGTCGCAGAAGAAGCCACCGAGCGCTGGCATGTGGCCGCCCACCTCGTGCGGCATCCGGGCCATGAGCGCGTCGAAGTGCTCCTTCACGTAGGTGTAGAAGAGCTCGCGCGTGCTCTCCTCGAGCAGCATGCTGTTGGCCAGGCCCGTGATGACCTCGAGCGTGGAGAAGTCCTCGGAGAGCATCAGCGCGGTGGTGGCGCGGGCGAGCGCCGGGTCGCGGAAGGCGCCCAGTGCGGCGAACAGCTTGCCGCGCTCGGCCGGGTCCTGCGTCTTCCGGGCCTCGGCCAGCAGGCGCTGGTGGAGCGCGGCATCTCCCTTCACCGCGGCGAGCTGCAGCACCACCCCCACCATCTCCGGCGAGAGGGCACTCCGATTCTCCAGCCACTTGCGCGCCAGCTCGCGCGAGCCGGCCATCAACGAGGGCTCCTCGCCCAGCAGGGCCACGACGCGCACCACCGAGGGCCGCAGCAGGCGCGTGTCCTCGTCCTCGCCCGGACGGGGCTGCAGGCCGAGCGCGCGCGCCTTGTCACCGAAGGTGTGGCGCACGAAGGCCGCGTACTTCGGCCGGAGCGCCTCGGGGATGAACTCGTGCCGGAGCGAGCCCACCATGCCCAGCGCGCCGGTGAGCAGGTCGCGGTCATCCGTGGGCAGCAGGCTCGTCACCACGCCGAGGGCCTCGTCCACCGGCAGCTCGTTGCTGGCCATCAGCGCCTCCGCATCGCCGAGCAGGCCCATGCGCTCGGTCGGGGAGAGCTGCCTGGCGCCCCCACGCGTCAGCTTGCGGAGCAGGTCCCCCTCCAGCTTCGCCTGGTAGTAGCCGCGCGCGTCCGCGTTGGGGACGAGCCACTCGGGGCAGCTCGTGGCGCCCGTGAGCACGAGCTCGCCCGTCTTCTGGGTGAGGAGGGTGCAGGCCCGCGCGGACTGCTTGCCGGTGCCGTAGCGCACGCACACGGGCACCTGCCACGTCTGCTCCGCGGTGCCCGCGCCCTGGGAGCCCACGGGCAGGAAGCGGCGCTGCGACAGGGTCAGCTTCGGGGGCGCGCCCGCCGCGCACTGCAGGCCCACGGTGACGAGTGGCACGCCGGGCTGGTCGAGGAAGGTGGAGAGGGCGGCCGTCAGGTCGGTGCCCGAGGCCTCGGAGAGGGCCTGGAAGAAGTCGGCCGCGGTGGCGTTGCCGTGGGCGTGCTTGCGCATGTGCGAGCGGACGCCGTCGCGGAAGCGCTCCGGGCCCATCCAGGACTCGAACATGGCGAGCACCGCGTTGCCCTTGTCGTAGGTGATGGCGCCGTCGAAGGCGGTGAGGATGTCGCCCTCGCTCTCGACGGGCTGGTGGATGCGGCGCGTGGTGACGAGCCGGTCCACCGTCATCGCGTGGGCCCTGTCGCGCACGCGCTCGGCGTCCATGCGCCACGAGGGCTGCCACTGGCCCGTCACCTTGAGCGCTAGCCAGTCCGCGAAGGACTCGTTGAGCCAGGTGTCATCCCACCAGGCCAGGGTGACGAGGTTGCCGAACCACTGGTGGGCCAGCTCGTGCGCCTGGATGAGCGCGAAGCTGCGCTGGCGCGAGAGCGTGTCGTGCTCGGGCCGGGCCAGCAGCAGCGGCATCTGGAAGGTGACGAGGCCCGGGTTCTCCATGGCCCCGAAGAGGACGGGCCGCGGGATGGCCAGCACGTCCAGCTTCTCGTAGGGGTAGGGGATGCCGAAGTAGTCCTCCAGCAGGCCGAGCAGCGGCGGCGTGGCCTGGGCGGCATAGGTGGCCTCGGCCGTGCGGCCCTTGGGCACCACGATGCGCACCGGCGTGCCCTTCTGTCCGGCGGGTGCCGCGTCCACCGTTTCGAAGGGGCCCACCGCGAAGGCCACCACCTCGCTGGGCAGCGGCGGCGTGGTGCGGAAGCGCACCGTCTTCCACCCGTCCGGGCCCGTCTGCTCGGACTCCACCGGCGCGTTGGCGAAGGCCCGCTGGCTGCCCGGCACCCGCAGCGTGAGCTGCCACGGCACCTTGAAGCCCGGCTCGTCGAAGCACGGCACCGCCCGCCGCGCGTCATCCGGCTGGAACTGCGTCAGCGCGTACCAGTTCTCCCCATCCTTCTGGCGGAAGAGGCCCACCGTCTCCTTCTCCGGCGCGAGCCCCTGGTACGCCACGCGCAGCGTCGCCGGGCCCGGGCCCACCGGGCGATCCAGCAGGAAGCCGATGAAGGTGTCGCCCTCCGTCACCGCGCGCGCCGGCTGCGCCTGGCCTCCCGAGGTGAGCGTGGCCTCCTTCACCGTCAGGCCCTTGCCGTGCAGCCATACCTGACGCGTGGACTCGGAGAGCGTGAGGGCGATCTCCACCACGCCCTCGAAGGCCTCCTTCTCCGGATCCACCGTGAGCGCCACCGTGTAGCCCGTGGGCTTCACCTGGGTGCCCAGGCGGAAGGTGGGCGGGCGCGGGGTCTCGGGCGCGGGGGCCGGTGCTGGGGCGGTGGGGGCGGTGGTCTGCTGCGGCGTGGCGCAGGCGAGGCTGAGCGCGAGCAGCGCCCACGGGGTGTGGCGGAGGCGGAGGTGCATGGAGTCTCTTGGTTGGGTGGCGGAAGAACGTGTGGGGGCCGGTTCTATTGCACGGTCGAACGCTTCGCGGGCGAGAGCGTCTTCGGCGTCGCGGCCGACGCTTGGGGGCAGTCCTTCGTCGGCGTCGCGAAGGAGGGCGCTCCGTCATTCCGCTACACGAAGCGCGACGCGGCTGGACAAGTGGTCTTCACGTCGAAGACCTACGCCGCGGACGCCAGCGTGACGTCTCCCTACCTCGACGTGCTCGGCCTCGGAGTCGACCGGAGTGGAGCGCCCATCGTCTTCGGTGTGAGCTCGGGCGCGTTCGTGTTCGATGACGGCCCTCACGGCGGGAACAAGGGGAACTTCTTCGCGCTGCGCTTCGACCCCTGACGGACAGAGCATGGGGCCCATGGGTCATGCGCGAGGCCTCATGACCTGTGCGCAGTGGGGATCACGGGCTCGGATACCCTCACCCCGTCCCTCTCCCGGAGGGAGAGGGGAGGATGGGGCGGGGATCCACTGGGCCGCGGGTCTGGGTGGAACGAGGCGCTCAGCCCTGCACGGGGTGCTGGGCGAGCAGCGCCAGCAGTTCCTCTCCGTACAGCTCCACGCGCTTGTCTCCGATGTACGGCACCGTCCTCAGCTCATCCAGACCCGCCGGAGGCCGTGACACGAGCACGTCGAACACGGGGTTGGGCAGCACCACCGATGGCGTCACCTTCCGCGCCGACGCCTTCTCCGAGCGCCATGCCTTCAGCGCCTCCTCGCGCTTGCGCCGGTTCACGTCCTTCGGCCCCTTCTGCTCCTGCTCCGGCTTCAGCTCGCCCCGCCGCGACTTCTCCAGCAGCTCGCGCACCAGGGCGATGATCTCCTCCCCGTGTGCCCTCACGAAGGCGCCTCGCACTCCCGCCGCCTTCGCCAGCTCTCGCGGGTTGCCCGGCGGCTTCACCGCGATGTCCGAGATGGCCATGTTGGAGAGCATCCTCCCCATGGGCACGTTCTCCGCCTCGGCCCACTCCAGCCGCTTGCGGTGCAGCGCCTGCGCAATCGCATTGGCCAGCACCATCTGCCCCGGCGTCAGCCCTGCCTTCGGCAGGCGCGGCTTGAAGTCCGCCCCCACGTCCGGCCTCGCCGCTGCCTCGTCGCACATGCGCTGGCAGTCGAGCAGCACCTCCTCGAGGATGTCCGCCTTCCGCGTCTCCTCCCTCACCAGGCGGCCCAGCTCCACCAGGTAGCGCACGTCGTTGGCGATGTAGTCCCGCATCCCCGGCGGCAGCGGCCGCAGCGAGAAGTCCGACTGCTGGTGCTCCTTCGGCAGCTCCACGCCCAGCCGCTCGCGCGCCAGGTCCGCCAGCCCCACCTTGGGCCAGCCCAGCAGCGTCGCCGCCCGGTGCGTGTCGAACAGCCCCCGCACCCGCACGCCCGCCTCGGCCAGGTAGGGTAGGTCTCCCCCGGCCGCATGGAAGAACTTGGTCCGCTCCGCGTCCCCCATCACCGGCGCCAGCAGCGAGGGCTCCACCCCGGGCTGGAGCGTGTCGAAGAGCAGCACCTCCTCGTCCGTGGCTACCTGGAGGAAGCACAGGCGGGCGCGGAAGGCGTGCATTGCATCCGCCTCCACGTCCACGGCCAGCTCCCGGGCCGCTTCGAGCTTCCGGGCGGCCGCCTGGGCTCCCGGTGAATCGATGATGTCCTGCGCACCTTGTGGGAAGGTCGACATGGCGGAGAGCAGGCTAGCGGACCAGGTATGTACGTGTAGCGTGTTTTTTCCCCAGCCGCCGCTAGGATGACAACCCCGATGAACCCCGACGTCCTTCGCCTCGAGAAGAGCCTGCTCGGCCACATGGGCCGTGCCATTTCCGACTACTCCCTCATCTCCGAGGGAGATCGCATCATGGTGGGGGTGTCCGGTGGCAAGGACTCGTACACCATGCTGTACCTCCTGAGGGAGCTTCAGCGCCGTGCGCCGGTGAAGTTCGACCTGCTGGCGGTGAACCTCGACCAGGGCCACCCTGGCTTCCCGGCCGGCAAGCTGGAGGGCTGGTTCAAGTCCGAGGGCTTCGCCTACAAGATGCTCAAGGAGGACACCTACTCCATCGTCCTGGAGAAGACGCCCCCGGGGAAGACGCAGTGCGCCGTCTGCTCCCGCATGCGCCGCGGCATCCTCTACACGGCCGCGGTGGAGCTGGGCTGCAACAAGATCGCCCTCGGCCACCACCGGGATGACCTCATCCACACCCTGTTGCTCAACCTCTTCTTCGCCGGCTCGCTCAAGGCCATGCCGCCCATCCTCAAGAGCGACGATGGGCGCAACACCGTCATCCGCCCGCTGTGCTACGCGCCGGAGAAGGACATCGCCGCCTACGCCGAGGCGAGGCAGTTCCCCATCATCCCCTGTGACTTGTGCGGCACGCAGGAGAACCTCCAGCGCAAGCGCATGCAGAAGCTGATGGAGGAGCTGGGCAAGGAGATTCCCAACGTGCGCCAGAGCGTGCTCTCCGCCATGAGCAACGTGCGGCCGAGCCACCTGTTGGACAAGAGCGTTTTCGACTTCTCCGCGCTCGCGTCCGAGGGTACTCCAGCAGAAGAAGCGCAGGCGCAGGCACAGACGACGACGGCAGCACGAATCCTGGGAGGGTTGGCGGATGCCTAAGGAACTGGCGGTGAAGGCGCGCAAGGAGCGGAAGGCGGCGCTGGTGGAGGTCATGCTGCTGGCGGCCATGGCCGATGGCCGGGTGTCGCAGCGGGAGTTGCAGACGTTGTTGCGGCGCGTCATCGAGCGCCCCGAGTTCGAGGGCACCCGGCCCGAGGAGCTCAACTCGCTGGTGGAGGCGAGCGCGCAGCGGCTCTCCAAGGCGCACGACCTGGAGGAGATCCTGGCCTCGCTGCGGGCGCGGCTGCCGAACCACAAGAACCGGATGCTGGCCTTCGGGCTGGCGGCGTCGGTGGCGTTCGCGGACCACCGGGCCACGCGCTCAGAGCTGGGCCTGCTCAAGACGTTCCAGGCCGCGCTGGGCATCTCCGAGGACGAGGTGGCGCAGATCATCGACGTCATCGAGGGCGGAGGCAGCCTGGCGGAGGCGCTGGGTGAGCCGCTCGAGCGCCTCTTCGCCGAGGTGATGGTGCTGGTGAGCGCGGCGGACGGGCACCTGAAGGAGGCCGAGGCGCGGGCGCTGGTGGAGAGCTTCGCGTCGGATCCGCTCTTCCACGACGTGAGCCCCGAGCGGGCGCAGGCCTTCGTGAGCGAGTCGGTGGCGGCGCTGGCCGCCGAGGGCCTGCCGGCACGCCTGCAGGTGATGGCGCACGGGCTGACGACGCACACCCAGCGGCTGAAGGCCTACCGGCTGGCGACGAAGATCGCCCACGCGGGAGGCCAGGAGCCGAGCCTGGCCGAGCAGCGCATCCTCCACATGCTCCAGGCGACGTTCGGGCTGGCGGATGACGAAGTGGCGCGGCTGGACCGCGAGGCGTAGGACGGGCTCCCGACCATGTCCGTCCCTCCTCCCAACCCGGCACGCTTCTCCTTCCGGTTCGGTCTGCCGCCCTCGCTGGGCAACGCGCTGGCGCGCGACCGGGCCGAGCAGCTGAGCACGTTCATCGAGCGGGCCCTGGGCCGCAAGGTGGAGGTGAGCGTGGCGGCGAGCTACGAGGCGCTGGCGAAGGACCTGCTGGCGGGCCGGGCGGATGCCGTCTGGGCGCCGCCCTTCGTGTGCGCGCGGGTGGAGGCCATGGGGGTGCGGGTGCTGGCGCGCGGGGTGCGGCGCGGGCGCTCGTCGTACCGCTCGGCGCTGGTGGCGCGGGCGGGCTCCGGGCTGACGCTGGAGTCGCTGCAGGGCACGCGCGTGGCGTGGGTGGACCGGGACTCGGTGGGCGGCTACCTGTTGCCGGTGGCGTACCTGAAGGCCAAGGGCCGCGAGCCGGTGAAGACGTTCGCCGCGCAGCAGTTCGCGGGCTCGTACAAGGCGGCCCTGGAGGCGGTGCAGGGCGGAGCGGCGGACGTGGCGAGCATCTTCTGTCCGCCGGAGTCCACGGGGCTGACGTACGCGGACGGCGTGGAGGTGGTGCTGCCGGGCAAGGGCGGGGCGTTCGAGCTCATCGCCTACACCGAGGAGGCCCCCAACGACGGGGTACCGGTGGGCATGGGCGTGGCACCGGAAGTGGTGGGCCTGCTGGAGCGGGCCCTGCTGGGGCTGCACGAGAGTGAGGACGGCAAGCGGCTGCTGGAGGAGCTCTTCTCGGCGGAGCGCTTCGAGCCCGCGCCGCGCATGGGCTACCGGGCGCTCTACCGCGTGGCCCTCGCGAGCCTCTGAGCCCCAACCCCCACCGTGCCCAATATCCCCTCGCCCTCCGGGAGAGGGACGGGGTGAGGGTGCCACGCATCCCAGGTTGAACCCGTGTCCGTGGCGCTTGTGCACCGCGTCATCCGTGCCATGCTCCGCGGCCAGTGACGGCACCGGGAGAACCAACGGATGGCGGACTTCGGCATCAACGTCGAGCCGGGTGAGGTCGGCCTGGATGCGCAGCGGCTGCGGCGCATCGACACGCATTTCCGCCGGTACGTCGATGACGGGCGGCTCGCGGGCTGGCAGGTGATGGTCTCCCGCCGGGGCAAGGTCGCGCACCTGTCCTCGTACGGGCTCGCCGACAAGGAGGCTGGCCGCCCCGTCGAGCCGGACACCCTCTGGCGCATCTACTCCATGACGAAGCCCATCACCTCCGTCGCGGCGATGATGCTGTGGGAGGAGGGCGCGTTCGAGCTGTCCGACCCCGTCAGCCGGTGGCTGCCCGAGTTCTCCCAGCCGCGCGTCTACGTTGGAGGGCCCGCGGCCCGGCCCGTCACCGTGCCCGCGACCGAGCCCATCCGCGTGTGGCACCTGCTCACGCACACCGCGGGGCTGACGTACGGCTTCCACCGCGTGCACGTCACCGATGAAATCTACCGGCTCCGCGGTTTCGAATCGGGCGCACCGGAAGGCATGGACCTCGCGGCGTGCGTGCGCGCGTGGGCGGAGTTGCCGCTCGCGTTCCAGCCTGGGGCCGAGTGGAACTACTCGGTGGCCACGGACGTGCTCGGCCGGCTCGTCGAGGTCGTCTCCGGGCAGACGTTGGAGGCCTTTTTCGCCGAGCGCATCCTCGGTCCGCTCGGGATGCGCGACACCACCTTCTGGTGTCCCGAGGAGCGGCAGGGCCGGCTGGCCGGGCTGTACCTGCCGGACCCCGCGCGCACCCGGGCGATCCGCTCGGACGCGCTCGGCAAGGGCATCCTGAAGCCTCCCACGTGGCTGTCGGGCGGCGGTGGGCTGGTGTCGACGACGCGCGACTACACGCGCTTCACGTGGATGCTCCTGAAGGGTGGCGAACTCGATGGCGCGCGGCTGCTCTCCCCGCGGACCGTGAGCTACATGACCCGCAACCACCTGCCGGGAGGCGCGGACCTCACCGCCTTTGGCCGGCCGCTGTTCGCCGAGACGCGCTACGACGGAGTCGGCTTCGGGCTCGGCCTGGGCGTGGTAGTGGATCCCGTGGCCTACCGCACGCTGACGACGGTGGGCGAGTACCACTGGGGCGGCATGGCGAGCACCTCCTTCTGGGTGGACCCGGCCGAGGAGCTGGCCGTCGTCTTCATGACCCAGCTGCTCCCGTCGAGCACCTATCCGCTCCGCTCGCAACTGCGCCAGCTCGTCTACCAGTCGCTCGTCGACTGAGACCGCGGTGGTGAGGCGGAGCTACACCTGACGCGGGGCTTCCGCCCGCGGGGGGCCCAGCGCCCGGCCCTCGAGTGCGCTCGGGGCCACCGGGAGCTGCTCGACGCGGAACTGGGGCAGCGCGCGGAACAGCAGCCAGTCCCCGCTCTCGAGCGGCCCCTTCACCAGCTGCCCGGTGTCGAGCAACTGCCGGCCGATGGGCACGGAGGTGTCGCCGAGCGCGAGCTGGAAGCGCAGCCGCTCCAGCCGCCCGTCATCCAGCTTCACCTGGCCCTCCACGTAGACGCTGTCGTCGCCGAGGAAGAGCCGTGAGGCGCCCTCGACGCGGCCGTAGGAGTTGTCCGCGAGGATGAGCTCGAAGGAGTCCTCGCGCAGCACCGAGGGACAGTCCCCGCTCGGCGTGTGGCCCACCACCACCCGGTGGATGCCCGAGCGGGCGAGGGCCGCGATGAGGGCAGGGGAGGGCAGCCCGGGGTGGTTGCGGGTGTCGGCCATGCGCCCGTACACCACGCTGCCGAGGTTGATGCGCTCGCCGGGAGTGGGGGCCTGGTAGGCGATGAGGGGCTCCCAGGCCGGGGTGCCGTCCGGCTCGAGGCGCTCCTCGCGGAAGGCCGCGAGCTGCTCGCTGTACCAGCGGTTGAGGGCCTCCACCCAGGCATCCACGCCCTCCACGTGCTCGCCCGTGGGCACCACGCCGAGGCTGCGCTCGTGCACCCCACCGTGGACGAAGAGGGTGTTGCCGGTCCGGTAGGCGAGCTGACAGACGGAGAGGTAGTCGCGCAACGGTCCCCCGGGGAGGACGTCCCCGAGGAAGCTGTCCACCACGTCCTCCTCGCTCACGGGTCCGCCGGTGCGCTCCAGCTCGGCCCGGCGGAACTCGAAGGCGCCGCGCGCGCCCATGGTGTTGTCGAAGATCCACCGCAGGAGCACCGGCCGGGGGGCGGCCCGCATGTCGGCGGGGGTCTTCGGGAGCGGGTGGCCATTCAGCTCGCGCGGCAGGCGCAGCTTGTTGATGTCCCGGTTGCCCGCCAGCAGCACCACCTGGGAGGGCTGCCGCTGCCGGGCCTCCAGGAGCGTGCGCACCACCCGGAGCCCATCGGGCCCGCGATCGACGGCGTCGCCCCCGTAGATGAAGGTGGCGCCCGGACGCACCACCAGCCGTCCCTCGGTGTCGAGGTGCACGTGCGGGTTGTCCTGGCAGAAGCTGGCCAGCTTCTCCCAGATGCCCTCCACGTCCGTGAGGTAGGCGACGGGGTGCTCGGACCTGCTCGTCCCGGGATGGGTGTTCGCCATGGGGGAAGGGTGCTCCTCCGAGCTGGGCCTGTCACCTCTATTGAAGGCCCTGCCAGGAGAAGGAGATCTCATTGTCGAGAGTCCCCACCTGCCTCCCGCTCACCTGCACGCCCGGCGTGCCCAGCACCTCGAACAGGGCGAGCAGTGCACCCTCGTGGATGAGGTGGGGCATGAAGTCGTGCTTCGTGACGAGCAGCCCACTGCGGAGCCCCGTCCAGCGCACCGCGCACTCTCCGTAGCTCACCGCCGCCCGGTAGGCCGTGGGCAGGCTGTTGAGCAGGATCCTCGGGTTGCCCTGCGTCACCGAGAGCAGCGCCTTGCCCATCGCCGAGGAAAGGAAGGGAGGGGCCGCCATGTACCCCACACGGCGCATCGCGGCCTCGAAACTTCCCTGTTGCTCCTGCAGCAGCCACGTCGCCGTGTAGATGACCCGGAGATACGCGGTGACGGGGTAGTTGAAGAAGCCCGTGAAGCTCGTCTCTCCACCCGCGTCGAGGCACTGCCTCACCGCGTCGTCTCCGAGCCCCCGGACGGCAGCCAGCGCGCCGTTGAAGAAGAAGCCGCGCATGGTGTGCCCCGGTACCGCCAGGGCCAGCCGGCGCTCGAGCTCCTGCCGCGAGCCGAAGTCTCTCTCCTCCACCGTGATGGCCTTGCTGCTCATCCTCGCGCTCCTACCCGCCCCGAGAGACGTGCCAGAGCCAGCAGGATGCAGGATGTGGATGAGAGGGCAAATCCGCTCCCGGGCATCCCTGTTCACTGCGTCACGCCATGTCTGGCGGGCGGCTACGCCTCGTCCCAGAGGGCGGCGAGCTCCAGCTCCAGCGCCTCGAAGGGCTCGGCGCGCACCCGGGCCGTACCGGTGTGGGTGGCCAGCGGCGAGTAGTGCGTCCCTTCCAGCCGGAACACCTCCAGCGTGCGTGCTACTGGCTCCACGAACCACACGTGCCGGATGCCCTCGCGCGCGTACACGGGGAGCTTGGCCGTCCGGTCCAGCCTGGCCGTGGAGGGGGAGAGCACCTCACACACCCAGTCTGGCGCGAGCGTGAAGGCCGCGGTGCTCGGTACGCGTGGCATCCGCTCCCTACGCCAGCCGGCCAGGTCCGGCACCAGCACGTCTTGCCCCAGGTGCAGCTCCGGTTCATCCAGCACAACCCATCCACCAGGGCCTCCCCGGTGGAATGCGACGACCAACCTGCCCCCCAGCACGGAGGCCGCCACCGTGTGAGGACTCGCTGGCCGGGGACTGGCGTACAACTCCCCGTCGATGAGCTCCCCCACCACGTGCTCCGGGAGTGCCTCCAGGTCGGCGTAGGTGGCGCGTTCACGTCCCATGACTTCCCTCGGTCCCTCGACGCCCGTCTCCGTCTCCATGGAGCCGGTCTAGCACCTCGGTCTGACGTGTCACGTCACCCGGGCCCATCTTCCCTCTGAAGTTGCCTCCGAATGCAGCCTGCCGCAAGCGCCTACCGAGCATCAGCCGCCGGAATTCCCATGGAGCTTCACAGGAGCCGCCTGTCCGCCCGCCCGCGAGAGCACTGGAGACGACGGTCTACGACTCCTCGGTGTCCTCGCCACTTCCGCGAGTCGCGGTGGGACGGCGGGCGGCGGGAGCCGGAGCGGCGGCGCGGCCCTTCGGAGGTGTGGCGCGAGCAGGAGTCCGTGCCTGCTTCGCCGGCTGCCCCTGGGCCTGCGCGGGCGCCACCTTCGTCGAGGAGGGCGAACTCGTCTCCCGGGCCAGCCGCGGATCGTACTGGATGACGGTGGGCTCGCTGGCGAAGCGCTCCTCCTCGAGCTCCGAGGAGAACAGCTCCTTCATGAAGGCGGTGAGGTGGGCCGGGGTGGCCGGGAGCCGCTCGGCGAGCAGGAAGTCCTCGAGCGCGAGCTGGAGCTCCCCGGCGCTCTGGAAGCGCTCCTCGCGCTTGCGCGCCAGTGCCTTCATCACCACGGCGTCCAGCGACTTGGGGATGCCGGGCACGGCCTCGGAGGGCGGAATCACCTTGGCGCCGACCACGGCCTTGAGGGTGGCCAGGTCCGACTCGCGCTTGAAGAGCCGCTGGCTGGTGAGCAGCTCGTAGAAGACGATGCCCAGGCCGTACACGTCCGAGCGCGCGTCGAGCTCCTCGTCGCGGGCCTGCTCCGGGGACATGTACGCGTGCTTGCCCTTGATGGTGCCCACCACCGTGTGGCTCAGCTTGTTGGACACCTTGGCCACGCCGAAGTCGATGAGCTTCACGTTGCCGTTGAAGCCCACCAGCACGTTCTGCGGGGACACGTCCCGGTGGATGAGGCCCAGCTTGCGGCCCGAGGGCGAGCGCGCCTGGTGCGCATGGTCCAAGCCCGCGGCGGCGTCCGCGATGATGCGGCACTTGAGCCCCAGCGGCAGCCCGCCCTTGCGGTGGTTGGCGCGGGCGTTCACCTGGCTGACGGCCTCGCCCTGGACGTACTCCATGGCGATGTACAGCACGCCGTCCACGTCCCCCAGCTCGTAGATTTGCGCGATGTTGGGGTGGTTGAGGATGCCGGCGATGCGGGCCTCATCCAGGAACATCTTGATGAAGTCCGTGTCCTCGGAGAGGTGGGGCAGCAGCCGCTTGACCACCAGCAGCTTCTGGAAGCCCACGGGCCCCTTCTGGCGGGCCAGGAAGACCTGACCCATTCCGCCAGTCGCCAGTTTTCGGAGCAGCTCGTAACGGCCGAAGGTTTCCACGGGAGCGCCAACCTTAGCCCCCCCGAGGCCACGAGCGGAAGGGACCCCGCGCTCTTGACGGGGCCCCCGAAAGCCGCTCCCTGCTTCCTCGGAGCCCTCAGGGGGCCGCGGGGGTCACCACGCAGGCGCTGCGGTAGCGGACCTCGATGAGCTGGCCCAGGGTGGGCACCGCGGCGGACCGGAAGACGACGGCGTTGCGAGCCGGGTCATAGGTCCACTGGTCCTCGGCCAGCCGCCGGCCCTGGACGCGCACGGACATCTCCGCCGTGCCGTTGGGCGTGGCGCTCAGCGAGAAGTCCGCCTGGGGCTCGCCGGCGCGCTGCAGCAGCTTGTCCAGGAATGGGCCGTAGTCGCCGGTGCAGATGGACTCCACCGCGCCGCCGGTGTGCTGGGCCACGGTGGAGAAGCGCGGCCCCGGCCCGCCCGCGGTGGTGCAGCGCTTGTCGGTGGGCACCAGCGCGTACAGCTGGGTGCGGTGCGACATGCCGGTGCCCTTCACCGCCTGGAGGAACTGCACGTAGCTCTCCGGATCGAAGCCCGAGTGGTCGTCCTCGTCGGACACCACCACCACCGCGAGCCGGGCCGTGGAGCGCAGGAAGCCCAGGTTGCCGTCGTTGGGCAGCGGGGTGCGCGGATCATCCGCGCTGGTGGCCAGGGGCGAGGAGAGCGCTTGGCGCATCGTCTCCAGGCCCTGCACCAGGTTGTGGCACAGCCCCAGCTCGTCGATGTTGGCCTGCACCGTCGCCGCGGCCGTGGCCGAGGTGCTGGAGATGGCCCGGGAGCGCCGGCCATCCACGGGGGCGAGCCGTCCGGCCTCTCCGCCCGCCGCCGCGCCGCTGCACACGCTGGCCCGCGCCCCCAGGCCCGTGCTGGTGACGCCCAGGCGCAGGTCCACTCCCTCGCGCCGCGCGCGCTCCACCCACCCGGGCAGGGCCGCCTTCAGCCGCGCCTGGAAGGTGTCCATGGTGGTGGTGTTGGCCACCACGAAGAGCACGTCCAGCTGGCTGTCCGTGCCCTGGATGAAGCGATCCAACTGCAGG
This sequence comes from Archangium gephyra, assembly GCF_042230915.1. Classification (GTDB taxonomy): domain Bacteria; phylum Myxococcota; class Myxococcia; order Myxococcales; family Myxococcaceae; genus Archangium; species Archangium gephyra_B. The sequence continues at coordinate 9,870,018 of NZ_CP102578.1, read as the reverse complement.
CCCTCGTGGTTCGTCTCCGCCAGCAGCGGGACGAGCAGCGGCGCCGTCTCGTTCTCCGCGGACGCGAAGAAGGGCGTGTAGTGCTGGCCATGCACGTTGCGAGCGTAGGAGAACTCCACCTCCACGCCCTCGCCGGGCGCCAGCATGCGCGGCAGGGCGAGTGGCGTCTCCTGATGGAACTGGCCGCTGGTGCCCGCGCCGAGGTGGGCGTCGGTCATGACGACGGGCGCGGCGCACTGGTTGGAGATGAGCGTGCGCCGGGGCTTCGCCGGGCAGTCGTAGCGGATGGGCCCGAAGTCCACGAAGGCCGGCGCGGCCACCAGGCAGCTCGCCTGCGACACGCCGCGGATGGGCAGCGTCACCGTGGGCGTCGCCGGGTTGTTCACCGTCAGCTTCAGCTCGCCCTGGAACTGGCCCGCCGCCGGAGGCCGGAAGGCGATCATCGCGCTGAAGGCCGAGTCGTACGGCACCACGCCGCCCGCGAGCTTGCCGCCGGGCATGAAGAAGGCGCCACCGCCGTCATTGGACAGGTGGATGTCCTTCACCGCGCACTCCTCGCGGCCGGGGTTGCGGAAGTAGAAGCCCAGCACGGCGCCCCGGCCCGGCTCCACGTTGCCGAAGTCCAGCAGCGGCTGGGGGAGCAGCTCGAAGACGCAGGGGCCCGTGGCCCGCGCGCTGCCGGTGAGGACGATCTCCCGCTCGGGGTTGAACAGGTCGTCCGAGACGAGCACCAGCGTGGCCGTCCACGGCCCGGCGCCCTTGGGCTCGAAGTACACCGTCAAATCCAGCGCGTCCGTGCCCGGCGCGATGGGGACGTTGTCCGCGCTCAGCGCCGGCCAGGCCGTCCCCGCCGTCCACGGCTGGGGCACCTTGCCGCGCAGGGGCACGTCCACCGAGAAGTGGTCCGCGGCGCCGGTGCCGCGCACGCCCCGGAAGTACAGGTTGCCGGTGGTGCCACCGTTGGTCAGGCGGATCGTCTTGCCCACCTTGCCGCCCACGGGCAGCTCGCCGAAGTCCAGCGCCAGCGGGGCCACCGCCAGCCGGGGCCGGCCGCCGTTCGCGTCGAGAATCACCTGCGTCTGGCGCGGCTTGTCCGACGCGTAGCCCACCGTCAGCATGGCCTTGGTGGGCCCGGAGGTGCGCGCCGCGAACTCCATGGGCAGCTCCACCACCTCGCCCGGCTTCACCTCCGTGGCGCGCACTTCCTTCAGCGGCGTGAAGGCCCGGTCATTGGTGGTCAGCTCCTGCAGGGTGACCGGCCTCCAGGTGATGTTGCGCGCGCGCGTGAAGGACTTCGTGCGCTCGTGCACCGGAATCAAGTCGAAGGGCACTGGCGCGGGATCGAAGACGAAGGCGCTCGCCACCGAGCGGCCCGCCAGCTCCGCCGTGGACGGCGTGCAGGTGGCACAGGGCTTCACCTCCACCAGCGCGCGCATGTCCCCGAGGTCCGTCGGCAGGTAGCGCGTCTCCACCTGGTGCGTGCTATTGGGCGGCACGGTGATGGTGTCGGTGCGGAAGGCATCGGCCGCCGCGCCCTTCACCGTCACGGTGAGCGGCAGGTCCACCGGGTTGGTGATGGTGAGCCGCAGCGTGCGCTCGCTGTCCACCTCCAGCGTCTCGAAGTCCAGCACGGGCGGTTGGATGTCGATGGGCAGGGGCACGCCCTGGCCCTTCACCCGCACCGTGTGCTCCCGGCCCGAGTTGGCGTCCGTGGTGACGTGCACCCGCTCCTCCACGGCGCCCTCGGCGAGCGGGTGGAAGCGCACGCGCACCAGCTTCTCCTTGCCCGGCTCCACCCGGCCCTCTCCGTCGAAGGAGACCTGGTACGAGGGGTTGCCCTCGAGCCCCAGCGCCTCCAGCGCATGGAAGGGCACGTAGCCCACGTTGCGCAGGCGCACGACCTTCTCGCGCCATTGCCCGACCGGCACCTCGCCGAAGTCGAGTGCGTCCGCGTCCACCGCCGCCGTGGCCACGACCGAGCGGGTATTGCCCGGCTCGTGGCATGCGGCCAGAAGCGCCGCCAGCAGCGACAGCCCGATGATCCGCCCACCGCTCAGCCCCGTCTTCATTGCCCGTTCTCGCCTCGCGCCCATCCGGCATGGGCCCAATGCAAACGGGCGACCAGCCCTGTGTCGACTGGGGAGCCCAGTGAAAACAGGGGGTTGGTCGGGGGTGTGGATGTAGGATACGAAGGGAGGGAAGCCGCTTACCCTGAAGGGTGGAAGGAGTTTTCCCGGCTTGCCAGGGGGCTGGGGGCGGACTAGCGGGCCGGGGAGATGTGCTCCACCAGGGCGCGCGCCACGGCCTCGGGCTGCTCCAGGTGGACGTGGTGCCCGCCGGGGATGACGAGCGGGGGCCGCAGCCGCAGGGCGGCCATCCTCGCCTGGGCGCGCTCGTCCTCGAAGCGGAAGCCCTCGCTGCCGAGGATCAGCTGCACCGGGCAGGTGACGGCGGAGGAGACGGCGAGCCACTGCGCGTCGTCGTAGCCGAAGGCGAAGCGGCGGCGGTGGGCAGGATCAAAGGTGAAGACGAGGCCACCCTCCACGGGCTCGGTGCCATGGCGGGCCATGTGGAGCGAGGCGGGCTCGGGCAGGGAGGGGTTGTTCTCCCGCAGGCGGGCGGCGGCGGCCTCCACGCTGGGGTAGCGCTTGCGGTTGGGCGGACGCTCCAGGTCCTCGAGGAAGCCGCGCAGCCGCGGGAGCGCGTTCTCGGGAGGGCCGCCGGTAGGGCCGAGGCTCTCGATGAGGCTGAGGCTGAGGACGCGCTCGGGGCGGGCGGCGGCGTAGGCCGTGGCGACGATGCCGCCGAGCGAGTGGCCAACGAAGTGCGCGGCCTTCAGCCCGGTGGCGCGCAGCACGGCCTCCACGTCCACCAGGTACTCGGCGAACTGGTAGTGGGCGTGGCCCGGCAGGTGGGCGCTGCGGCCCATGCCTCGGAAGTCGAGCAGCACCAGGCGCCAGGCGTCCGGCAGGTGCTCGGCGACGAGGTCGAAGCTGTGGGAGTGGTCCAACCAGCCGTGCAGGAAGACGACTGCGGGAGCGCCCCCCGGGTTGCGCTGGCGCGCGTGGAGGGCGAGACCGTGGGCGTCGGCTGTCAACGACTCGAAGGATGAGGGCAACGGCGGCTCCTTGCGGGCCGGGAAGACTACTCCGGCCGGTGCCGCATGACGCATCCGGCCGCCGTTGTGCTGTGGACCCGGCTCAGGCCTGGAGCTGGACGGGCTCCATGGGCGCCGGGGCGGAGAGCATCAGGGCGAGCTGCTTCGCCTGGCCCTCGGACGTGCAGCGGTACTCCTGCACCTTCCCGTTGGCCTTCTCCAGCCGGAGGATCCAGACATCGGCTTCTTTCGACACGACGGAACGAACCTGCGACATGGCTGCCTCCTTGAGGGCTGCCTTCCCCCGCTCCTTCCTCAAGCACGCGGCGTGCCGACACCCGGGCTTTGCCACTCCTCAAGGAATCCGGGGATTTAGCGCCTGCCTGCCCCTACCGGAGTGACAAATCTTGCGTGGGGTTGCGACAAAACGTGCGTGTAGGTCTGCACCTTTTGCGTAGCACCCCGGGGTGACCGCAAAGGTTCACATTTTCTCAAAGCTCAGAGTGCGTCGGAGGGGTCGGGCCGTAGCTCAGGGCTCTGCCAGCTGGTGGCTCAGCCACTCCTCATGCGAATGGATGCTGGTGAAGACCGAGAGGCTCTCGCCCCGGCCGTTCTTCGCATTCCCCCCCGCGATACCGATGAGCACGGTGTGGCCATCGCTTTCCGTTCGCCAGCAGCCCCCTCCGCTATCACCCGCGTCCAGGTGTGAGGCGACGTGCCCGCTGGGCATCCGCTGCTGTGCGACGACGAACTCGACACTTCCCGAGTCCAGCCTCCTGAGCCAGCTCACCTGGTTCTCGCCAGAATGACGCTCACCCGCCAGGCCGAGAGGCTCACCGGGGCCATAACCCGCCATGACGATGGGCTCACCCACCCGCGCCTCTGCTGTTGCCCGCTTCACCACCGGAGCGTCCTTCACCGGCATGTCCAAACGGATGACGGCGAGGTCCGCGCTACTCCAGACCACGCTCCCTTCATCGTCGTAGAGGAGCTCGAGCCGGGGATGGGGTATCACCGAGCCGCTGTACGTCATCTGTCGCGCGCTCTCTGCCTCTCCTGGAGCCTGCGGCTCGTAGATGAGCGTCCTGACCTTCGCGCTGCTCGCGCACCGCGAGCTGTCCAGGACAGCGTCGAGACGTTGGCTCCGAAGGCTCTCGGCCCTGGAAACGACATCCCCTCGGCGCTCCATCCCGGCCATCGCCGCCTTGGCGAGTGCCTCGCGTTCGGACACGGAGAGCTTCCTCGTGATGCAGACGCAATGTCCGGCCGTCAGAACGATCCGCGGCGCGATGAGGACTCCGCTGCACTCTCCGCTCGAGCCCGGTTCTTGTGCGGCCTTCTCCGCAACCAAGAGCCTGAGCGTCGACTGGTAGCGATTCTCGAAATCCCGTGAGCTCCCAGGCCTGACGAGAGACGTGCGACGGAGGAGCGTCCGCTCCAGCGACGAGGTCTCCGCGGCGCATCCGCTCCCGAGGGCTGTCACCGACAGCACGGCGAGAAGTGTCCGGCCCACCCTCATGGAGTGCTCTGCATCCGCTCGAGAATCCAACCCTGGAAGGCGTGGGTGCCGATGCAGGAGGGCTCCCGGCCCAGGCTGCGACTCGAGATCCCGGCGAGCTCCTGCCCCTGAGGGGTCTCCCGCAGGCAAGGGCCTCCACTCTCGCCCTTGTAGACATTCCGGTTCGGCTGCTCGAACACGACTCGCTCTCCACCTGATTCCGCGCGCTTCACCACCCGCGTCGTGCTGAATCGGCGATCTCCCCCCATGCTTCCTCGGAGCTCGTCATGACCGTGTCCCACCACGGTGATGGGCTCACCGGGGGTGACTTCCGTCTTCGCGAGAGCCGGCGGCGAAGGCGCGTCCTTCACTGGAATCTCCAGGAAGACGAGCGCGAGGTCCGCATGGCTCGAGACAATCCCCCCGCCAGCATCCAGCAGGAGCTTGAGCTCGGGATGGGCGTGAACCTTGCCTTGATGTCTTGTCGTGCGTACCTCCGACGGCTCACCCTGGGTCATCGGCAGGTAGGAGAGGACCTTGATGGTGGCACTCGCCGCGCACGTGGTGGCCTCGATGATGCGCCCGTTCCCATCACCCAGCACAGGCGCTGGCCGCTGCGGACAGACGCAGTGTCCCGCCGTGAGCACCCACCGGGGGGAGAGCAGCGCGCCGCTGCAACCCTTGAAGCTCTTTCCCGACACGGGCTCCTGGGCCACGACGAGGACCGTTGAAGGATAGCGGTTCGCCGAGTCGATCTCTCCCGCCAGCGCCTCCACCGACACCTCCTGGTTCGTGGTCTCCGGGTTCTCTTGCTTCGTGTCCTGGTTGGAGCGGTCCGTGCATCCTGCAACCGACAGCAGCAGCAAGAGCCCCGGCAACACGGATGCGGACAACGCACCCCCTCGCGGGAGTGCTCTACCAGGGTTCCATTTGCGCATCCGCACAAGCTAGGTGGGGGGAGCGCGCCGCGTCAAACGTCAGAGTGCATCCGAGGGATCGGGCCACTCCCAGGCGGAGCGGTAGCCGCCGCCCTCCTGGGTGGACTCGATGAGGCGGGCGTAGAAGGGATGGCCGCTGAGGGTGGCCGAGTCACCCACCACGAAGAGGTGCCTGCGGGCGCGGGTGATGGCGACGTTGATGCGGCGCAGGTCGGTGAGGAAGCCGAGCTGGCCCTCGGAGTTGGAGCGGGTGAGGGAGACGAGGATGGCGTCCTTCTCGCGGCCCTGGAAGGCGTCGACGGTGTCCACCTCGACGTCGGGGGAGAGCAGCTCCACGCGCTCGCGCAGGGCGTGGGCCTGGGCGCGGTAGGGGGTGATGACGGCGAGCTCGCGGGGCTCCAGTCCGGCGCCGAGCAGCTCCTTCACACGGGCGATGACGAGGTCCGCCTCGCCACGGTTGAAGAGGCTGCCGGTGTCCTTCTCCTGCTCCTCGTCGAAGCCCTTGCCGGCGGTGTCGAGGAAGAGGACGGGCGGGGCGTCCACGCTGGCCCCGGCGGGCAGCACGTCCGCGAGGGTGCGGTCCGCCACGCTGGGGTGGGCGCGCAGCTCGCCGCCGTACATCTCCCTGGAGGGGAAGGACATGATGGCGGTGTTCATCCGGTACTGCTCGCGGAGCATGCGCTTGACGCCCTCGCCGTGGTCGGAGAGCAGGCGCTCGAAGAGGCTGACGGCGAGCCCCTGCTTCGCGGCCTCCTGGGAGAGGACGGTGGGAGGCAGCTGCTGGGGGTCTCCCGCGAGCACCACCTTGGGGGCGCGCAGGAAGCCGAGCAGGGTGAGGGGCTCGGTGGCCTGGGTGGCCTCGTCGAGCAGGGCGAGGTCGAACTCCTCGTGGGAGAGGACGCCGGACTCGAGGCTGGCGAGGGTGACGCAGACGACCTGGGCGCGCTCCAGGACGGCGTGCAGGGCCTTGCGCTCGAGGGCGCGGGCCTCGCTGAGGAGGCTCTTGGCCTCGGTGGTGGAGGCGCGGGCGTTGGCGAAGCGCGCGCTGCTGCGGCCCTGGTTGCGCTGGCGGCGGGCGTAGCCGAGCAGGGAGAAGGCCTCGTCGAAGAGCTCGCGGGAGAGGACGCGGTCGGGGTGCTCCTCCACCACGATGTCCAGGGTGTGCTCCTGGAGGCGGGGTGTGACGCGGGCGGGGTGGCCGACGCGGATGGTGCGCAGGCCCTTGTCGAGACAGAGGTCGGTGAGGTGGTCGACGGCGGCGTTGCTGGCGGCGGTGCACAGCAGCCGCTGGCCGCGGGCGACGGCCTGGGCGGCGACCTCGGCGAGCACGGTGCTCTTGCCGGTGCCGGGAGGGCCGTGGACGAGGAAGAAGTCCTCGGCGGCGAGCGCGCGGGAGACGGCGTCGTGCTGCTCGGGGTTGAGGGGGAGGGAGGGGGTGAATTCGCGGAGGTTGTCGAAGCGGGGAGGCTCGTTGCCGAGGAGCACCTCGCGCTTGCGGCGGGCGGCGCCCTTGTCGAGCGCCTTGACGCGCTGGAGGCCGGCGCGGACGCGCTCGTAGGTGACGTCGTTGGGGACGCGGTCGAGGCGGAGGAGGCCCTCGTGGACGAAGGGAGGGGGCTCGCGATCGAAGGCGAGGGTGACGCGGGTGGCGGTGGCGCGGGAGACGAGGGCGCGGGCGGGCTCCTTGATTTCGGAGCGGCGGGGGAAGACGGCGACCTGGTCGCCGTTGTCGAGGCGTGCGGGGAAGCGGGCCCTGTCCTTGCGGGCGAGGGTGACGAGGACGCGGCCACCGAGGCCGACTTCTTCCTCGATGCTCTCCAGATCGAGGAAGGAGAGGCCCTGCTCGGCGCGCTGCTGAAGGGACATGCCCTCGGCGAGGGCTTCCATGCGGGCGCGCTCGGCCTCGCGCTCGAGGGCGAGGAGGCGGCCAAGGGAGTCGAAGAAGGAGACGTCGCGAGACATGGGGGAAGGTTTATGCCACGCGCGGGGCGCCCGCATGACGCCGGTGTGGGGCCGGGCGCTCGCCAGGCGACGTTGGCGGGGAAAGAATGAGTTGGCGGGTGGTTGCGAATGCTCGCTGTGTGCACGAGCCCGCTCGTGCTGCTCAGTCCCGCGGTGGTGGCTCGGCTTCAACCTCGTCATTGACTTCATAACCATCGGCCATCGCCAGTGGATACAGGGCGCGACGTTGGACGTTGGCGTGGTTGACCGCGAGGTGGATCTCCCCCGCAATCAGCACCCATGCCCGATCAGGTGGCTCGGTTTGTTCTTTCAGCCATGCCTCGGCCGTCTCACGGCTGGCGAAGGTGGCCACGGCAATGGGCGCCACATCCTGGATGAGCTCCGCGAGGTAGTACTCCATGGCGGGCCACGGTATGACTTTGCGGTGGTTGATACTGCGGAGATAGACAGCCTGATGGTATTGCTCGTTAATCAATACCAATGCCCGGCTGGGAGGTTCGGAAATTTGCTCCAGCCAGGCGGCCGCCTCTTCCCGCGTGCCAAATGCAGCCATGACACGCGGTGGGGCGCCGGCTTCGAGTCTTCGCATGTGCTCGCCCAACGCGTCGAGCTCGCCGGTCGAGACGATGTAATCCACTGCATCCAGGACGATGCGAAGCGGTCCCTGCTCGCCGGACGCCCCTGACTCGGCCAGCAGTTGATTGAAAAAACCATGAGTTCTGGCCAGAAGCTCTCGGAGGTTCGTACTGCCAGCTCCGGCCCGCCCCAGGCTGCCTGGGACATGGTGCTGACGAAAATCCTCGAAACGGTAGTCCTGGCCGGTCGCGGAGATGAACGAGAAGGTGTAGCCCGCGCACTCCAGAATTCTTGCCCGCTCGGGGGATTGTTTCTCCTTCCAGAGCCTCCCGATGAGTTTCTGGGCCTCGAGAATGATGTCTTGGGCCATCATCAGCGCCTCTCATCATTCAGGACATCAGGTGGTGCGGCCTCGAATCCGCTCGTCAGTAGAATCGCCGCCGCGGGAGCCAGGATGAGGCTACCGGGCCCTCCGAAGGCCAGGAAGGCGACCCCGGCGATGATGATCATGGTGCCATCCAGGATTTCCTTGCGGTGTTGCTTTGCCCATTCGACGGCTGGCTCAATCGCCTCGAATCGTTGCGCTTCCACGTCGCGTAGCTGGCAGCAGTCATTGTAGGGCTGGATGCATTTCCTGTTGCACCACTCCGCCTTGCCTCCTGCTTTGCGTGGAATCTTGATGCCGCCGTAGCCAGGAGGAAGGGGGCGCTTCATGCAATCCTGGTAGCACTCATGGAGCTCGGCCTCACAGTCGCGCGTGAAGGTGATGCGAAGGATGCTTCCTGCATTGCTTTGTCTACCCGCTCGGTACGAGTATTGCGACAAGTCCATGTCCTGTGCTGGCCGCCACTCGTGGGTGGGGTGCCCGTCCGGCTTCTCCTTGATGATGAGCACGTACTGCGCCAGCTCCTGCGATCCGGATGGACCCGCCAGGGAAGGGTGAGAGGCGCTACATGATATCAGCGGAAGGCAGAGGACCATTGCCATGAGTTTCCGGAGGATGGCGCCAGTGCCCATGGAGAGAGCCTAGACTCCTGTTGAGGCGGGTTGGGCAGTCACCCGGCATGCGGCGTTCACATGCTGACAAGATTTCGTAGAGCGCCGCCGTGGCCACGAACACCACGAGCCCGAGCGCCATCGCGAGGAGCCCCGCGAGCCGGGCCTCCCCTGGGGGGTGGTAGGTGATGCTTTCAGCTCCATGGCGCGAGATGACCCCCTTGGCGAGGTGCTCGAATGGCTCGCTCTCACGGACTCTGCTGTCAGGGGGCAAACACGAGAAAATAGGAAATTCCTGGAAATTACCCCATGACATCCTGGAGAATGTCCGGGTAGTTCCCCCCACCCGAGGAGCCTGTTTTGTCGTCCAGACTTTGCGCGTTCGTCCTCCCCCTGCTGATCGCCACCTCCGCCGCGGCGCAGACCCCGGTCATCTCCTTTCCGGCGAGCGGCCCCTATACCGTCACCGGCACGCTGCGCGCCGGCCAGGCCTTCACAGTCCAGTACGACCTCAACCGGCTGAAGACGTGCCGCGCGACGTACAGCGGCATGGACACCTGGTTCATCACCGTCGAGTACCGCTTCGACTACGGCACCTTCCAGAGCGCCTACGTGACCAACACGAGCGGTTACATCCGCCAGCCGGTGCCGGCCACCATCACGGCGCCCGTTGGGGCGCGCACCCTCGAGATGCGCTTCAAGAACTGGGACCGCGGGAGCTGCGTCGCCTACGACCCGAGCTCCTGGCCCATCTACACGTTCACGCTCCAGCCGTAGTGGAGACGCACCGGCAACCGACGTAGCACCACCGGGGGCCGGTGCTGTTTCAGCTCGTTCATCGACTCTTCGGAAAAGACGAAGGATTCAGCCCAGATTTCCAAATTGTCTGGGTCTGCCTCCAAGGGTTACTCCTGCCGCTTCGAGCCGGTTGGCCCAAGGAGAACGCGGATGTTGGAAGTCTTCATGCAGCCCGAGGCGCTCATCAGTCTCCTCACGTTGACGGCGATGGAGATCGTGCTGGGCATCGACAACATCGTCTTCATCTCCATCCTCACGGGGAAGCTGCCCGCGGCCCAGCAGCCGCTCGCGCGCAACCTGGGACTCGGCCTGGCCCTGGGCATGCGGCTGCTGCTGCTTCTGACCATCTCCTGGGTGATGGGCCTGACGGCGCCGCTCTTCAGCGTGATGGGCAAGGGGTTCTCCGGCCGCGATCTCATCCTGCTCGGCGGTGGCCTCTTCCTCATGGCCAAGGCGACGCACGAGATCTTCGACAAGCTCGAGGTGAGCCATGAGCAGGACGGCAAGGGCTCGCGCGCGGCGGCCTCGTTCGGCCTCATCCTGGTGCAGATCATGCTGCTCGACATCGTCTTCTCGCTCGACTCGGTCATCACGGCCGTCGGAATGGCCCAGCACATTCCGGTCATGATCGTCGCGATGATCATCGCCGTGGGCGTGATGCTCGTCGCCGCGAAGTCGATTGGCGACTTCGTGAACAAGCACCCCAGCATGAAGATCCTCGCGCTGAGCTTCCTGCTGCTGATTGGCGCGATGCTCACCGCGGAAGGGTTCGGCCAGCACATCAACAAGGGCACCCTCTACTTCTCGATGGCGTTCGCGCTGGCCGTGGAGCTCGTCAACATGCGGATGCGCAAGCATCAGGCGCCCGTCACGCTCCATCACAGGTTCGAGGGCGAGCAGGCCCCGGCCCCGGTGAGCGGCGCTTCGCCCAGGCTCCAGGCCATGCCTGAGTGAGGACGGCCCTCCCGGGCGCGCTCACGACAAACGTGTCCAACTGTTGGACAAGTTTCTGAAGACCGGGCCCGGCGGGTCCGCCGAGCCGGGTGCCCCCAGGTGTCACGCGCGGCAGCGCTCCAGCAGGGCGCCCGCCCAGGTGAGGCCGCTGCCCACCACCGCGAGTGCCACCGCGTCCCCCACCTGGGAGTTGTCCCAGTTCTCCGACAGCACGGTGGGGGCGCCCGAGGCTCCACAGTTGCCGCGGTGCACCACGTTGTAGAAGTGGCGCGCGTCGGACACCTCGGTGCGCCGCTGCACCGCCTCGAGCATGCGCAGGTTGGCCTGGTGCCCGATGAGGCTCAGCCCATCCGGGGTGCGTCCCGGAGCGGCCGCGAGGTAGTGCGTGCGCAGCGCCAGGAAGGTCTCGGTGGCGCGCTTGATGGCGAAGGTCTGCACCGCGGCGCCCTGCTGGGTGAAGTGGCCCGCGCGCGGCACCTTCACCTTGTCCGCGCCCGAGGGACTCCCGCCGAGCAGGGTCTGGGTGATGCGCCAGGGGCCGGGGATGCGCGGGCTGAGCACCGCGGCGCTGGTGCCATCGCCCCACAGCACGCAGCTGGAGCGGTCCGAGTAGTCCACCACGCGGGTGGAGTTCTCCGGGTTCACCACGAGGATGAAGTCCGGGAGGCGCTCCGGCCGCATGCCGGCGAGGAAGTGGAGCTGGGCGCAGAAGGAGGAGCAGGCGGCGTTGAGGTCCAGCGAGGGCGCCTCGATGCCCAGTGCCTCGGCGACGCGGCAGGCCTCCGCTGGAATGCACTCGTCGGGGGAGCAGCCACCGGCCACCACCATCCCCACGTCCTTCACGCCGAGCCCCGCTCGCTGGAGGGCCATCAGCGCCGCGCGCTTGCCCGTCTCCGCGTTGGAGTACAGCGCGGCCTCCAGGGCTCCGCGCACGTCCCGGTTGCGGGTCTCTCGGATGTAGTCGAGCGGCAGCACCGTGTGCCGGGTGCGGATGCCCACGCGCTCGACGATCCACGCGTCGTCCGTCTCCAGGCCGATGTCCTGGAGGAACGCGTTGGTGATGAGGTTCTCCGGGTGGAAGTGTCCGAGCGCGTGGAGGAACATGCGGTCCATCTACCCACGCCACGTCATGGCTCTGCCACGGCCCCGCGGATTTCCGCGAAGGCCCCGGTCTGACGCGGTGCGCGGCGTACGCGCGGCGCGTCATTTCCTCCACGCTGCGTCTGAGGACGAGGCCCCGGGGAGCACCTCCACCTCCCCGGGAGCCTGTCTGCCTGCACTACTTGCGAGCCGCGAGCACCGGCGCCTGGAGCGCGTCGGGCACTGGCTCATAGGTGGCCAGGCGCAGGGAGGCCGTGGCGCGTCCCTGCGTGCGGCCGCGGAGGCTGTTCACGTAGCCGAAGAGGCTGGCCATGGGCACCAGCGCGGAGACGTTCCGCACCGCGCCATGGCCCTCCATTCCCCGCACACGCCCGCGCCGGGCGGACAGGTCCCCGAGCACGTCGCCCAGGAACTCCTCCGGCGTGGTGACCTCCACGTCCATCATGGGCTCGAGCAACTGCACGCCCGCGCTCCGCGCCGCCTCCTGGAAGGCCAGCGAGCCGGCCATCGTGAACGCCTGCGGTGTGGAGTCCCGCACGTGCGTGCTCCCGTCGACCAGATGCACCTCCACGTCCACCATCGGGTAGCCCGCGAGCACGCCCCGCTCCATGGCCCCGGCCACGCCCTTCTCGATGGCCGGGATGAACTCCTTCGGGATGACCCCTCCATGTGTCTCGTCCACGAAGACGAGCCCCGTGCCTCGCGGCGCGGGAGCCACCTCCATCACCACATGGGCGAACTGCCCGGGCCCTCCGGTCTGCCGGACGTGACGGTACTCCTGGCGCACCTTCTGGCGCAGCGTCTCGCGGTAGGCCACCCGCGGCTGGCCCACGCTCGCCTCCACGCCGTACTCGGTCCTCAATCGGTCCACGATGATCTCCAGGTGCAGCTCTCCCATGCCGGACAGCAGTTGCTGACCGGTCTCCGGGTCCACCTCCACACGCAACGAGGGGTCCTCCGCGGCGAGCCGCGCCAGACCGTCCTCCATCTTCTGTTGCTCCGCCCGAGAGCGCGCCTCGATGGCGAGCTGGACGACCGGCTCGGGGAAGCGGAGCGCCTCCAACAACACGGGAGCCTCCGGAGCGCACAGCGTGTCGCCCGTGCGCACCCCGCGCAGGTTGAGCGCCGCGCAGATGTCGCCGGCATGCACCTCGTCCACCTCCTCGCGCTTGTTGGCATGCATGAACATGAGCCGTCCCACGCGCTCGCGGCGCTGCTGGCGGGTGTTGAGCACGGCCATGCCCGTGCGCAAGGTGCCCGAGTAGACGCGCAGGAAGACGATGCTCCCCACGGCCTTGTCGTGCATGAGCTTGAAGACGAGCGCGCACAGCGGCTCCTCGTCGCTGGCCGCACGGGTGACGTGCTCCCCCGTGCCGGGCGTCTCGCCCCGGGCCGCCGGAAGGTCCGACGGAGCGGGCAGGTAGTTGATGATTCCGTCCAGCAGCATGCGCACACCCTTGTTCTTGAAAGCCGCCCCGCAGAGCACCGGCACCAGCTGCCGCTGGAGGGTTCCCGCACGGAGCGCGCGCTCCAACTCCTCGGCGGTGATGTCCGCCAGCCGTCCCTCCACGTACTTCTGGAGGACGGTGCCATCGACCTCGGCGCAGGCCTCGATGAGCCGCAGGCGCAGCGCTTCCGCTTCCGCGCGCAGGTGCGCGGGAATCTCCTGTCCCTCGGCGGGCTCGCCCTGGTCCGCCTCGAAGAAGAAGGCCCGCATGCGCGGCAGGTCGATGAGCCCGGTGAACTCCGGGCCCGCTCCGATGGGGAGCTGCACCGGCACCGGGTGGGCCTCCAGCCGCTGGCGGATGGAGCGCACGCACATGGCGAAGTCCGCGCCCACCTTGTCCATCTTGTTGAGGAAGGCGATGCGCGGCACGCCGTGCCGGTTGGCCTGGTGCCACACCGTCTCGGACTGCGGCTCCACTCCCTGGCTGGCGTCGAACACCGCCACCGCTCCATCCAGGACGCGCAGGGACCGCTCCACCTCGATGGTGAAGTCCACATGTCCCGGCGTGTCCAGGATGTTGATGCGGTGCGGGTGGCCCGCGAAGGGCCCCCGCATCGGCTTCCAGGAGGCGGTGGTGGCCGCCGAGGTGATGGTGATGCCGCGCTTCTTCTCCTGCTCCATCCAGTCCATCTCGGTGGCGCCGTCGTGCACCTCGCCCATGCTGTGGATGCGGCCGGTGAAGAAGAGGATGCGCTCGGTGAGCGTGGTCTTGCCCGCGTCGATGTGGGCCATGATGCCGATGTTGCGGTAGCGCTCGATGCGAGTGGTGCGAGACATACAAGACTCCCGTTCCCGCCGGGTGCACGCACCCGCGGGTTGAAGACAGACACTGGTTGAGAGGGATAGGCGCGCCGGGGCCTCGGGCGCGCACACGCATGCCCGGGAGCGGCCCCTCAGGGACGCTCAGGACGGCGTGAGGACACACGAAGGCCCGGGATGATCAGTGGCGGAACCAGGCTCTTGCGGCACACGGGAACCAGCCAACCCGCGTACCAAGCAACCCGGTCCGCCTGATCAAATGTCGAGCAGAACCTTGTTGCGGGAGCCGAGACGCACGTCCGCCATCGGCGCGGACTCGCGCACGGACGGCACACCCAGAATGGTGGAGACGGGCCTCATGACGGGAACATATTTAAGACATCAGCGCGGATTGTCAATCCTGAGCAGGAATTGATGCGGGGCGAGCCGGTCCCCGATTTGCAGGTGCTCATCGGCCGCATCGTGCCTTCCTCCCTGGAGCTTCACCCATGCATCGACGTGCCGCCGTACTCCCCCTTCTCTTCGTGCTCCTCCTGGTGCTCGGCGCCTCCCCCGCCGCCGGGCAGCCGGCCCCCCTCTCGGGCTTCGACGACTACGCCAACACCGCCGTCCGCGACTGGAACGTGCCGGGCCTGGCCGTCTCGGTCGTGAAGGACGGCAAGGTGGTCTTCTCCAAGGGGTATGGCCTGCGCAAGGTGGGCGGGACCGAGCCCGTCGACGAGCACACCCTGCTGTCCATCGGGTCCATCTCGAAGTCCTTCACGGCCGTGGCCCTGGGCATGCTGGTGGATGAGGGGAAGCTCTCCTGGGACGACCCCGTCAGCCAGTACCTCCCGTACTTCCAGCTGCATGACCCCTACGTCACCCGCGAGCTCACCATTCGCGACCTGCTCGTCCACCGCAGCGGGCTGCCCGAGGTCAGCGGCGGCATCCTCTGGTACGGCTCCGATTACAGCCGCGAGGAGGTGCTCAAGCGGCTGCGCTACCTCAAGCCGGTCTCCAGCTTCCGCAGCACCTTCGCCTATCAGAGCGTGACGTACATGGCGGCGGGGGAGATCATCCGCGCTGTCACCGGGAAGAGCTGGGACGACTTCATCCGCGAGCGCATCTTCACCCCGCTCGGGATGAACGAGAGCAACTCGCTCTTTCGCGACCTGAAGAAGGCGAAGAACCTCGCCCTGCCGCATGTCCGCATCGACGGCAAGCCGGTGGCCATCGCCTACCGGGACTCCGACGCGCTCGGCCCTGCCGGCTCCATCGTGTCCAGCGCTCATGACATGGCCAGGTACATGCGGATGCTGCTGGCGGAGGGGAGCCCCGACGGGAAGAAGCTCTACAGCGAGAAGGTGGCCCGGGAGCTCTTCACCGCGCAGATGCTCGTGCCCATCCGGCCCTCGTCACACCCCCAGCTCAAGGCGCTCAACACCCGGTTCAGCGCCTACGGGCTCGGGTGGTTCCTGCGCGAGTACCGCGGGCGCGTGCTGGTCTCCCACTCGGGCGGCATGGATGGGATGGCCGCCATCGTGATGCTCGTGCCGGAGGAGAAGCTCGGCATCACCGTCCTCTCGCACAATGATGGGGGCATCTCCATTGCGATGGCGTACCGGCTGCTCGATGTCTGGCTGGGGGCGCCTCCGTCCGACTGGGCGGGGATTGTGCTGAAGTTCCGTGAGGAAGGTGATCAGAAGGCCAAGGACGCTGAGGCCGCGCTGGTGGCCGCTCGTGTCCAGGGAACGAAGCCCGCGCTCGAGCTGGGCCGCTATGCCGGGAGCTACCGGGACCGGATGTACGGGGACCTCTCCATCACCCAGGAGAACGGCCGGCTGGTGCTGCGGTTCAGCCACAGCCCCTCCTTCACGGCCGACCTGGAGCACTGGCAATACGACACCTTCCGCCTCCACTGGAGAGACCCCATGAACTGGCCGAAGGGCTTCCTGACGTTCTCCATGGATGCGAAGGGCAAGCTCAAGGGCTTCGCGTTCGACCAGCCCAGTCTGCTCGACGTGCACTTCAACGAGCTGTCGGTCGAGCGCGTTCCGGACGCGCCTTGACGGAGACGTCCCGGCTCCCGCCCGTCTCCGTCAGGGGGCGGGCGAGCCGGTGCTCTCGCGGGGCCTCTCCTCAGAAGTGCTCGGAGCGGAGGGCCTTGTCGCCGGACACGGGGGCCCGGCGCATGGGCTGCGCCTTGCCGTACGTCAGCGAGCGCGTCAGCCACTCGGCGGGACCGAAGCGGAAGCGCGCCAGCCACAGGTGGCTGAAGACGATCTGCACGGCGAAGAGCACCAGGGGCAGCGCGATCTGCGCCGTCGAGCCCAGCTTGCCCATGAGCCCCAGCCCGTAGCCGTAGAAGAGGAGCACGCCCAGCACCGACGTCAGGAGGTAGTTCGTCAGCCCCATACGGCCCACGGGCGCGAGCACGGCCAGCCGCCGCCGCCACGTGTCCCGCTGGAAGAGCAGGGTGATGCCCGCCACGTAGACCGAGGCCATCCCCAGCTCCCCGAGATGGCGCATCGGCCCCATGACGTACGGCAGCCACGGGAGCGACCCGGGGGTGATGAGCTTCCGGGAGAAGAGCTGCCCCACGAGGATGCCCACGCCGCTGGCGAAGAGGCCCAGCCCCAGGCCCCACCCGAGCAGCCGGCGGAAGAAGCGCAGGTGCTGGGGGGCGTCGTGGAAGAGGCGGCGGCGCCCCGCCCAGAGGCCCAGCAGGAAGCGGCCGACGATGACGGGCAGGAAGGTGCTGAGATTCCAGAACAGGTCCCCGCAGTAGTACGCCCCACCCACGCGCACCGTGTCGAGCCAGGAGCCGTGCGAGAACGCCTCCAGCACCTGCGCCCTGAGGGCCATGGAGTGCTCCTGGGCTGCCTTCGCGGCCTCCTCGGCGCCCGGCGAGCCGAGCAACTGCGGCAGCCGCAGCCCCAGGTTCCAGAGCACGGGGCCGAGGAAGATGAGCGCGGCGGCCCAGAGGAGCAGGGTTGCATCCTCGCGCTTGTGGAACAGCAGGAGCGTGAAGCCCAGCAGGGCGTACGTGCTGACGATGTCGCCCTGGAAGAGGAGGAAGAGGTGCGCGAAGCCGACGCCCAGCATCACCAGCAACCGCCGCGCGTAGACGGGGACGACGGAGGTGCCGCGGCCCTCGGCTCGCCCGAGCTGCACCGCGAAGCCCAGGCCGAAGAGGAACGAGAAGATGGTGATGAACCGGCCGCCGATCAGCGGGCCAAAGGACTGGTTGATGGCGGTGTCCAGCCAGGACGCGTTCTCGAGCGACGCCTGCATCTGGGCACGCGAGAGGAACATGCGCCCGCTGAACCACAGGTAGACATTGGCCAGGAAGACGCCGCACAGCGCGAAACCCCGCAGCGTGTCGAGCAGGACGAGGCGCTCGCCCTCATCGACGGGACGGGCGTTCGCGGCGGGGGTGGCGGAGCGGGTGGGGGCCATGAGGAGGAGCCAAGGCAAGGCCCGGGCCAGCCTCGCGGGGGCACCTGGCCCTACGCGCCATGCGGGAAGCGTGAGGCGGCCCGCGCACGGGGGGGATGCGGCATTCCCACTTCT
This sequence comes from Archangium gephyra, assembly GCF_042230915.1. Lineage (GTDB taxonomy): Bacteria > Myxococcota > Myxococcia > Myxococcales > Myxococcaceae > Archangium > Archangium gephyra_B. Next base: position 9,852,277 of record NZ_CP102578.1, on the reverse strand, counting down.
GGGATTGGCTTTGCCGGGAACGGACAGGCACGCCGGTGGGCGCTACCGTGTCTCCATGGACATTGATGGTCTGGGGCGCCGCCGCGCCACGCTTCTGTTCCTCGTGCTGCTGGTGCTCCCGGGATGTGGTGCCGTCAAGACGTCCCTCTCCAAGAAGGGCCTTCTCCCGCTCCGATACGAGGACATCCGTTCCCTCGAGGCCTCCGTCCGTCCGTTGTATCCCCCCTTGTGCCTCGGCCAGAGCGAGTACGTGTCGGTGCAGGTCGTCCTCGCGAATGGCAGACGCCTGGTGGTCAGCGAGGCGTCCCAGGATTTGAATTGGGACAAGGTCGAGCTGCGGGCCACCGGGCCCGTCCGGTTGCTCGCGAAGCCCGGGTGGATCAAGGTCGAAGCGGATGCGCGGTGGCTCCTCGAGGAGCCGCCCCGGGTGCGCGTGGCGCTGAAGGAGCGGCCGGACATTCCGCCCGTGGAGATTCCCCTGACGGTGGGTTTCCGATGCAGCCAGGAGGCGGACTTCAGGGGCGAGCCCGGCGCGCCGGGGGCCCGGGGTTCCGACGGGGTGGCGGGCGCACCGGGAGAGCACGCGCCGTTCGTTCCTGGCTACACCCGCCCTGAAGGCCAGGGCCGTTCCGGAGGACCCGGAGGGAGTGGCGGCGTGGGGGGCAGGGGCCAGCGAGGCAAGCGGGTGGAGGTGGTGGTGAAGCAGGTGACTCCGGCTCCCGACGGGCGATTCTTGTTCAAGGCGCTCGTGCGTGACCTGGATTCATCGCGAGCGGAGCGCTTCCTGCTGGAGCTGGGGGGCGGCTCGCTGGCGGTGCGGGTCGTGGGCGGTGCGGGGGGCCGCGGAGGACAGGGAGGCCGGGGAGGGGCGGGCCTTCCGGGCGGCCAGGGGCTGCCTCCTGGGGCGGGGGGCACGGGCGGTAACGGGGGACCTGGGGGAGACGGTGGGGAGGGTGGACAGATCGTGGTGCGCCTGTCGCCCGAGACGGTGCGGTTCGTCGAGCACTACACCCTGCTGTATTTCGACACCCAAGGGGGGGCCGGTGGCCAGGGCGGAGCGGGCGGGCAGGGGGGCACGGGCGGCGGGGCGCTCGAGGCAGGACCGCGGTCGAACGAACGTGGCGCGGAGGGCCGGCCTGGACAGAAGGGACCCCCGGGGCGACAGGGGGCCCAGGGAGTGCCTCCGGAGATTCGCGTCGAGGAGGTGCCGGAGCCCTGGTAGCTCGGGCGCCGGGCAGCCAGGGGCGTGCCAGCACGCCGGATATTTTTCGCCGGGGGTGTTGCCCGGATTCGCGGCTCACGGGTCCAAGTTTCGGAAGCGTCACGAGGAGCCCCCCGCGATGATGACCCAATTGCAATTACAATCCGGCGGCGGCGGGCCCCGGCCGGACGCGTTCGGCTCTGGTAGAGTGCGCTCCCCCCCATCCCCCCATGACGCATTGAGCCGAGCCGACTCGCAGCAGATCTCCCTGCTCTTCAGCCAGCATGGACCCCGGGTGTACCGCCGGGCTTTGCGGTTGCTGGGCAATCCCGCCGACGCGGAGGAGGCGACGCAGGAGATCTTCATCCGCGTCTTCCGCGCCGCCGGGAGCTTCCGGCAGCAGAGCCAGATGACGACCTGGCTCTATCAGATCACCACCAACTACTGCCTGAACCTCATCCGTGACCGCTCGCGCCGCACCGCGCTGCACGAGGAGCACGTGGCGCCCATGGCGGACGACGCCTCCCGGACGGAGCCGGTGCGCCCCGATGATCTCGTGTTGATCCGCCGGCTGCTCGCGGACGCCGACGAGCGCCAGGCCGCCGCCGCCGTGTACGTCTTCCTCGACGGCATGTCGCACGAGGAGGCCGCCTCGGTGCTCGGCGTGTCCAAGCGCACGGTGGGCAACCTCCTGGAGCGGTTCCAGGAGTGGGCGAACGCGCGGACGGCGGGGGCAGACGAGGCCCCCACTCCGCCACCTCCCCCGCCTCCGGAACGCAAGACGTCTGGTTTCCTGGGATTCGGAAGGAAGCGCTCATGAGCCCCCCTGATTTCGTCAACCTGCGCGCGGGGCGGCCCGAGTGCCCGTCCGATTTCACGTTGGATCGCCTCCACTCGGGTGAGCTGTCCCCCGCGGAGGCTGGGGAGACCGAGCGCCATGTGGCGGGGTGCGCCGACTGCGGTGCGCGGCTGGCCGAGCGCAAGGCGGGCTTCGACGCCATCGACGGGGTGGACCCGCGCGCGATGCTGGGGCGCATCCGGACCGGTCTGGACGCACCCGCCGAGGCCTCGCTCTCCGGGCGGCTGAGTGGCTGGATGCGCCGCCTGCTCGGCCCGATGGCGATGGTGGCCACCGCGGCCGTCGTCCTGATGATGGTGGTCCCCGGCCAGCAGCAGGGGACGCGGATGAAGGGCGCGCTCGCGCTGCACGTGTTCCGGCTCACGGGCGACCATGCCGAGGAAGTGGTGAGCGGTGACACCTTCGCGCCGGGCGACCGGCTCCGCTTCCGGGTGGACGTGCCGGCGGAGGGGCACGTGGTGGTCCTCGGGGTCGAGTCGTCCGGGGCGCTCTACACCGCGTGGCCGCTGGAGTCCGGAGTCCAGACGCGGCTCGAAGAGGGCAATGACATCGAGCTCCCCGGCGCGGTGTCGCTCGACGCGCAGCCGGGCCGCGAGCTGCTCCACCTGGTGCACTGCCCGCTCGAGGTGGGCCCACCGGAGTGCACCTCGGCGGGCGCGGGTGAGAAGCCCGTGTGTCCCGAGGGGTGTGTGATGACGTCGTTCATCCTGGAGAAGGGCGGATGAGCCGGAGCACCGTCTTCCTCCTGGGCCTCGTGCTCGTGGCGCTCGCGCCCCTCACGGCCCGGGCGCTTCCCGAGCACACCTGGGTGGTGGCCATCGGTCACAACCAGGGGGCTCCCAATGAAGTGGGCCTGCTCTTCGCGGAGCAGGATGCCCGGACGTTCTCGGACGTGCTGCGCCAGCACGGGGGCGTCTCGTCCCGGCGGACGATGCTGCTGCTCGGCGATGACGCGGCCTCGGTGCGGCGGGCGCTCCAGGACGTGAACGCCGCCATCCGCGCCCAGGCGGGGGCGGGGCACCCCACCGGGCTCGTGGTCTTCTACTCGGGCCATGCCGACGCGACCGCGCTCCACCTGGGCGGCACGGAACTGCCACTCGAGGAGCTGAAGACGCTGGTGGCGGGCTCGCCCGCGGGCGTGCGCCTGCTCGTGCTCGATGCCTGCCGCTCCGGAGCGGTGACGCGCGTGAAGGGCGTCAACGCCGCCGAGAGCTTCGACATCACCTTGCGCGACACCATCGCCACCGAGGGCCTGGCCATCCTCACCTCGAGCGCCGCGGGCGAGTCGAGCCAGGAGTCCGACGAGCTTCGCGGCTCCTTCTTCACCCACCACCTGATGAACGCGCTGCGCGGCGCGGCCGACCATGACGACGACGGCAAGGTCACGCTGACCGAGGCGTATGGCTACGCGTACACCCAGACGCTGCGCTCGAGCGGCCAGACGGTGGCGCTGCAGCACCCCACCTACTCCTGGGAGGTGAAGGGGCGCGGCGAGCTGGTGCTGTCGGCTCCGGCCGATTCGCAGGGGCGCATGGGGCGGCTGCGGCTCGGCTCCTCCTCGATCTACCTCATCCTGGAGGGGCGGCGGGGAGGGCCCGTGGTGGCGGAGGTGTCGCCGCAGGGCAACCGCCGGGAGCTGTCCCTGCCCGCGGGCAACTACTTCGTGCAGCAGCGCAACGCCGATGAGTACCGCGAGTACCAGGTGGCCCTGGACGCGGGCTCCGTGGCCGATGTGGCCGCGCTGCCCTTCGAGACCGTCCGCTACGACCGGCTCGTGCGCCGCCGGGGTGGCGAGAAGCGCTACACGCACCATGTCACCCTGCTCGGAGGCGCCCAGGGCGAGATGCTCGCGGGAGATGGCACCGCGCCGCAGCTCCGGCTCGGGTACGGCCTCGACTTCGATTGGGGCTCCGTCGGCGTGCGGCTGCGCGGCATGCGGAGCCAGGGCGCCGGGCTGGACGGGCTGCTGCCTCGCACCCACGATGAGCTGGGGCTCGGGTTGACGCTCCAGCGTTTCGTCGACCTCCAGCACGTGAGCCTGGCGTTCGGGCTCTTCGCCGAGGGCGTGTACCACCGGCAGAGCTTCGACTCGGCGCGGGTGTCTCCGGACCGGCAGTCCCTGGGCGCGGCCTTCGGGGGAATCCTGTCGGTGGAGCGGCACCTGGTCGGGGGGCTCGCGCTGCGCCTCGAGGGGGGGCCGGTGACCGGCCTCTTCCAGCGGGCCGTGGTCAGGAACGGGGTGGAAGAACCGGGCAGTGAGCTGGCGACTCCACTCACCTGGTGGAGCGCGGGAGGACTCGTATGGCGCCTGTGAGCACTGGGGGCAGGGCCGTTTCACCTCTTCTGCGCGGGCTCGTCTGCGTGCTCGTGGGCGCGGCACTCGCATGCGGGGAGACGCTCGTCGACGAGACGTATTCGGGGACGCCGCTGTTCACGCTGCGGGGCAAGGTGGTGGCCCCCTCGGACTATGTCGATGAGGAGGACGCCGAGGTGTTCCTCTCGCTGTTGTGGAGCCCGGGCGGCCCGCAGAAAGCGGACAGGCTGGTGGCGCAGCCGGGGACCACGCACCGCACGGCGTTCTTCCGCTCCTTCGAGCTGCCCCTGTTCGACGAGCCCGGGCGCGAGCTGCTCTACACCACGCCCTCTGGCGCGCGGTATGGCATCGCGCGGCTCGGGGGCTACCGGGACGCGAATGGCAACGGGCGGAAGGATGACTCGGAGGCGTTCGAGGGCTACTCGCAGATCGCCTTGATTCGCGCGCCGGAGACGCTGTCGGCGATGGATTCACCCACCGGGGCTCCCTTGAGCGCGGGGTGGCACATCGTCTCGACGCCGCTCACGTGTCCGTCCGCCAGCGGCTCACAGCCTCCCACTGGACCCGCGGATCCCGTGGCGGATGGGGAGTGCGGGGTGCCTCTCGGAGCCGGGTGCAAGCGGGACTCGGACTGCGGGGGAGGCGTGTGTGTCCTCAACTTCCTCGGAGAGTGGCCCGGCGGGGCCTGCCTCATTCCGGAGCCTCCGCCCAACGGCTGCCGCCAGCGGGGCTCGGTCCTGCAGCGGTCCCCGGCGCCGGACACGAGGGCCTATTGGATCAAGGCCTGTGAGGTGTCGGAGGACTGTGGACGCCTCCATCCCTATCAATGCGACCAGCAGATCCGGGGTTGCAGGGCCTCGGCCGATGTCGTCGTGGACATCAACGCGCAGCAGCAGCCGCGCTCCTTCTGCCAGGAGCAGGGTGCGCCGCCTCCGCCCCAGTGAAGGTCCCCATCCATCGCCTTGCCCGTCTGGAGAGGAGTGCCGGCGTCATGTTCTCGCGTCCCCTGCTGTGCGTCCTGCTGCTGCTCGTCGCTCTTCCCGAGGCTCGCGCCGGGGAGCCAGAGGGGGCGGAGCGAGGAACCCTCCGGCTCGTGACGACTTACTGGGCCGACGTGTACGTGGACGGCAAGCGGATGGGACGTGCGCCCATGAGGCCTTTGTCCCTGCCCCCGGGCCCGCATGTCGTCCGGCTGCTCGGCAACCCCACGTTCAAACCCTACCAGCGCGAGGTCCTCATCCGCGCGGGGGAGACCACCGAGTTGCACGTCGACCCGGACAGCCCCCAGGACTCCGTGCCCGTGGTGCCGAGCGGGCAGCCCACGCCGCCGCGGGCCTCTTCGACGGGAACGTCCCAGGAGAGGACCTCCCAGAAGGGCGGGACGGGAACCCTCAGGCTCGTGACGAGGCATTGGGCCTCCGTGTACGTGGATGGCAAGCGGAAGGGTCGTGCACCCATGCCGCCCATCTCCCTGCCCGCGGGCAAGCATGTCGTCGAGTTGCGTGACAACCCGTCGGTCAAGGACTACCGGACAGAGGTGGTCATCACGGCGGGACAGACGCTGGAGGTCGCCGTCAAGTCCGTGCCCGTGGATTGAGCCGCTTGGGCCAAAGCAGAAGGCCCCCGGGAGGCATGCCTCCCAGGGGCCCGTTCCGCTCACACTCGCTTCAGCGACTCAGGGCTCAGTACGTGCCCTTGAGCGAGGTGCTGGAGTAGGAGCTGTAGCCGCGCAGCATGACGTAGATGCGCTGGTTGGTGCTCTGCGCGGCGATGTTGCACGTCTCGTTGTTGCCGGAGAGGTACGGACGGCAGTTGTACGAGGCGGTGGTCGGCTGCGAGCCGATCTTCACGTACATGTCCGCGTCACCCGTGCCACCGCTCATCACGAAGGACGAGGCGCGGCCGGCCGTCACGTCCAGGTAGTAGTGCTTCTCCGAGCCCGAGGCGCCCGAGATGCCCGTGGTGGCCACACCGTTGGTCAGCGCGGTGGCCGGAACCACCACGCCCACGCCCACGGCCTGCCAAGCCTGGTCCACCGAGGTCTTCTCCGCGGCGCCCGTGCCGTAGAGCTGCTCGGCGGCCGTCTGCGTGTACGTCTTCGCCTGGGCGAAGGTGGTGGAGGCCGTGAAGAGGTCACGGTTGGCGCGGTAGAAGATGGCGCCGGCCTTCTGGATGCCGATGCCCGTCACGTTGACGGTGGTCACGCCGCGCGGGTGCGTGCCGCCCGTGGTCAGCAGCTTGAACGCCAGGTTGGCGATGCCCGAGTTCCAGTGCACGCCGCCGTTGTCGGACGTCCCCGTGTAGCGCGTGGGGTAGTAGTCCTTGGACGAGCCGTCCTGCGTGGGGTTGGCCATGTAGCGGAGCGCGTCACCCGGGGTGGCCGGCGTCCACACGTCGTCGCCCACCATCCACACCGCCGCGTCCACCACCCAGCCGCGCTTCCACGACTCGCAGTAGGCGCCGAAGATGTCGCTCAGGCCCTCGTTGAGGGCGCCGGACTCGTTGGAGTAGGTGAGGTTGGACTCGGAGGAGGTGACGGCGTGCGTCAGCTCGTGCACCGTCACGTCCAGCGACTTGCCCAGCGGCGCGGAGTCCACGCCGTTGCTGTCGCCGTACACCATCTGGGTGCCGTTCCAGTAGGCGTTGGTGTAGTTGGTGCTGTAGTGCACCGTGCTCTTCAGCTGCGCGCCCGCGGCGTTGTACGAGTCACGGCCGAAGTTCACGCTGTAGCAGTCGTACGTGGTGCCCAGGTGGTCGTAGTTCATGTCCACGTGGGTGTCGCCAGTGACGGCGCCGCCCTCGGAGCGCTTGAGGGTACCCGGCAGGCTGGAGCCGTTGTTGGCCGAGTACACCGCGCGGTTCTTCGCCGCGTGGATGTCCGTGGTTACCATCTCCACCGCGCCGGTCAGCGCGTTGACGAAGACGTGGTCACGGATGGGCAGGTCCAGGCCCTCGCCCGTCACCACCACCTCGTAGGCCAGCTTCAGGCGGTTGTCCTTCTCGGAGCGGACGTAGATGAGGCGGGCATCGCCCTCGGTGGCGATGTGGCGGCCCACGGTGCTGTCCAGAGCGGCGGCCTTGGCGGCCTCGCCGGAGATGCGCGCCACGGCCGGGACGATCTCGCCGTCACGCGCCGAGCCGTTGGCCATGAAGATCTTGCCGCTGGTGTCCTTGTGGATGATGAGCTCGCCACCGAACACCGGCAGGCCGTTCTTGGTCTGGCCATAGCGGATGTGGGTGTTGCCCTGCTCGTCCACCGTGGTGCGCTTCATCACCAGGTCGGTGGCGTTGAGGCGGAAGGCGGCGGCGATGCCCTGCAGGCCGTTCACGTTGTCCAGCGAGCCCTTGAGCAGGAAGGGAACGCCGTCCTCGTTGGCGCCGGCGACCTCGGCGGAGGGCAGCGCGGCGAGCGCGGCCTGCACGTCACCGAGCGAGTCGGCGGCCACGTCGGACTTCGGGGCGCCCTCGGGCAGCTGCGAGTTGTCGACCTCGCAAGCGGCAAGGGGAAGCGCGAGCAGCGCGGCAGCAAGGAAGCGAGTGCGGATCACGGGGGTTTCTCCTGACCGACGGCGGGGTGCCCTCGGACGGCTCTCCCCAAAGCAGGGAACGCGCCAACCCCGTAAATGCTTGGAACTCCGAAGGTTGCGACTCCTTGGTTAAACTTTGTGGAGCAAGAATGTCACGTCCAGGTGTAGTCCAGCTTTACAGGCCCCAAGAAGAAGCTCCAGATTTCAACGGGTTGTACCGGCGGCACAGAGGCTGTCCTGGTTTCGGACAGCCCTGTCCTGCATGACGACAGCTCCTTTGCCCCGCGTTTTGGAGCCGGAAAATACCGAGTCAGGCTTCACGGGCCCCGGCGTCTCTTCCAGGTGAGATGCAGGCCGCGCTCCGGGAGCAGCCCGAACTCCAAATCCGGGCGTGCGGGGTTCAACTCCCTGGCGGCCTGCCACTTCTTCCTCGTGTCACTCCGCGAGCACCGTGGCGCCCAGCTCCTTGCGCAGCGGGAGGATGGACGCTCCGGCGTGCTTCTCCAGCGCGGTGGCCAGCTCCTGGGCGTGCGTGGTGACGAACACCTGGCCCTGCCGGCTCGCGGTGGCGATGAGGCGTCCCAGCGGCTCCAGCAGCGAGGGGTGCAGGCTCGTCTCCGGCTCGTTGAGCGCGAGGAAGGGCGGGGGACGCGGAGACAGCAGGGCGGCGAGCAGGCACAGGTAGCGCAGCGTCCCGTCGGACAGCTCCGCGGCCTCCAGCGGGCGCACCAGCCCGGGCATGCGCAGGCGGAAGGAGAAGCGTCCGTCCTCGCTGTCGAGCTCCAGCCGGGAGCCGGGGAAGGCGCTCTCCACGGCCGCGTGCAGCGCGCGGTCATCGCCAATGTCATCGATGGTCATCAGCGCCGCCGCCAGATCCCTCCCATCGTGCGCGAGCGCGGGGGTGCGCACGCCCACCTGCGCGTGGCGGAGGGGCGCGTCCGGATCGGTCCGGAAGTGGTGGTAGAAGCGCCAGCGCACCAGCTCCGCGCGCAGCGCGCTCAGCAGCGGGAAGCGGTGGGGCTCGGAGATCTGCGACAGCACGGACTCGTTGCCCCACAGCTGGACGGCGAAGGTGGCACGGTGGCCCTCCCCGTCCCGCGCGAAGACGCTCAGCAGCTTGCGCTCGGCCACCACGTGCCGGCGCTTGCCCTCGTGCACCCAGACCGTCTCCTCCTTCACGTCCGGGTCCAGCGAGAAGGGGCCTTGAGGGGGCGGCACCACCCCGCACGACAGCTCGTAGGCGAGGTCCTCCAGCCGCACGCCCACGGTGAGCCGCACCGGGGCCGACTTGGGCGCGCTCTTCGGTTTCGGGCCCGCCCACAGCACGGAGGGCATCCCGCCTTCCTCGGCCAGCGTGTGCGCCAGCGACCCCTCGGCGCCGGCGAGCAGCAGCTGCAACGCGCGGTAGACGTTCGTCTTGCCGCTGCCGTTGGGGCCCACCACCACCGTCACGGGCCCGAGCGGGAAGCGCAGCGCTTGCACCGAGCGGTAGTTTTCAATCCATAGCTCTCGGACGGGCATGGGCTACCGGCCTTTGCGCCAGGCCTCGAGCTCCACCTTCTTGCGCACGCCCACCTCGTCGAGCCTGTCCTGCCAGGTCTGGCGGTAGGGCCGCAGCGTCTCGACGAGCGTGCGCGCCACCACGAGGTTGCGGTACCACTTCGAGTCCGCGGGGACGATCGTCCACGGGGCCTTCTTCGCCGAGGTGCGCGAGAGGGCCTCCTCATAGGCCTGGGTGTAGTCGTCCCAGTGCTCCCGGTCCTCCCAGTCCCCGGCGTTGATCTTCCAGGCCTTGCGCGGCTCCTGCTCGCGGGCCACCAGGCGCTGCTCCTGCTCCTCGCGGCTGATGTGGAGGAAGAACTTGAGGATGATCGTCCCGTGCTCGGCGAGCATCTCCTCGAAGTCGCGGATGTGTCCGTAGCGCTCCTTCCAGAGGGACTCGGGGACGAGCCCATGCACGCGCACGACGAGCACGTCCTCGTAGTGCGAGCGGTTGAAGATGGCCAGCTCGCCCTTGCGCGGGGTGTGGCGGTGGATGCGCCAGAGGAAGTCGTGCTCCCGCTCCTCCTCGGAGGGGACGCCGAAGGAGGTGACGCTGACGCCTCGCGGATTGAGGAAGCCCGCGACGTGCTTGATGGTCCCGTCCTTCCCGGCGGTGTCGCGGCCCTGGAGGACGATGAGGACCGAGTTCATCCGGGCACCCCACAGGAGATCCTGCAGGTCGAAGAGCTCCTCGCCCAGTGCCTCCAGCTCCTGCTTCGCCGCCTCCCGGTCCGTCTTCTTCGGGGGGGCCGCGGAGATGCCGTCGAGTCTGATCTTCTCGCCCTGCTTGTCGATGGTGATGATGTCCATGCCCACCTCCCTTGGCTCCCTCGGGCAGGTTTTCACGGGGCAGGGGGTCTGACAACCCGGACTGTCCACCAGTGGAATGGTAGGATCCACGCCATGCAGCTCATCATGAACCCGGGCGCTCCGGATGAGCAGGTGTTCTTGCTTCCCGAGGGCCCCGTCACGATCGGGCGCGCCGCGGAGTGCTCCGTGGGTGTCATCCACAAGAGCCTGTCGCGGCTGCATGCGCGGCTCGAGCTGGAGGCTGGGCGCATCTTCCTGGTGGACCTGGGCAGCAAGAACGGGACGTTCATCGGCGCGGTGCAGATCCAGCGCCGCGAGCTGCGCGAGGGCGACACCTTCCGGTGCGGCCAGGTGACGTTCCAGCTCGCGAGCACCTCCCTCTCCGTCTCCGAGGAGCCGCTGCCGACGCAGGTGCACTCGCTGCAGACCCGGTTCTCTCCCACCACCATGGGCGAGCTGCTGCGGCCGCATGCCGAGCCCGGGGCGAACACCGCCCTGAAGATGAAGCCCGTGAGCGGGGAGGGGCGGGCCAACAACAAGCTGCAGATCCTCCTCAAGGTGAGCCAGCTGCTCTCCTCGCCTGGCTCCATCGACGAGCTGTTGGATCGCGTCCTGCAACTCGTCTTCCAGATATTGGAGGTGGACCGGGCGGCCATCCTGCTGGTGGAGCCCCTCAGCGGGCAGCTGCGTCCCCGGGTGGCCCGTGCGTCGGGCGAGCTGCCGCCGGGCCCCTTCTACAGCCAGCACATCGTCGAGTACGTCCGCGGCCACGGGGTGGCGGCGCTCTTCTCCGATGCCCGGAGGGATCCCCGGCTGGGCTCCGCCGACTCGGTGCTGCAGCAGTCCATCTGCGCCTCCATGTGCGTGCCGCTCATGCCCCGGGACTCGGTGCTGGGGGTGCTCTACGTGGACAACCTCTCGCGGGCCCACGGCTTCACCCAGGAGGACCTGGAGTTCCTCACCGCCTTCGGCAACCAGGCGGCCATCGCGCTGGACAACTCGCTCCTGCGCCAGCAGCTGGAGGAGGAGGCCGTGCTGCGCACCAACTACCTGCGCTTCTTCCCCCCGGCCACCCTCAAGAAGCTGCAGCTCGCGCGCAGCGCCCAGCTGGGAGTCATCGAGACGGAGGTGACCATCCTCTTCTCGGACATCAGCCAGTTCACCGAGCTGTCCTCCAAGCTCCAGCCCCGGCAGGTGGTGGATCTGCTCAACGAGTACTTCCCGGTGATGGCGGACATCGTCTTCCGGTACGAGGGGACGCTGGAGAAGTACATCGGCGACGCGCTGATGGCGGTGTGGGGCGCGCCCTTCGCGCACCCGGACGACGTGGACCGGGCCGTGTGCGCCGCGGTGGAGATGCAGCAGGCCCTGGCCCGGTTGAACGCGCGCTGGCGCGCCAAGGGCTGGACGGAGATCCGCATCCACGTGGGAATCAACACGGGCCGCGCGGCGGCCGGGAACATCGGCTCCGAGCAATACCTGCAGTACGCCACCATCGGAGACGCCGCCAACCTCGCCAGCCGGGTGTGCGCCGCCGCCCGGCCCGGGGAGATCCTCCTCACCGAGGCCACCCTCGCGCGCTGGCGGGAGCGCTCCTGGCCCGTCACGCCGCTGCCGCCGCTCCGCGGTCCTGTCACGCCGCCGCTGGCGGTCCACCGGGTGAACTGGCAGCTGCCCCCCGGAGTCGAGCCAGAGCCGCACACCGGCTGAGGCCCCCCGCGTCCGGGTGCTCCCCTTGACACCTTAGGGAAGCCCGGGTGACACTTCCCTCAACATCTAAGGGGAACGTACGCGCCGTTCCCCTGAGCATCTAAGGGGAAGGGCCACATGGCGGACAGCTCGCTGGAGTTGGTGCAGGGCACGCTGGACGTGCTGATTCTCAAGAGCCTGTCGTGGGGCCCGTTGCACGGGTACGCGGTGGCGGAGCTGGTGCGGGAGCGGAGCGGGGAGGAGCTGAAGGTGGAGGAGGGGGCGCTCTACCCGGCGCTGCACCGGCTGGAGAAGCGGGGCCTGTTGGAGGCGGAGTGGGGCCTGTCGGAGAACAACCGGCGGGCGAAGTTCTACCGGCTCACCGCGGCGGGCCGGGCGCACCTGAGGGCCGAGACGCAGGCGTGGCAGCGCTACGTGGCGGCCGTGTCCCGCGTGCTGGAGGCGGCCTGAGCCCCGTCATGCGTTCCCCCGGTTTCAAGCGGCTGTTGAAGCTCGCCGTGCGGCCTCGCGCGGTGGAGCAGGACGTGGACGAGGAGCTGCGGTTCCACCTGGAGATGCGCGCCGCCAGGTACGAGCGGGAGGGCCTGTCCCCCGCCGAGGCGCGCGCGGCCGCCGAGCGCGAGTTCGGAGACGTGGGCCGCGTGCGCGAGGAGTGCGTGCGCATCGGGCATGAGAGGGAGCGGAAGATGAAGCGGTTCCTGCTGTGGGACGCGCTGGTGCAGGACGTGCGGTACGCGCTGAGGATGTTGCGGCAGGCGCCCGGCTTCGCGCTGGTGGCCGTGCTCACCCTGGCGCTGGGCATCGGCGCCACCACCGCCATCTTCAGCGTGGTGCGCGGCGTGCTGCTGCGGCCGCTGCCCTTCGCCGAGCCGGAGCGGCTGGTGCGCCTGTGGCAGGCCAGCCCCTCCCAGAACCAGCCCCGGGGCGACGTGTCCCCGCTGGACTTCGCGGACTGGAAGGCGCGCCAGCGCTCCTTCGAGGACATGGGCACCTGGTGGTACGTGGAGGGGATGACGGGGAGCAACCTGAGCGGGGATGGCGAGCCCCAGCGGTTGTCGTCCGCCTTCGTGAGCGACGGTTTCTTCTCCACCCTCGGCGTGGCTCCGATGCTGGGGCGCGTGCTGCTCCCCGGGGAGCACCAGCCGGGCAACAACGCGGTGGTGGTGCTCGGCCATGGCCTGTGGCAGCGCCGCTTCGGCGGAGACCGCACCATCCTCGGCCGCACCCTGACGATCGATGAGGTGCCCACCACGGTGGTGGGCGTGATGCCCCCGGGCTTCACCTTCCCCTCGGAGCGCGTGGACATGTGGCTCTCCGATTCCCGCATCAGCGAGAGCGGCATTCCGCGCCTGCGCCAGGTGCGCTGGCAGGCCGTGGTGGCGCGCCTGAAGCCCGGGGTGTCCCTGGAGACGGCGCGCACGGAGATGAACGGCGTGGCCCGGCAGCTCGCGGAGGAGTACCCGGCCACCAACGTGCAGACCACCGGCGTCACCATGCTGCCGCTGCACGAGGCCGTCACGGGCGACGTGCGGGCGGGGCTGCTGGTGCTGCTCGGCGCGGTGGGCTTCCTGCTGCTCATCGCGTGCGTCAACGTGGCCAACCTGATGCTGACGCGGGCCACCGCGCGCGAGCGGGAGCTGGCGGTGCGCGCCGCGCTGGGCGCCGGGCCCGGGCGGCTGGTGTGGCAGCTCCTCACCGAGAGCCTCGTGCTCGCGATGCTGGGTGGCGCCTTCGGCCTGCTGCTGGCGGTGTGGGGCACCGAGCTGCTGGTGGCCTTCTCCGTGAAGCAGCTTCCACGTCTCCAGGATGTGCGGGTGGACGGGGCGGTGCTGGGCTTCGCCATGGGCGCCACGCTCTTCACGGGCGTGCTGTTCGGGTTGCTGCCCGCGGTGCGCGCGAGCTCGCCCCAGCTCGCGCCGGTGCTCAAGGCCGCGGGCCGGGGCATGACGGGCGGGGGCGGAGCGCGGCTGCGCGGCGCGCTGGTGGTGGCCGAGGTGGCGCTCGCCGTGATGTTGATGGCCGGGGCGGGGCTGGCCGTCCGCAGCCTGATGTCGCTGCTCTCGGTGGAGCCGGGCTTCCGTCCGGAAGGCGCGGTGGTGGTGAGCTTCTCCTCCCAGCCGGGGGGACGCCCGTTGCGCCAGTACCTGGCCGAGGTGCTCGAGCGCGTGCGCGAGGTGCCCGGTGTGCAGGTGGCCGGCACGGCGAAGAACCTCCCGCTGGAGGGCTCGGGCGAGTCGGCGCCGATGGTCCTGTCGAGCCAGCCCGCGGAGAGTGCCGCGGATGCCCCTCGCGTGAGGTACCTCCACGTGAGCAACGACTACATCCGCGCCATGGGGATTCCCCTGCTGCGCGGCCGCGCCTTCACCCCCCAGGACACGGGGGAGGGGCCCCCGGCCCTCATGGTCAACGACGCCTTCGTCCGCCGCTTCCTCCCGGGCGAGGACGCGGTGGGCAAGGCCATCCGGTGGGGGGACAATGACGTGGCGCCCATCGTCGGCGTGGTGGGCGACGTGCGCCAGGAGAGTCTCTCCGAGCCCGCTCCGCCCCTCGTCTACATCCACGTGCTGCAGAACAACCGCAGCAACGTGAACATGGTGGTGCGCGGCCAAGGCGCCCCCCTGCAGCTCGCCGCCGCCGTGCGCCAGGCCATCTGGTCGGTGAACCCGGAGCAGACCATCACCCGCATCACCACGCTCGAGGAGGTGGTGGGCGGCTCCGTGGCCCGTCCCCGGCTCATCGCGTCGCTGCTCGGCCTCTTCGCCGTGCTGGCGCTGGTGCTCGGCGCGGTGGGCATCTACGGCGTGCTCGCGTACACGGTGGGCCAGCGGCAGCGGGAGATCGGCGTGCGGCTGGCGCTCGGGGCCCGGCCGGCGGAGGTGCTGAGCATGGTGTTGCGCAGCGGGATGCGGCTCGCGGGCCTGGGGGTGGCGGTGGGCGTGGCCGGTGCGCTCGCCCTGTCCCAGGTGATGGGCAGCATCCTCTACGGCGTGGCACCGCATGATCCGCTCACCTTCGGCACGGCGGCGGTGCTGCTGCTGGGCGTGGCGCTGGCGGCGTGCCTCGTGCCCGCGCGGCGCGCCATGCGCGTGGACCCGGCCGTCTCCCTGCGCGCGGAGTAGGCCCCTGCGTCCCCGGGCGTAGTGGAAACCCGCTAGCGGTGGCGAGGTGCTTTCGTGACCTCGCTGCCTTCAGGCACCATGTGCCCGTCACTGAGGAGGGACTGGCCGGGCCGGGGCCACCTTTCTCGGGCAGCCGTGGACCCGGGGGCCTTCGCGGAGGGCTCACCGGGTCCAGGCTGCTCCGCCGGGTGGCAGGGGGGGATGACATGGCGGACTGGAGGTTGGACGTGCTCGGGGGCGCGCGGCTCCTGGGGCTGGCGGAGCCCTTGGAGTTGCAGCGGCGGGTCGCGGCGGTGCTGGCCTGGCTGGCGCTGGAGGGCCCCACGCCCAAGTACAGACTGGCGGGCATGCTGTGGCCGGGCTCCGGCGAGGACACGGCGCGCAACAACATGCGCCAGCTCCTGCGCCGGCTGCGGGTGGCCACCGGGGCGGACCTGGTGCTCGGCGGGGACGTGGTCTCCCTCTCCGAGCGGGTGTCCACCGATGCGGTGGAGCTGGCGGCCCACGTCTTCGCCGGCCGCCACGCGGACGCCCTGGCCCTGTCGGGCTCCCTGCTCGGCACCCTGGACTTCGACGACTGTCCGGACTTCGAGGCGTGGCTGCTCCCGGCCCGCGAGCAGCTCGAGGCCCTGCGGTGCCGCGCCGCCAGCGCCGAGGCGGACGCTCGCGAGCTGCGCGGGGACTTCGCGGGGGCGCTGCACTTCGCCGAGCGGCTGCTGAGCCTCGCGCCCCTCTCGGAGGGCGCCTACCGGCGGCTGATGCGGCTGCACGCCCTGATGGGAGACCGGATGGAGGCGCTGGCCCTCTATGAGCGTTGCCGGAAGATGCTCTTCGAGGAGTACGACGCGGCGCCGCACCCGGACACGCTCGCGTTGACCCGGGACGTGGAACGCGGGCAGGTGAGGCCGCGCGCTCCCAACGGCACGCCGGGCCCGCTCCTGCCGCCCTCCGTCCTCCGGCCGCCCGTGCGGGTGGGCCGAGAGCGGGAGTGGGCGCGGATGGAGGAGGCGTGGCGGGCCGGGCACCTCATCGCGCTCGTGGCCGAGCCGGGCGTGGGCAAGACGCGCCTCGCGCTGGACTTCGCGGCCTCCAAGGGGCGCTTCGCGGTGTTCACGGCCCGGCCCGGCGACGCGGACGTGCCCTACTCGCTGTTCACGCGGCACATCCGGGAGTGCTTCCACCAGCGGCCCGAGGTGCGCCAGGGCCTGGAGCCGTGGCTCCGCCGGGAGCTGGCGCGCGTGATGCCCGAGCTCACCGCGCCTGGCGAGGAGCCCGCTCCCCTGCGTGACGAGGGGGACCGGGTGCGCTGTCTGGATGCCTTCAGCGAGGTGCTCCGCCGCTGCACGGAGAACCTGGCGCTCTTCGTCACCGATGACCTCCAGTTCGCCGACGCCGCCAGCCTGCAGGTGGGCGCCCATGCCTGTGCCCGCTTCCAGTCGTCCTTCCCCCGGATGATCGACTGCTGCCGCCGGGGGGAGCTCGCTCCGGACGCGCTCGCCCTGCTGAAGGGGATGGAGGAGGAGAACCTGCTGACGTTCCTGCACCTGGAGCCGCTCTCGCCAGCGGCGGTGGGCGAGCTGCTGGAGAGCCTCGCCCTGCCGGGGGCCGCGGCGCTGGCGCGGGAGCTGGCGCGCTACACCGGGGGCAATCCCCTCTTCATCACCGAGACGCTCAAGCACCTGTTGGAGTCGGGGAGTCTGGAGCGCGGCTGGCCGGAGCGCCTGCCTCCGCCCGGACGTGTGCGCCCGCTCCTCCAGCAGCGCCTGGAGCGGCTGTCTCCCCTGGCGCAGCAGCTGGCCCAGGTGGCGGCGCTGGCCCGGCAGCACTTCGACCTGGAGCTGGCCGCGGTGGTGCTGGACGTGAGCCCGCTCTCATTCGCCGCGCCGCTGCGCGAGCTGGAGGCGGCGCAGCTCTTCCACGGCGAGCGCTTCACCCATGACCTGGTGCTCGAGGCGGTGCGGGGCTCCATTCCCGCCACGCTGGGCACGCTGCTGCACCGGCGGCTGGCGCGGCAACTGGAGCAGCGGGGGGGCGCTCCGGCCATCATCGCGCAGCACTGGGTGGACGGAGGGGAGCCCTCGCGTGCCGTGCCCTTCCTGCTGGCCGCGGCCCAGACGGCCGAGGCCCAGCTGCTCCGGACGGAGGCGGCCTCACACCATGCGCGCGCCGCCTCGCTCATGGATGCCGCGCGGCTCTCGTGAGGCCCTTGCATCCCCGGGAGCGTGGAGGGAGCCTCCCTCCATGTCCCGCCTTCATCTGTTCGAGCTCGAAGATCAGCCCTGGCTCCCCTCCGTCCTGCGCCGGGGCGTCACCGACTACCTCGCCTTCGTCGCCAATGTGTATGACGCGCCCTACCGCGAGCTGGTGCGCCGTCTGAAGCAGGCCATGGAGGCCATGGGCGAGCGGCGCCTGTTGGACCTGGCCTCGGGCGGCTCGGGTCCGGTGCGGCCCATCGTGCGGTTGCTGGAGGAGCAGGAGCACTACCCCGTCCAGGCGACCCTGACGGACCTGTACCCGGACCTGGCGCACTTCGAGCAGGTGAAGGCGGAGAGCGGCGGGCGCATCGACTACGTCTCCGCGCCGGTGGATGCCACCGCGGTTCCTCCGGAGCTGAAGGGCTTCCGGTTGATGTGCAATGCCTTCCACCACCTGCCGCCCGAGCTGGCGCGCAAGGTGCTGGCCGATGCCGTCGCCAAGCGCCAGGGCATCGCCATCTTCGAGTTGGTGGAGCGCTCGCCGACCACGCTCTTCGTCACGGCGCTCTCGTCCGTGAACACCCTGCTCGCCACGCCCTTCATGCGGCCCCAGCGGTTGGATCGGCTGGCGCTCACCTACCTGCTGCCGCTCATCCCGTTCACGATCGTCTTCGATGGCATCGTCTCGTGCCTGCGCGTGTACTCGGTGGAGGAGATGAAGGCCCTCACCGAGGGGCTCGGCGAGGGCGACTACCAGTGGGACATCGAGCGGGTGCGCGCGGGCAACTCGCCCTTGCACGTCCACCTCCTCATTGGACGGCCGGCACGGGCTGCCGCCGCCTGACGCGTACCTGGAGGCTGCTCGGCCGTCTTCGCCATGGAACTGGTCCTCTTCATCGGCCTGCAGGGCTCGGGAAAGAGCAGCTTCTACCGGGAGCGCTTCGCGGGCACGCACGTGCACGTGAGCAAGGACCTGTGGCCCAACGCGCGCAAGCGCGAGGCCCGGCAGCGCAGGCTCATCGCCGAGGCGCTGGAGCGGGGGGACTCGGTGGTGGTGGACAACACCCACCCGCTCGTCGAGGACCGCGAGCCGCTCATCGCGTTGGGCCGGGAGCGGGGTGCGCGGGTGGTGGGCTATGTCTTCGAGTCGGACCTGGAGACATGCCTGGCGCGCAACGCGGGGCGGGTGGGGCGGGCGCGGGTGACGGACAAGGCGATCCACATCACGTACCGGAAATTGCGGTGGCCCTCGTACGCCGAGGGATTCGATGCGTTGTTCCACGTACGGGCCGGCCCGGAGGGCGGCTTCGACGTGAGGGAATGGAGGGAGGGAGATGCGTCCGAACGATTTTGAAGCCCGGATGCGTGAGGGCGAGTTCTTCCACTCGCTGCGGCTGCTGAGCGGGGCGTGGTGCGTGCTGCGGGTGGATGGGCGGGGCTTCTCGCGCTTCACGGAGGCGCGCTACGAGAAGCCCTTCGATGCGACGCTGCACCAGCAGATGGTGCGCACGGCCTCGGCGCTGCTGGAGGAGCTGCAGGGCGTCTACGCCTACACGGAGAGCGATGAGATTTCGGTGCTCTTCCGGCCGGACTGGTCGCTCTTCGACCGGGAGGTGGAGAAGCTGGTGTCCATCTCCGCGGGCGTGGCGAGCGCGACCTTCACGCACGTGGCGGGAGTGCCGGCGGTATTCGACAGCCGGGTGTGGATGGGGGTGAACGAGAGCGCGGTGGTGGACTACTTCCGCTGGAGGCAGGCGGACGCGACGCGCTGCGCTTTGCACGGCTGGTGCTACTGGACGCTGCGCAAGGAGGGCCTGAGCGTGGCGCAGGCCTCCCGGGAGCTGCACGGCAAGTCGGTGGGCTTCAAGAACGAGCTCCTCTTCCAGAGAGGCATCAACTTCAACGAGCTACCGCTCTGGCAGAGGCGCGGCTCGGGCATCTCCTGGGAGCAGTACGAGAAGGAGGGCGAGGATCCGCGCAGTGGCCGGAAGGTGAGCACGCTGCGCCGGCGGCTGCGCGTGGACGAGTCCCTCCCGATGAAGGAGGAGTACGACGCCTACGTGCGGGAGCGGATGAAGGCCCCCTGAACTCCCTCTCCCTTTGGGAGAGGGTCGGGGTGAGGGTACCCTGTAAATGCAGCCGTATTGCATTTGATCCGGCATCCGCTATCTATGTCCGCAGACCTCACGCGTGCTGAAGTGAGCCTCCCCCGACTCGGTGGACAGGTTGACTCCGCTGCCTGCCTTTGCACCTCGGCCATGCCTTACTCAAACATCGAGATGAATGTCGACGCCTACAACGACGGCAAGACGCTCCTCTATACGCGCAAGGCCAGCCTGACACCTTCGCTGACAGAGCGGGTCTCCAGTTGGTTTTGACCCCCGGAAGAAGAAAGCGCGCCATCGAGTGGATGTTCTCGCTGTTGGCCGCCGGGTGCGCCGCCGCAGGGCTGCTCATCCTCGTGGACGGCCGGCCCGAGATACGGCTGCCTGTGGGCGGCGCGCTGCTGGCGGCCGCGGTCGCGCTCGGGCTTTGCACGGCCTGGCTGCGCAACGTCTTCGTGTGGCGCGCGGAGGAAGGCGTGCTCCTGGGCGAGTGGAGCGCGAGTGGCCAGCGGGTGGTCCTGCCTCTCGCGGGGCCCGTCCAGCTGGAGCGAAGGCGGGTCAAGCATCCCGACCATGACCTGTGGTGGGAGGTGGACGTGGCGCTGGTGGACTCGCCCCGGCTCGGGCGGGTCTACCTGTGGGAGTCGCTCCCCGGACAGCGCTCTTCCGAGAGCGACCGCTGGAGGGGGCTGGAGCTGCAGCCAGACGCCTCCCCGGGCGTCCCCCGCCTACGGGAGGCGGACGGAACTTGGCGGCTTGTGCCGGGGTGGGACTGGCTGGGGCGCAGCACCCTCGTCGCGGGGATGGCCGTCCTCGTCTGGCCGCTGGCCTACTTCGCCTCGCAGCCCCAGACCCGGGGGCTGGGCAGCGCGTGCCTCGCCCTGGCGACCATGGCGCTCGCGTACTTCCTGCTGCGCACCTTCGCCACCACCGAGGTGGAAGCCAGGCCTGGGCTCGTCGCCTACCGCCGCTGTGTGGCGGGCGTGCCCATTTCCGAATGGACGGGGTTTCGAGAGCCCGTGCTGCTCGACCTGACCCGCTATCCGCGCGTCGAATGGCGGCTGCTCACCGGAGAGCCGATGCTGGTGGTGCGGGGCGGCCCTCGCGGGGTGACGCCCACGGATGCGCTGCAGCTCACTGCGGCCATCCGCCAGGCGCTCGGGCCGGCTCCGCGTTGAGCGCGGTGGTCGAGTGTCTTGCAATTCATTCGACCGGGCCGCTCCCGGCTCGGTGGGCAGGGCAACGTGTCCCCCAGGCAGGTGCGGAGGAGGGAAGGGGGCGCTTGATGCAGCGGCCAGGAAGGAGCCGATGACGGAGAGGACCTCGGGAGTGGACTGGGCAGAACTGCTGAGGACGTTCGCCAGGACACGGGGCGTCGAGAGCGGATCGTCGCCTCCATGAACTTCGAGAAGGAACTGGCGACTGGCCCGCAGTACTCGGGATTCGGCGTTGCTCGAACTCCGCGATCTCCTCGGACGTGGCGGGTGGATACGGGAAGTGGTCGCGGGAGACCTCTTCGAGCAGGAGGCTCATTGGCGAGGGCCTCGTCTCATTCGTTCAGCCAGTAGGCTTGGCCATCACGCAGGGCCCGCTCCAAGAAGTCCGAGAAGGAGGTGGCGATCTGATCGCAATACTTCGGGTCTGGCCACGCCTCGTGCCAGCCGTCGATGACGGGGTAGCGACCATTGTCCTGCCGGGCCACATCCACCAGCAGGTAGTTGCCATCTTGCACGTCGCAGATGGCCCATATCGAGGCGGGGCCGTGCGCGTCGTCATCGTTCTTCTTCCCGAAGATGGCGACCCGCGCTCGGACGATCTTCGACAGGGGAAGGATGCGATAGGGGCTATCCGGCAACCGTTTAATCAGCTCCGCCCCGTTGCAGTGCAGGTAGAAGGCCCGGAGGTCAGGGTCCAGCCGCCAACCCACCCGCTGCTCGAACTCCTCGATCTCCTCGGGTGTGGCGGGAGCATGGGGGAAGTGCTCGCGAGAGACCTCTTCGAGCAAGCTGTTCAGGGGCGTGGCCATCGTCAGTTGTCCGTGTAGGGCAAGTCGGGGCCCACTGTATTCCAGGGGGATTTGCCGTCGTAGCAAGCGGGGTACTGCTCGTTGAATACCTCGTGAACATCAGGCTCGGCGGGGATGACGTTGTTGGGGTCAACCGGATCCCCCCCGTGCTTGAGATCCCGGACGTGGTGCCCTGGCCAGGACACGTCACCTTTCTCCGGCCACGTTCCGAACTTCTCGCTCCAACCCCGCCGGAAGGACTCCCTCTTCCCCTCCCACTTCTTGCGAGCGGCGCGTGTGTCCTCCTTTGACAGCTCGGTGTAGTTGCAGCAGCAGTGGTAGATGCCGTAGCGGCTCCCGGCCTTGACGGGAACGGGGAGGACAACGAGGCTTCCCTCCCAATCGAACTTGAAGTCGGCCAGCCACATGCACCCCTTGAGCGTGTGGCCCTCGCTGGCGCACTCCCTCTGGCACCCGTTCATGAACTCCCGGCGACACTGCCACGGGCCGTAGAAGAGGGTCGTCTTCATCCGTCCGCCCAGCACGTTCAACCAGGGCAGTTCCTTCTTCACTGCGGGCTTGGCCCCCGGTGAGGGTGAAGGACCAGAGCCTCCCGTTCCGGGGCCGTCCTTTCTCTGCGTTGTCGCGCATCCGGTGAGGAACACCAACAGCACCACTGCTCCGGCCAGCTTCATGGGAATCCCCGTGGTGATGGCCCCCCGATGGGTTGCCAATCTGAGGGGATACCCTACGGGGCTGATGCCACGAAACCGGGGCAGGCTCATGGCGGGGAGTAGGGACTCGAACCCGTGCCCCTACCGCGCCTGACTCAGGCCCGAGGGGCACGCGGCCTGTCCGCCCTTGGCGAAATACCCCTTCGCGCGCTGGACGAAGTGGCCGTCATCGGTGGAGGGATTGGTCTGTCCCTCGGCCCCGGCGCCAAACACCATGCCGAGCCCATGCGCGGCGGCGACCTGGTCCGGGTGGTCGAAGAAGTAATCCAGACGGTTGTCGCGCCACTTCTCCCAGGTGCCGGACAGGGACATGTTGCCGACGGGGAGCTGCCACCAGAGGTGGGGCTTGCCGAGCCGCTCCGAGAGGGCGCGGGACCACGTGAAGGCCTGGCGGAAGTTGGGCATGTTGAAGTTGTTCCGATCCCACCAGCGCCAGCTTCCCATCGTCGCCTCGTACCACTGGGCATCGCGGTCGCTGGTCTCCACGACGACGAAGTCCCCGTCGGCGGCGCCGCACAGGCGGAGGAAGTCGGCCACCTTGCGGGCCTCGACTGTCACATCGAGCAGCGGGTTGGTGTTGAGGTGGGCGTCGATCTTCGTGGCCCACGCGGAGGCGTGCAGGCCCACCTTGGCGTTGGGGGCGTACTTGCGCGCCATGGAGATGAGGCAGCGGCCCATGCCGGCCACCGAGTTCGGTTGATCACCGCAGTCGGTGGGGTTGGCCGAGGCGACGGCCGCGGGCAGCAGGCGGGGATCCAGGGCGAGGAACTGCGCGTAGGCCCAGAAGTCCGGCTCGAGGTGCAGCAGGGCGGTGGTGCTTCCAATCTGTTTCAGCACGAAGCGCCAGTCATTGAAGTAGCGCCGCATGAGGGAGACGTCCACCACGCGCAGCACCTCGGCGGTGCCATCGGCCACGCCGCTGGTGTGGAGCAGCTCGTAGTAGGTGATCATCGGAATCTGCCTGCGAGTGGCGGCGGCCTGGAGGAAGTCGCGCAGGTACTGTCCCGGGGCCTGCTGGTCCCACTGCCAGCAGCCCCACCAGCCGCAGCCGCCGCTCGAGTTGGCGCAGGATTGCGCCTGGGCGCTGCAACTCAGACACGAGCCGCAGGGTTCCGCCGAGTCGAACAGTCCGCCCGCGAGGTACATGTAGCGGACATCGAACGGCGCCTGCGAAGCGACGGCATCGCTCATCTTCCCACCGACGAGCACGTGGCTCTTGCCGAGCGCGGACAGCAGGGGTTTGGCGAGGCAGCTCGGGGTGGCGAGGGCATCATCGCCCGTGAGCGCCTGGGCCACGTGCTCCTGTTCGGGAGCGGGCGCTTCGAGGGCGGCTTCGGCGTCCTGCTCCGGCGGCATCGCGAGGCAGGCGGGTAGGGTCAACAGGCCGAGCAGGGACAGGACGAGCCAGCGGGAGAGGGACGGCATGGCGACCTCCGGTAGGGGGTGCCCACCACGCACTCCGGTGCGACCCGATTGTCAGTCGGGGTGCACAGGAGAGAGCCAGAGCGAGTGAAGAAGTACAGCAGTGGAAGAGGGGCTCGGCGGGGGGGGCGCCTCGGGGTTGGGTGGTGAAGCTTCGTCACCCCGAGCGCTCCGGGAACCCACCCTCCGGGCCAGATGCCGCTTCGACTACTCCACGTCTCCGGACACGGGAGTGTCCACCTCGTCAACACGCGAGCCCGTCTCGCCGGGTAGTTCCGGCATGGGCAGAACCTTCCACAAATGGGGCTTGTCGTGCTGGGGCGGAATCATCCCGAGGGGCCAGCCCTCGGTGGTGAGCTCCGCGTAGCGGTACACGCGGTTGCCGAGGCGGAAGGCAGGGCCGCGCACGGGCAGGGCCACGCCCACGGCTGCGTGGGCGAGCGGGTCCGAGTAGAGGATGGCCGCGTCGATGCCCGCCTGGCGCAGCAGCATCACCGCGAGCACGGCCTTGGAGTCGCAGTCACCCTCGTCCCGCGCGGCGACGAGCGCGGGAGGCAGGACGCCGAAGGGCTGGCCGTCGGGCTCCACGTAGTGGATGCGCTGGATGAAGGTGATGATGAGCTCGCCGGCCTCGAGCGGGTCGAGCTGCCGGGCGCGGATGTGCTCGACGAAGCGGGTGCCCAGCGCGTGCACGGGCTCGGCGTTGCTGCGCATGAGCTCGGCGTAGATGCAGCGCATGTCCTGCTGGCATCCGGGCGGGGCCTGGTAGGTGAAGCGGGCGCGGCTCAGCGCGCGGAACCGCGTCTTCCGGCCGTAGGCCCGGTGCTCCCGGTCCAGCTCGCTCGCGAGGGACTCCCCCAGGCCGTAGCCCACCCGGTACTCGGGCGGGAGGAGCGACTCGGCGCGCCACTCATAGGTGCGGGCCTGGCTCAGCGGGGTGGAGTCGGGGACGAGGGCCAGGCCGAGGTGGGTACCCTGGGTGCCGGGAAGCTCGGGAGGCGGGAGCGTGGCCGGGCGCGGGGAGTGCGAGCGCACCCCGGGCGTGACGAGCCAGCGCAGCCCGAGGAAGCAGCAGCAGCTCGAGGCGATGAAGAGGACGAGGAAGAGCTGGAGGAGCGTCTTCCCCGGGCTGGACGGCGGGGCGGCCACGGGGTCAGGAGGGGGACTGGAAGGTGGAGGGCGGGAGGTCGGGGAAGGGGATGAGGCCGTTGAGGGTGGCCTGGAGGCCCGGCGCGGTGAGCAGGGCGAGCACGAGGAGGATGGCGGCCAGGACGAGCGCGAGCGCCACGTTGCCGCGGCGCACCTCGGCGAGCTCGTCGATGCCGGGGGTGATGCGGTCGAAGAGGAGCACGCCCAGGGCGAGCACGCCGGTGCCCACCAGGAGGGCGACGCCCACGTGCGTGAGGGCGAAGAAGGTGAGGCGCACCAGGGCCGCGGGCTCGATGGAGGGGCCGCGGAAGGTGAGGTCCACGGCGTCGAAGGTGGCGTTGACGGCGTTGTGCACCAGCAGCCCGAGGGCGAGCAGGCTGGCGGCGTGGACGATTCCGGCGGCGACGTTGCCCTGCCGCAGGTCGACGGTGGGATCCGTGCCGAGCAGCCGGTTGAGACCGCGGAACGCGAGCCAGATGCCGAGCGCGGCGACCAGCCCACCGAAGACCACCTTGGACAGCCCGACGGCGACGAGGAGCAGGTTCATGGGAGCGGGCTCACTCTAGGAGGAAGCCCGCGGGCACGGAATCATTCAACGCCGCGAAACCCACCAGGCCGCACGGGGCCTGCTCGCTCCCTCTCCCTCTGGGAGAGGGCTGGGGTGAGGGTCTCCTCGGACGCCCACCCCGGCCCCCGTGTCTTCACTTCGTCTCGCGCAGGATGAGCAATCCGCGGGAGGTATCGACGACGTAGAGGAGGCCCGCGTTGGCGGTGGAGACATCCGGCGCCTTGGGGACGCGGATGCCGATGGCGCCTTCGTAGAAGCCCAGGCCGCGCATCGGGTCCTCGGAGCGGAAGGTGTTGAAGTAGCCGAGCTCGCGGGGCTGGGCGGGGTTGGCGACATCCAGGACGCGGACGCCCTCCTGGTAGTAGGCGATGTAGAGCCGCTTGCGGGCCTCATCGAGGATCATGTTGTGGATGGAGGCCTCCTGGCGCAGGCGGTAGCGGGAGATCAGCTTCACCCGGGTGGGGTCGGTGACATCGAGCACGCGCAGGTGGGCGCCCCAGGTCTCGCCGCCCTCGAAGGCGATGAGCCGGTCCACGTAGGTGCCCACGGCGCCCGCGTGGCTGCGGGAGTAGCTGAGCATCGGGCTGCCATCGGCGTTGATGCCGTAGCGGTAGCCGCCGAGCGGCGTGGGACCCTGTGTGTCGCTCAGCCGGGAGACGTCGCTGATCTGCATGCCGTACGACCAGTAGTAGCTGTACATGCGGCCCTGGTAGACGAAGGCATCGTGCACGTAGGCGGACGGGTAGGACTCGGCGCCCGGCGGCACGTAGCGGCCGAGGAGCCTGGGCGCGCGCGGGTTGGAGATGTCATAGATGCGCGTCGGATCGCCCATGGCGTAGAGGTGGTTGCCCTCGACGAAGACGGTGTGGGCGTCCACGTTCTCCTGGACCTGCACGGGAGTGAGGATGGGGTTGGCGGGGTCGGTGATGTCGAAGGTGATGACGCCGTTCTTGCCGCTCGCGACGTACAGGGCGTCCCCCTTGGCCCAGACGCCGTTCCAGTAGCCGTTCTCGGCGGAGATCTGATTGACGAGCGCCGGGTGCGCGGGGTCGCTCACGTCGTAGACGGACAGGCCGCCCCAGCCCTGGTACGAGCCCTCGAGGGACACGACATACGCGTGGCTCTTCGTGACGTAGACGTCCACCGGGAGGCCAAAGGAGTAGCTCGGGTCGTACTGGTCGACGACCGCCGTCTCGGAGACGAGCGAGAGCCCGTTGGCCTCGCTCTCGTTGCGCGCGGGCACGATGCGGGCGGTCTTGAAGGTGCCCACCTCGGTGGCCGCGCCATTGCGGCACACGGCGTAGCAGCCGGTGAAGTGGTTGGTGTCCTGGGCCGAGCAGCCGGCATAGCCCACCGTGACGTTGTTCGGGCCACCGTCCGCGAGCCGGCTCGCCGTGTGCCGCGCGACGAACCAGGTGTTGGTGTCGAACTGCTTGGCGAGGTCCATGTTGGTGCTCAGGGTGGACCAACCGTTGAAGGTCTCGACTCCACCGTCATTGCGCAGCGAGTGGCTCTGCGTGGAGTAGCGCACGCCGCCATCGTTCAAGTCGATGCGGCCGTGGGTGGTGAAGACGCCCTCCTGGGCGGCGGCGCCGAGCGTGGAGCGCTGGCACGCGGACAGGTCGAAGCTGCCGAGCTCACCGCACTGCGTGCCCGTGGTGCCCTGGATGAAGTGGCAGTTGGCGTAGGGGCTGGTGGCCTCGTAGTCCCCCGTGTCGACGGTGCTGGCATCCACTCCGGCGTCCAGCCCGGCATCGCTGCCGTCGCAGGCCGTGCCCTGGCACTGGGGATCGGTACATCCGGTGGCGAGGGCCAGCGGTAGAAACAGCAGGACGGCGAGGCGGCTGCGCTGCATTGCGTGCTCCACGGAAAGCTCGGACGTCCCCCGGAAGGGGGGCGGGGCGCGCAGCATACCGGGGCCTCAGGGTTTCGCGTCGCGCAGCCGCCAGACGGAGAAGGTGTGCACGCGGCGCCCGCGGAAGTCGGCGGGCAGCTCCACCGGCCCCTCCACCGAGGCGAAGCGCGCGGCCAGGTCCTCGGGAGGAGGCCGGTCCTCGGAGAGCCACAGCGCGTCCTGGCCGGGCGCCACCACCAGGTCCGGCCAGAGGTCATACTGGCTGTACCGGGCTCCTCCCGCGGTGTCGGTGGGCAGCCGGGCGTAGGTGGCCACCTCGGAAGCGAGCTGGTAGCTGGGGGCGTACACCCCGGCCACGTCCTCACGCTCGAGCCCGGGGAAGAGCCGCGCGGGCTCGGAGAGCTGGGACAGCACGGACCAACCGTGGGTGCGGGCGAGGGGAACGTCGCGCTCGAAGCGCAGCACGGGGAAGAGCAGGTGCGAGCCCACCGCGAGCACCACGGCGAGGTTGGCGAGGGCCGCGGCGCGGAACCACGCGGGGCGCATGCCGGCGAGTCCCACGCACGCGGAGAGGTACGCGGCGGCCGGCCAGTTGGCCTCGCCCCGGGTGCGGAGGGACGCGTAGCCGAAGAGGAGAAGGGGAGCGGCGGCCGCCGCGCGCAGGAGGAACTGCTCCCTCGGGCCGCGCAGGACGTACACCGCGGTCAACGGGAGCAGCACGGGTCCGCCGAGCGCCAGCTGGCCGGCGAGGAACTCCCCGAAGGTGCGCCACCCGCCGGTGCCACCGAGGCCGTGCTTGAGCTGGAAGGCGAAGCCCACCCAGTCATGGCGCGCGTTCCACAGCACGACGGGCAGGAAGAGGAGCACCCCGAGGAGCGCGGTGAGCCACGCTCCGGCGGGCAGGCGGCGGGCGCGCACGCAGGCGGCGACGAAGGCCGCGGCGAGCAGGACGCCCGGGTACTTGGACAGCAGGGCCAGCCCGCAGGCCAGTCCCGCCAGTACCCACCGCTCGCGGTACAGCGCCCACAGCGCGAGCGCCCAGCACAGCAGCAGGGGCGTGTCGGGGGTGGCCCAGACTCCAGAGAGGATGCCCACGGGCACCACGCTCCACAGCGCGGCCGCGCGCCACGCGGCTTCCTTGTCTCCGTACACGTCACGGGCGAGGCCCCACACGGCGGCCACGGTGCCCGCGCCGCACAGCAGGGCCGTGAGCCGGACGCCGAGCGTGGCGATGAGCCAGGCCACCAGGGGCGGGTGGTCGTAGTAGCCCCAGTCGAGGTGCTGGGCCCATTGCCAGTAGTAGGCCTCGTCGAAGTAGATGTCCGTGGCGGAGGCGAGCGCGAGCCGCACTCCGGCGCTCACCGCCAGCAGCACGAGGCTGAGCGTCACGAGGGAGGGCGCGCGGGTGGGGAGGGGCTCGGCCACGCCCAGGACAAAGCGCAACCCGGGGCATTTGCCCAGCCCCTTTTCTACCCGTCCCTGAACACTCGGAAGGGTACCGGGAAGCACGCACGCTCGGAGGAGCTTGCTCGCGCGGCGTGTGGCTCTTATCACATGGGGTCCGCCCCCTTCGTCAGGAGCATCCCGTGGCCCAGCCTCCGCCTTCCGGTGCGAAAAACCGCCTCGCGCGCGAGCCGTCGCCCTATCTGCGCCAGCATGCGTCGAATCCGGTGGACTGGTACCCCTGGGGCGACGAGGCCTTCGCGCGGGCCCGGGCGGAGAACAAGCCCATCCTGCTGTCGGTGGGCTACTCGGCGTGCCACTGGTGCCACGTGATGGCGCACGAGTCCTTCGAGGACCCCACCATCGCGGGGTTGATGAACGAGTGGTTCATCAACGTGAAGGTGGACCGCGAGGAGCGGCCGGACGTGGATCAGATCTACCAGGGGGTGGTGCAGCTGATGGGGCAGGGGGGCGGGTGGCCGCTGACGGTGTTCCTCACGCCGGAGCTGCTGCCGTTCTACGGGGGCACGTACTTTCCGCCGGGGGACAAGTACGGGCGGCCGGGCTTCCCGAAGGTGCTGGAGGCGCTGCACAACGCCTGGACGGCGAAGCGGGAGGAAGTGCTGCGGCAGTCGGAGGAGTTCCGCGAGGGCCTGGGCGAGCTGGCCAGCTATGGCCTGGACGCGGTGGCGGCGGCGCTGAAGGGGGAGGACCTCGTGGCCATGGGGGAGTCCATGCTGCGCCGGGTGGACGGGGTGAACGGGGGCTTCGGTGGAGCGCCCAAGTTTCCCAACCCGATGAACGTGGCGCTGATGCTCCGGGCCTGGCGGCGCCACAGTGGCAACGAGGCGCTGAAGAAGGCGGTGCTGCTGACGCTGGAGAAGATGGCGCTCGGAGGCCTCTACGATCAGCTCGGGGGAGGGTTCCACCGCTACTCGGTGGACGAGCGGTGGACGGTGCCGCACTTCGAGAAGATGCTCTACGACAACGCGCAGCTGCTGCACCTGTACACGGAGGCGTACCAGGTGGAGCCGAGGCCGCTGTGGCGCAAGGTGGTGGAGGAGACGGCGGAGTACGTGCGGCGCGAGATGACGGACGCGCGCGGCGGCTTCTACGCCACGCAGGACGCGGACAGCGAGGGCGAGGAGGGGAAGTTCTTCGTCTGGAAGCCCGAGCAGGTGCGGGAGGTGCTGGCGCCGGAGCTGGCCGAGCTGGCGCTGCGCCACTTCCGGATTTCTCCGGGGGGCAACTTCGAGCACGGGGCGACGGTGCTGGAGGCGGTGGTGCCGGTGGAGACGCTCGCGAGGGACTTCCAGCTCCCGGTGGAGGAGGTGGAGGCGCGGCTCGGAGAGGCCCGGCGGAAGCTCTTCGAGGCGCGGGAGCAGCGGGTGAAGCCGGGGCGGGACGACAAGATCCTGGCGGGCTGGAACGGGCTGATGATGCGAGGCCTGGCCTTCGCGGGGCGGGTCTTCGGGCGGGCGGACTGGGTGGCGCTGGCGCGGAGGTCGGCGGACTTCCTGTTGAAGGAGCTATGGGATGGCCAGCGGTTGCTGCGCTCGTACCAGGAGGGGCAGGCGCGCATCCCGGGCTTCCTCGAGGACTACGGAGACCTGGCCTCGGGGCTGACGGCGCTGTACCAGGCGACCTTCGAGCCGAAGTACCTGGAGGCGGCGGAGGCGTTGGTGAAGGCGGCGCAGGCGCGCTTCTGGGATGGGGAGAAGCGGGCGTACCTGACGGCGCCGAAGGATCAGCAGGACCTGGTGGTGGCGACCTACGCGACGTTCGACAACGCGTTCCCCTCGGGGGCCTCGACGCTGACGGAGGCGCAGGTGGCGCTGGCGGCGCTGACGGGGAACAAGCAGTACCTGGACCTGGCCGAGCGCTACGTGTCGCGCATGCGGGAGCAGCTGCGGCAGAACCCGATGGGCTACGGGCACCTGGGGCTGGCGGCGGACGCGCTGGTGGAGGGAGCGCCGAGCGTCACCTTCGCGGGAACCCGGGAGCTGGTGGAGCCGCTGCTGGCGGTGACGCGGGGGACCTACGCTCCGACCTTCGCCTTCGCCTGGAAGGAGCCGGGAGCGCCGGTACCACCGTCGATGCGAGAGACTTTCGAGGGCCGCGAGCCGGTGGGCGCTCAGGGCGCCGCATACCTGTGCCGCCACTTCGCCTGCGAGCCACCCCTGAAGGAGCCGGGAGAGCTCGCGAGGCAGCTGGCCCTGGTGCAGCCGGGGACCTGATCAAACCCATACAACCCGGAACGAGCAGGCAGTGTCCGCTCGTTCCGGGTGCGCCCTTCGAGACTTAGAAGAGCTGGATGGTGTTGTTCTGGTCGAAGCCGCCGGTGCGCAGGTTCGCCACATCCCCCACGCTGTACCCAGCGACGGCCGGGCAGGCACCCACGCCACCGATGGCGCGAATGTCGGAGGACGACATGCTGCCGCGCGGGCGCACGATGATGCCGCTGAAGCTGACGTAGGTGCCGCGATCATCCGCCTCGAACGGCCGCTCCGCCTTGAACCCCAGCGTCAGCGTGAGCCCGTCGGCGGAGACTTCCGCGGTGACGGACTCCGACACGCCGTTGGTGGTGGAGCCAGCGGGCGTCGGGTAGATGGCGCCCGTCACACCGTCGCTGTCCGGGTAGTAGATGGCGGCGGTGGCGTACTGGCAATCCGCCGTGCCCGCGACGATCTCCACCGGGCGGTTGAAGGTGACCATCAGCTTGCCGTCCGCGCCCATCAGCTTGGTGGTGTCGTCCGCGTTGGAGCGCACCGCGTAGAGCAGGGTGTCCGTCGAGCCGCTGGTGCTCAGCGACATGCGCTGCTCGGACTGGGTCACGCCGGCCGTGATGTTGCCCTGGCCCGACAGGGTCACCCCGTCCATGGACTGGCTCAGCACCGCCTCGCAGCGGTAGGTCGCGCCATTGACGAGCTGCGCGCCCGGGATGGACGCCACGCCATCCGCATTGCTCGTGGCGGTGATGGCGGCGGTGCCGGTGTTGACCGGATCCATGAAGGTGCCCGAGACCTGCAGCGTGTTACCGGTCGTCGGCATGTACTGGCAGATGACCTGCGCGTTGGGCACCGGCTGGTTGTTGAAGCTCACGTTGAACCGGTAGTCCACCGCGAAGCCCTTGGGGAACAGCCGGATGTTGGCCACCTTCTGCGCGTGCTCCACGTCCAGGTCCATCAGCGCGTAGGTGTACTCACCGATGAACCGCTCGTAGCCCGGGGCCTGCGCGAAGACGGGGACGGTCATCCCCTCGGGGATGTCCTTGATCTGGAAGCACCCGTCCGCCTCGATGCCATTCTTGCCGTTCAGATCGCCGCGGCCGCACGGCTCCGCACGGCGGAACTCTCCGTCGATGATCGCGTACACCTGGCTCTGGCTGTCGCCGTCATCGCCCAGGTTGTTCTTGTCGCTCTCGGCCTTGAAGAAGTTCAGCCGCTGCCCGGTCTGGCCATCCACGATGAAACCCACGAGCCGGCCACTGTTGGCCTCACCCTCACAGCCCGCGAGGGCGAGCAGCGAGACCGCCAGGAACTTCTGAGTCAACTTGTTCATGAAACCCCCGTCACTATTGCCACAAAGGCAGGGGCTGCTTAGTCGACTCTCCAACTGGTTGCCAAGGGGGGGGCCCCCGGCACCCCCTACTTTACCTCGACGACCTTTAGGGCCCCAATGAGTGGGGTGATTTCCGCGTTTCCCTCCCGGCCGACCCCGAAGTGGGTGGCATCCGCTACCACCTGGTTGAAGGTGGGGTCCAGCTGGGTCCACTCGCCCACGAAGGCCTCCACCCACTCGTGCCAGTAGAGGGCGGGGACGCCGTCCTGGTTCACCATGTAGATGACGCCGTCCACGCGCCGGGCCGGGATGCCCGAGGCGCGCAGCAGGGACACCGTGAGCAGCGAGTGCTCGGTGCAGTCGCCCTTGCGCTGGCGCAGCACGTCCGTGGCCCGGTCCGCGCTCGCCCCGTAGTCCTTCTTCAGGTTCGCCGCCACCCAGCCGACGATCTTCTTCGCCGCCGTGTAGGCGTCCTTCTCGCTCCCCACCAGCTGCGTGGCCAGCTCGCGGATTTGAGGGCTGTCGCTCTCGACGATGATGGAGCTCTTGAGGTTGTCGCCACCCTCCGGGTCCGCGAGCGGCCTCGGGGCGAGGCGCTTCGGCTCGGGCGCCCGCGCCGACAGCGTCACCAGCACGCGCCCGTCCGGCTGCGCCTCGTACTTCTGCCGGTAGGTGTCGCGCTGGAACCTCTCCGGCAGGTTCTCCATCACCAGCTTCACCTGCCCGGGGATGGTCTGCGCCTCGGGCGGCAGCGCCCGGGGCAGCACGACGCGCGTGAGGCCGAACACCTCCACCATCTCCAGGCTCTTCGCCACCTGCTCGGGCTCGGACCGGGCCTTCATCGTCTGGCCCAACTCCAGCTCCAGCAGCCGTCCGTCCTCGGCGGCCACCCAGGCCGTGATGGGCACCTTCTCCTTGTCTGAGACGCTGACGGCCTTGCCCACCTTCACCTTCACCCCGCTGATGAGCCGCTCCTCCGCCGGCTGCACCGTGGTGCTCAGCTTGTAGGTGCCGAGGTCCGTCCCATCCATCCAGCTGCCGCTCACGTTCGCCTGGCGCAGCAGGGCCACGCGCACCTGGTCGGCGTCCTCCACCACCTCCGTGGTGGCTGGCAGGTTCACCGTCTCGTCCGGCAGCCCCGGCCGCTTGCGCACCACGCTCATCCCGCCCGCCGAGACCGTCCCCACCAGCGTCTGGGTGCCGCCGTCTCCGCGCTGCTCGATGGTGAAGGCCACCAGCCGTCCGCCGGGTTGCGCCTCGTAGATGCGCTCTTCCCGGTGCACGCGCTCGGAGAGCCGGGCGCCCACCTGGGCCTTGAAGTGCAGCTCGTTGATGCTGCGCACCCGGTCCGCGCGGCCTGGGACGGGGCCCAGGTCGTTGAAGACGTAGCCCACCTTCTTGCCCACCAGGTACAGCCCCATGTACTCGCCACCCCGCGGACGGGGCGCCTTGAGCACATCGGACACGGTGGCCGGTGCCTGGGCCTGCTGCGCCTGGGGCTGCTGCGTCCCGGCCTGGACCTGGGCCGCCTCGGGCGCGGGCTCCTGCTTCTTGCACTGCACGAGCGCCAGGCTCAGCAGCGCGGCACCCACGGGGAGGAGGGCTTTTCTGGGAAGTCGCATCGCTCGCGGCGCTCCGGCGCGGGGGGCTGGTGCCTCTTCTAGACCCGCTTGGTGAGGATGATGAGGTCGTCGCCGACCTTGTAGAAGTCGCGGATGCGCGCCTCCTCGTTGTACTTCATGGAGGCGTAGAAGC
Organism: Archangium gephyra; assembly: GCF_042230915.1. GTDB lineage: Bacteria > Myxococcota > Myxococcia > Myxococcales > Myxococcaceae > Archangium > Archangium gephyra_B. The sequence continues at coordinate 9,818,403 of NZ_CP102578.1, read as the reverse complement.
CGCGGGTGGGGCCGTAGGCCTCGGTGGCGCTCGTCTCCACGCGGATGATGCGGGCCTTGATGCGGCGCAGGTCCGCCTCCATGCCGGAGATGAGCGAGGCGCCGATGCCCTGTCCACGCACCGTCGGGTCGGAGGCGATCCAGTACAGGTCGTACGTCCCCTCCGTCATCGGCGTGGGGCCGTAGCACACGTAACCCACCAGGGTGCCGTCCCGGTCCGCGACGAGAATCTTGTAGTCGGGGTTATTCGGCTGAAGCGCGAGATCGACGAGCTCGATCGCGACTCCCACCTCTTCCTGCGAGAACGTTTCGATTCGACGGATCAGGGAGGCGAGTGGCTCCCGGTCCTTTCCTTCGAGCGGTCGGATGTCCATGGGCATGGGCTCTCTCTAGCGCGATTTCCACCAGCCGGGTGGCCAGAGCGGGGTAGTCGAGGCCCGCCGCGCGGGCGGCGTTGGCGAATCCCGCCTCGGGGTGGAGATCGCAGTTGGGGTTGATGTCGATGACGTAGGGCACACCCTCCGGCGTCACCCGGAGGTCCACGCGGCCGTAGTCCTGACACTCGAGGGCGGCGAAGGCCTCCATCGCCGTCTTCACGAGCCGGGCCTCCATCGCGGGGTCCTCCAGCACGCACGGCCCCACGGGCGTGTTCTGGTAGTCGGGCGAGCCGGCCTCCCACTTCGCCGCGTAGGTGACGATGTTGGGCCGCTGCTCGAAGTACTCGCCGAAGCGGATCTCCGTGAGCGGCAGCGTCCGGCGCGGGGAGTTGCCCAGCAGCGGCACGTAGATCTCCCGCCCGGCGATGAACTGCTCCACGAGGGCGGGCTGCTGGAAGGTGCGCAGCACCGCTTCCACCGCACGGCCCAGGGCGGCCCGGTCGTGCACCACCGAGTCGCTCGTAATCCCCACGCTGGCGTCCTCGCGCGCGGGCTTGACGATCAGCGGGAAGGGCAGCTCCAGCGTGGCCGCGTCCTCGACGCGGTCCAACCGGGCGAACCCCGGCGTGGACACCCCACGGGCCTTGAGAATCTCCTTGGCCTTGTCCTTGTGCAGCGCCAGGCCCAGCGAGAGGGCCGGCGAGCCGGTGTAGGGCAGCCCCAGCATGTCCAGCAGGCTGGGGACGATCATCTCCCCCCGGGCGTCCGCGGCCACGGACTCGCAGAGGTTGATGACCAGGTCGGGCTGCATGCGGGCGAGCAGGTCCACGAACTCCAGTCCGGAGCCCTCGACGGCGAGCGGCTCGGCATGGGTGTCGCCGTGGGAGAGGGCGTCGGCCAGGGCCGAGGCGACGCGCGTCACGTCCTCTCGCGCTTCCCGACCCGGGTCGTCCTCCAACAGCTCATGGTCTCGGTTGTACAGGATGGCGATATGCATGCGTGGTGCGTGTGCGGTGGCGAGGGTTAACACGTCCCCCCGGGGGATGACAGTTCACAGATGGCCCGTTTGGCTGGCTGCCGAGCTGGTCCCGGAAGTATGAGAGGAGAACCATGCGGATTCGCGACCCCATCCACGGCACCATCGATGTGAGTGACGAGGAGAAGGCCGTCATCGACAGCCGCTACTACCAGCGGCTGCGCCACGTCCGGCAGTTGGGCTTCGGCGACCTGGCCTTCCCAGGCGCCACCCATACCCGGCACGCCCACTCGCTGGGCGCGATGCACGTCGCCTCCCGAGTCTTCCAGGCCGTCACCGCCCGCTCCAGTCTGCCCGCCGAGGTCCGGGCCCGCTTCAGTGCCGCGGTGCGTCTGGCCGTGCTGTGTCACGACCTGGGCCACATGCCGCTCTCGCACGCCTCGGAGCGCATCGCCCCGGCGCGTGCCTCCCTGAGGCTGCCTCCCTGGTTGGATGCCGTAGCGGAAGGCGAGCAGGCGACGCACGAGGACTTCACCGCCAAGCTCCTGCTGGACAGCTCGCTCACCCCCATCCTCGAGCAGCGCTACGGGCCGCTGGGCATCACCCCCCCGGCGGTGGTGGGCCTCATCAGCGGCGCCCGCGCGCCGCAGGATCCGGGCTTCTCGCACGCGGGGGTGGACTGGACGCCGCTCTTGCGCGCCATCGTGTCCGGCGAGCTGGACGCGGACCGCATGGACTACCTGGTGCGCGACTCCTTCTACACGGGGGTCAACTATGGCCGGTACGACATGGACTGGCTCATCTCCAACCTGAACCCGGCGGTGAAGGATGGGCGCGTCTACCTGGCGCTGAGCCGGGCGGCGGCGTTCGCCTTCGAGGACTTCCTCCTCAGCCGCTACCACATGTTCGTCTCGGTCTACTACCACCACACCTCGGTGAACTTCGACTACATGCTGCGGCGCTACTACGAGGAGGCGCCCGGCGAGTTCGAGATTCCCTCGGACCCCGAGGCCTTCCTCGCCTGCGATGACGTGGCGCTCTGGTACACGCTGCGGCGCTCGAAGAACCGGTGGGCCGACCGCATCTCCACGCGCCGGGGCTTCAAGCTGCTGGCGCAGTTCACCGAGCGGGACGTGGGGTACGATCTGGAGGTGCTGCGCAGCGCGCTGGTGACGGGCGGCTTCGAGCACTTCACGGTGGAGTCCAAGGGGGTGCTCTCCAAGTACTTCTCGGAGGGCTCGGGCCCCAGCCTCTTCATCGCCGACATGTCCACCGGCCGGCTGACGGAGGTGGCCCGCTACACGCCGCTCTACCAGCGCTACAGCGGCGCGGTGCGGCTGTCGCGCCTGTACGTGCGGCCGGATCAGATAGAGGACGCGCGCAACATGATGGCGCGGCTGTTGGGACAGGCGGTGCAGTCATGAGCGAGGCGATTCCCGGCATGCCTCCGCCCCCTCCGGTGGCCGTGGCGGCGACGAGGCCCGCGTCGGTGGTGGTGCCGTACCGGAAGACGCCCGAGGGCGTGGAGGTCTTCTGGGTGAAGCGCGAGAAGGCGCTCGCCTTCGCCGGGGGCTTCTACGCCTTCCCCGGCGGCAAGGTGGACAAGACGGACGCACTGGTGCCGGTGCGCGGGGCCTCGGGGCAGGACGCGGCGTTGCGGGTGGCCGCGGCGCGCGAGCTGCTCGAGGAGGCCGGGGTGCTGGTGGCCGAGGGCGCCTGGCGGTTGAGTCCCGAGGAGGTGCGGGAGGCCCGTAGCGCGCTGCTGGAGAAGCGCGGCACGTGGTCCGAGCTGCTCCAGCGCCATGGCCTGGTGCTCCGGGCGGAGGACTTCCCGGACGCGGGGCGGTGGGTGACGCCGGAGTTCGCGCCCGTGCGCTTCGACACCTTCTTCTACCTGGTGGAGATGCCGGAGCACGCCCAGGCGGAGTGCTGGCCCGGGGAGCTGTCGGAGGCCGCGTGGGTGAAGCCGGCCGACGCCCTGGCCCGCTGGGAGCAGGGCACCGCGCTGCTGCACCCGCCCGCCCTCCATGTGCTGCGGGTGATGGCGGACTTCGACACCCCGGAGCGGGCCCTGGCGCGCCTGCGCGAGCCGCCGGACTGCCCGGACTTCATCGCCCGGCGCATCGAGTTCCACCAGGGCGTGCGGGTGTTCCCGCTGCTCACGGCCACGCTGCCTCCCGCCACGCACACCAACGCGTACGTGCTGGGCAATGGCGAGTTGCTCATCGTGGACCCGGGGGCGGACGACGAGGCCGAGGTGGACCGGCTGTTGGGGATGGTGGACGCGCTGGTGGCGGAGGGGCACCGCGTCCAGGCGGTGGTCCTCACGCACCACCATGGGGACCACGTGGGCGGCGTGCGCCGGGTGACGGAGCGGTTGAAGGTGCCGCTGTGGTGCCACGCGCGGACGGCGGACCGGGTGGAGGTGCCGGCGGCCCGGCTGCTGGAGGACGGCGAGGTGCTGGAGCTCGCGGGCAGCCCGCCCCAGCGCTGGCGGGTGCTGTACACGCCGGGGCACGCCCGGGGCCACCTGTGTCTGGTGGACGAGCGGACGCAGGCGGCGGTGGTGGGCGACATGGTGGCCAGCGTGGGCACCATCGTCATCGACCCGCCCGAGGGTGACATGGCCGAGTACCTGCGGCAGCTCGCTCGCCTGAGGGACTGGCCGGTGACGACGCTGCACCCCTCGCATGGGACGGCCATTCCGGACGGGCCGGGCAAGCTCCAGGAGTACCTGGACCACCGGGCGGCCCGGGAGGCGCGCATCGTGGAGGCCGTGCCGGCGGACGGGGCCACGCTCGCGCAGGTGGTGGAGCGGGCGTACTCGGACACCCCGCCCTTCCTACACCCGGTGGCGGAGCGGAGCGCACTCGCGGTGCTGTTGAAGCTGCTGGGCGAGCGCCGGGTGCGGGAGGAGGCTGGCCGCTATTTCCGCACCTGAACCTCCAGGGGGGCGGTTTGTTCAGCTGCTTTTTTCCCGTCAAGATGTAGCCGTGAGGCTCGGTGGGAGCCTCGTTCCGTCGACACGAAGTGATGCCAGGGGGCACCTGCTTGGAAACGCGCCGAAGTGCCGGGGAGGGCTCTCCTCCGTCCGAGTCATGCCCTCCGCCCCGTGAGACGACGGTCGAGGAACTGCTCGCGATGGTCGCCCGGCTGGCGGCGAACGAGCCCCAGGTCCGGTGCCGCGAGGGGACGGGGCCGCTGGCTCCGCTGGCCGCGGCCCTCAATGACCTGTCCGCCAGGCTCGTGGAGCGCGGCATGTCCACCGAGCACTTCGGTCTCGAGGCCCTGATCACGCAGTCGCCCGCCATGATGATCACGGCCGACGCCAACGAGCGGATCCGCTTCATCAACTACACCCTGCCAGGGATGACCCGCGCGGAGGTCGTGGGGCGGAACCTCTACGAGTTCACCGACCCCGAGCATTCCGCCTACATCCAGAGCCAGGTCCGGCGGGTCCTCGCCACCGGAGAGCCCGTGAGCTACGAGATCCGGCCCGGGCTGTCCGCCGGCCCCGAGTGGTACGGGGTGAATCTGTCGCCGGTCCGCTCGGGGACTCAGGTCATCGGCGTCACGATGATCCTCTCGGACATCACCGACCTCAAGCGGACCCAGTTCCGCCTGGAGCAGTCCAACCGGGAGCTGGAGAGCTTCGCCTCCGTGGCCTCGCATGACCTGCAGGAGCCGCTGCGGAAGATCCAGACCTTCGGCGAGCGCCTGAAGACGACGTGCGCCGCGGCCTTGAGCCCCGAGGGGCGCGACTACCTCGAGCGGATGAACAGCGCCGCGGGCCGCATGCGCAGGCTGATCGACGACCTGCTCTCCTTCTCGCGCGTCTCCTCGAAGGCGCCCACCTACGTCCCCGTGGACCTCGCGCGCATCGCCCGGGAGGTGCTGGGAGATCTCGAGACGGCCATCGAGCAGGCGGGCGCGTCCATCACGCTCGGGGAGCTGCCCCCGCTCGAGGCCGAGCCGATGCAGATGCGGCAGCTGCTGCAGAACCTCGTGAGCAATGCCCTCAAGTTCCGCCGCGAGGACGTGGCTCCCTCCGTCTCCCTCCACGCCACCGTCGACGAGGACGCCGGGCTGTGCGAGCTGCGGGTGGCCGACAACGGCATCGGCTTCGACGAGAAGTACCTCGACCGCATCTTCAACGTGTTCCAGCGGCTGCACGGGCGCGGCAAGTACGAGGGGACGGGGATCGGCCTGGCGATCTGCCGGAAGATCGCCGAGAGACACGGCGGAAGCATCGATGCGCGCAGCAAGCCCGGCCAAGGCGCGACCTTCATCGTCAAGCTGCCGCTCAAGCCCATTCCACCCCGGTAAGAGGACCCATGCCACACCGAAAACTCGTCACGATTCTGATGGCGGATGACGACATGGACGATCGGGAGTTCGCCCGCACGGCCATGCAGGAGAGCCGGCTCATGAACGAGCTCCGGTTCGTCGAGGATGGGGAGGAGCTGCTCGACTACCTGTACCGGCGCGGCGCCTACTCGGATCCGAAGAACGCCCCGCGGCCGGGGTTGATCCTCCTGGACCTGAACATGCCCCGCAAGGACGGCCGCGAGGCCCTGCGGGAGATCAAGTCCGACCCGTCCCTCCGGCAGATTCCCGTGGTCGTCCTGACCACCTCCAAGGCCGAAGAGGACATCCTTCGCAGCTATGACCTGGGCGCCAACTGCTTCATCTCCAAGCCCGTGACTTTCGATGGCCTCGTCGAGGTCGTGAAGGTACTGGACAAGCATTGGTTCCAGATCGTCGAACTGCCACGCACAGCCGGTCCCCATGAAACCTGAGGCAGAGCAGTCCTTCATCCGCATCCTGCTGGTCGAAGATGACGAGGATGACTTCGTCCTGACGCGTGACGCCCTGCGCTCCATCAGCCAGGGGCGCATGGTGCTCGAGTGGGTGGACAACGGCGAGCAGGCCCTCGAGGAGCTGCGCACCGGCCGCCATGACGTGTGTCTGCTCGACTACCGGCTCGATGCCAGCACGGGCCTCGAGCTGCTCGCGCGGATGCGGCAGCAGGGGTGGCTCGGGCCGGTCATCCTGCTGACGGGCATGAGCGACGAGGCGCTGGATGAACAGGCGCTGAAGGCCGGGGCCGCCGACTTCCTCGACAAGTCACAGCTGTCGCCGACGCTCCTGGCGCGCTCCATCCGCTATGCGCTCCAGCATGCGCGCACGCTCGAGGAGCTGCGCCGGTCCCGGGCGAGCTTCCGCGAGCTCATCGAGCGGCTGCCCGATGGGGTCGGCGTGACGCAGGGCGAGCGGCTCGTCTATGCCAACCCCGCGCTCATCTCCCTGATTGGTGTCTCGTCCGTGGACGAGCTGTTGGGGGGCTCGCGGGCCGAGCTGGAGGGGATGTTCATCCACGCCGAGGCGCGGGCGTTGCTCCCCCGCGATGACCAGAAGAACCTGGCGGCGAAGGCTCCCCCCATGGAGATCCGCATGCTGCGCAAGAACGGGACTCCGGTCTTCGTGGAACTCGCGCATGCCCCCAGCGTGTTCGATGGCCAGCCCTGCATCGTCTGGCTCGTGCGCGACCTGACGGAGCGCAAGCAGATGGAGGCCCGCCTGGTGCGCGCCGACCGCATGGCCTCGCTCGGGACGCTCGCCGCGGGCATCGCCCATGAGATCAACAACCCGCTCGCCTTCACGGTGGCAAACCTCGGCCACCTGGAGTCGGACGTGCTCCCCCGGTTGAAGCTGCCCGGCGGTGAGCAGGACGACGTGCGCAAGCTGGTCGCCGACGCGCAGCTCGGGGCCACCCGCGTGCGCGACATCGTCCGGCAGCTGAAGATGTTCTCGCGCGCGGACGAGCAGGCGCGGCCCGAGCCCGTGGACGTCACCCGCGTGCTCGAGAGCGCCATCAGCATGGCCTCCAATGAGATCAAGCACCGCGCGCGGCTGGTGCGGGACTTCACGGATCAGCTCGTGGCCGAGGCGAACGAGGGCCGGCTCGGGCAGGTGATGGTGAACCTGCTCGTCAACGCGGCCCAGGCCATCCCCGAGGGCAGCGTGGAGCGCAATGAGATCCGCGTCCTCACGCGCACCCATGCCGAGGGCCTGGCCATCGAGGTGAGGGATACGGGCTCGGGGATTCCAGCGGAGAACCTGGAGCGGTTGTTCGAGCCGTTCTTCACCACCAAGCCGGTGGGCGTGGGAACGGGGCTCGGCCTGCCCATCTGCCAGGACATCGTGACGAGCTTCGGTGGGCGGATGGAGGTGGAGAGCGAGGTGGGCAAGGGCAGCACCTTCCGCGTCATCCTGCGCGCCGCCGCCGCCGTGCGCCCGAGCGAGCCGCCGAAGGAGGCCGTGGTGGTCGCGGCGACCCGGCGGGGCCGCATCCTCGTCGTGGATGACGAGCCGATGATCGGCATGGCCATCCGCCGCACGCTCCAGCGGGAGCACGAGGTCGTCGCGCTGACGAGCGCGCGCGAGGCCCAGGCGCGGCTCACCAGCGGAGAGGCCTTCGACCTCATCCTGTGCGATTTGATGATGCCGGAGATGAGCGGGATGGAGCTGCACCAGGCGGTGGCGAACCACTCGCCGGGCCTGGCCGGGAGGATGGTGTTCCTCACCGGAGGCGCCTTCACGGCCAATGCCCGCGCCTTCCTCAACCACGTGCCCAACCACCGGGTGGAGAAGCCCTTCTCCACCCAGGAATTGCGCGGGCTGGTGCAGTCGCTGCTGGCCGCCGCGTCGTGACGGAGCGGGGGGGCCCTCGGGCTCCCCCGTGAGCGCTCAGCCCTGCGAGGCGTCCGCCAGCCGCGTGGTGCCCCCGCGCCGCTTGATGATGAGCAGGGCGAGCGGGATGGCCGTGAGCACCAACTGCGGCACGAGCGTCATGGCATCCGGGAAGATGCCGAGCGGCTCGAAGGTGAAGAGGGGCAGCGGCTTGAGCGGCACCATGCCCACCTCCTGCAGGGCACGCAGCCCCTTGCCGAGCAGGATGATGGCGGTGACGACGAGCAGCACCGTGGACGCCTTGAAGAGCGTCTTCATGGGCAGCTTGTAGCCCACGCGGTTGATGAAGAGCACCAGCACGGTGAGGGCCACGGCGCCCGCGGCACAGCCCCAGGCCACGCCGGAAGGCGAGTCCAGGGAGAGTCCCTGCAGGAAGATGGCCGTCTCCACGCTCTCGCGCAGCGCGGCGGAGAAGGCGATGGCGAAGAGGCCCACGCCGCTCCCCTTGCCGAGCGCGCCCTGCATCTTCTCGCGCAGCTCGCCCATGAACTTGCTCATGTTGGCGCGTGCGTTGAGCCACAGGGCCGCGTACAGCAGCATGACCACGGCGGCGAGCGCGGCCACGCCCTCGAGCAGCTCGCGGTTGGCGCCGCCCAGCAGGTGCCGGCCGAAGATGAAGAGGAGGGCGCCCAGCACCAGGGCGGACACCCAGCCGGCGTGCACCACGCGCGCGTATGCCGTCGCCTGCATCTTGCGCAGCATGGCCAGCAGCGCGGCGACGATGACGGTGGCCTCGAAGCCCTCGCGCAGGAGGATGAGCAGGGTGAGCCACAGCACCGAGATGAAGCTCGCGGTGGTGCCGCTGCCGCGCCGCGCCTCGTCCAGCAGGGACAGCAGGATGCGGCCCTCGTCCTGGAGGTGCGGGCTCTTCTGCTCGGCGGCGAGCCGCGTGGCCAGGAAGGCCTTCTCCAGCTTCAGCACCATCTCCGGATTGTGGGCACTCAGCATCACCTCCACCGGCTCCAGCCCGTTGAGGTAGGCGTCCAGCAGCGCGTTGCGCGCCCCGGCCGAGTCCCCGGCGGCGCCCAGCTTCAGCGCCTGCTCCACATGGCTTCTCGCCGTGAGCAGGCCGCGCTCCTCGTCCACGTCCGGCATCTTGCGGCGCAGGCACGCGAGGTGCTCCTGCCCATGGGCCTGGACGAGCTCGGGGTCCTTGGCGTTGGCGAGCTTCTCCAGCGAGACGCGCGGCGGGTTGCCCTCGCACGCGGGCTGGCGCAGGGTGAAGAGGTAGAAGGAGACGGCCCAGCGCTCCTCCTCGGAGAGGGTGGGGAAGCCGGGCATGGGCGTACCGGGTACGCCGAAGCCCACGGTGTTGAAGGCCTTGTACGGGGTGAGCCCGGCCATGGTGTCCGGGTCGTGGAAGTTGGCCGGCGGGGGCTCCATCGTCGCGGCGAGGGGCACCTGCGCGCGCCCGTCCTTGCCGTGGCAGGCCACGCAGTCCTGCTGGAACACCTTCTCGCCCAGCGCCAGGTCCGGCGGGGTGCGCGGGCTGCGCGCCAGGCCCCCGGCGAGCACCAGATCCTCCACCAGCTCGCCGCAGTCGCGGCTGACGCCCTCGGCATCCTCGGCCTTGTCCACCCGGGCCTTGATCTCCTTCAGGCGCGGCAGGAACGCCTCGCCCCGGGGACCCAGCTCTCCGGCCGCCTCGGTCGCCTCGGCGATGAAGCTGCGCTGCTCGGCCAGCTCGAAGTCGGACTTCGACTCCACCGCCATCGGGTAGTCGGCCTGGAGGTACTGGAGGATGCCCACCAGGCGGTGCCAGGTGCGCCCCTCGGACGCACCCTCATCGGCGGCGGCCAGGGGCGCCGCGAGCAGCAGGGACAGGAGCAGGAGGCCGGTGCGCTTCACGGCCAAGGGTGTACCAGTCCTCCGCCCCCATTTCAATTTTGATAATCAAAATCAAGATTCACCGGGAGGCCGTTGGCATCGCATCCAACAGTGCGGCTTACCGGGCGTGGAACGGCGCGGAGGTGCACCGTCAGATACCGGGAGGTCGGGGCGTCGGCGAGGGCGTCACCGGCATCCGGGAGTCCTCCTATGAGCGCGGACGGCAGTGGGCACCTGAAAATGTACATCCTCATCCGCGAGAGCGTGCCCACGGGCTTCGCGGTGCTGGCGGCGGCGCACGCGTCCCTGGCGGCGTATCTGAAGTTCCGGGACGCGCCCGAGGTGGCCGAGTGGCTCTCGGGGCCCTTCTACAAGGCCGTGTGCAAGGTGACGGACGAGGAGTTCGAGCGGGCCAGGGCCTTCGAGGACCACGTGGTGCTCACGGAGTCGGCCCTGGGCGGCCAGGAGGTGGCCATCGCCTTCAAGCCCCGCCGCGAGTGGCCCAAGCCCTTCCGCTTCTACCGCCTCTACCGCTCGTAGGTGAGGAAGGAGAAGGGCGGCTCGGTGGCGGTGGCCGGGTGGTGCTCCTCGGAGATGAGCCTCCAGCCGGAGAGGTCCACCTCGGGGAAGAAGGTGTCGCCCTCGTAATCCTGGCCGATGCGCGTGAGGTACAGCCGCCGCACATGCGCCAGGGCCTGCCGGTAGAGGTCCGCGCCGCCCGCGATGAAGGCCTCGTCATCGCCGCGCGCCAGCTCCAGCGCCTGCTCCAGCGAGTGTGCCACCTGCACGCCCTCGGGCGCGTAGTTCCGCTGGCGCGTCACCACCACCGTCTTCCTGCCCGGCAGCGGCCGGCCGATGGACTCGTACGTCTTGCGGCCCATGACGAGCGTGTGCCCCATCGTGAGCTGCTTGAAGCGCTTGAGGTCCGCGGGCAGCCGCCAGGGCAGGGTGTTGTCCCGGCCGATGCACCGGTTGGTGGCCATGGCCACGATGGCGGAGATCCTCATACGGCCACGGGCGCCTTGATGGCGGGATGCGGCTCGTAGCCGCTCAGCGTGAAGTCCTCGTACTTGAAGCCGAAGAGCGAGCGGACCTCGGGGTTGAGCGTCATCTTCGGCAGCGGCCGCGGCTCGCGCTTCAGCTGCTCGCGGGCCTGCTCCACGTGGTTGAGGTAGAGGTGCGCATCGCCCGTGGTGTGGATGAACTCGTGGGCCTGGAGCCCCGTCACCTGCGCCACCATCATCGTCAGCAGCGCGTAGGACGCGATGTTGAAGGGCAGCCCGAGGAAGATGTCCGCGCTGCGCTGGTAGAGCTGGCAGGAGAGCTTTCCGTCCGCCACGTAGAACTGGAACAGGATGTGGCAGGGCGGCAGCTTCATCGCGTCCAGGTCCGCCACGTTCCACGCGCTGATGATGTGCCGGCGCGAGTCGGGGTTCTTGCGCAGCTGCTCGACGAGCTGGGTCATCTGATCGATGGAGCCGCCGCCGGGCTTGGGCCACGAGCGCCACTGGTGCCCGTAGATGGGGCCGAGGTTGCCCTCCGCGTCCGCCCACTCGTCCCAGATGGTGACGCCGTGCTTCTGCAAGTCCTTCACGTTGGTGCCGCCCGCGAGCATCCACAGCAGCTCGTGGATGATGGACTTGAGGTGCAGCTTCTTCGTCGTCACCAGCGGGAACCCCTGCGTGAGGTCGAACCGCATCTGATGGCCGAAGATGCTCAGCGTCCCGGTCCCGGTCCGGTCGCTCTTCTTCGTTCCATGGTGGAGGACGTGCTCGAGCAGGGCGAGGTACTGTTTCATGGTCCGATCGATCACCCCGGCCGTTGCCAGGCGCAAATGGGGGACGGGCTTCTACTCCACGAGCTGTGGAGCGCGCGACATTCGCGAGCACGGGGGATGCCGGATCCACAACGGAGGCCCCCGGTACGAGCCCGCCGTACACGGGGAGGGCGGCTTCCGGTGGCGGTCTCGCACGGGAAGCCGTTAGAAGGGCGCCGCCATGAAGATCTACACGAAGACCGGGGACACCGGAGAGACGGGCCTGTTCGGCGGAGGCCGGGTGCGCAAGGACAGCGTGCGCGTGGATGCCTACGGCGAGGTGGACGAGCTGAACGCCTCGCTGGGGATGGCGCGCTCCCTGTTCATCACACCCACGGACCTGGACGCGCTGCTGCTGCGGTTGCAGGACCAGCTCTTCACCGTGGGCGCCGTGCTGGCTACCCCCGTGGGCACCAAGGCCTCCGAGCACATTCCCAAGATCAAGGCCGAGTGGGTGACGGACATGGAGAAGGCCATCGACACCTTCGAGACGGAGCTGTCGCCCATGACGCACTTCATCCTTCCGGGAGGCAGCCAGGCGGCCGCCGCGCTGCACCTCTCCCGCACGGTGTGCCGCCGGGCCGAGCGCCGCGTCGTCGCCGCCCTGCGCGAGGGCGAGGCCCAGCAGGAGGCCGTCGTCTACCTCAACCGCCTCTCGGACCTGCTGTTCGTCATGGCCCGCGTCGCCAACCACCGGGCTGGCATCGAGGACGTGAAGTGGATACCGGAGAAGCCCACGAAGTAGCCGTTACGTAGGGGACCGTGACTCCGCTGCCCACCGCACATCTCCGCCAGCTCACCGAGCAGGTCGGCTTCGACCTCGTCGGCTTCGCGCGCGCCGAGCCCATCCCCTCCGAGACGCTCTTGGGGTGGTTGGAGTCCGGCTGCGCCGCGGACATGGACTGGATGGGCTCGCGGGCAGCCGAGCGGTTGGACGTCTCCCGGCTGCTCCCCGGCGCGCGCACCGTCATCGCCTTCGCCACCAACTACTACCGCGATGAGCCCCGGGTGGAGGGCTCGCCCATCGCCCGCTACGCGCGCAGCCGGGACTACCACTCCACCCTGCGCGACAAGCTGAAGGCCTTCCGCAAGCTGTTCTCCGACGCCTACCCCGAGGTGCACCACTACGGCAGCGTGGACTCGGGCCCGTTGATGGAGAAGGTGTGGGCCGCGCGCGCGGGCCTGGGCTACGTGGGCAAGAACGGGTGCTTCATCACCGAGCCCTATGGCTCGTGGGTGCTGCTGTCCGCGCTCATCCTGGATGCCGAGGTGGATGCGTACGCGGGCGGCCCCGCCAGCGACCGCTGCGGCCATTGCCGCAAGTGCCTCATGTCCTGCCCCACCGGCGCGTTGCTGGGCCAGGGCCGCGTGGATGCGCGGGCCTGCCTCTCCTACCAGACCATCGAGAACCGCCACGCCGAGGTGCCCGAGTCCTTCCGCGTGGAGATGGACAACATCGTCTTCGGCTGCGACATCTGCCAGGACGTCTGTCCCCTCAACCGCAGCCCCGTGTTCACCCCCAACGAGCGCTTCATGCCCCGGGCGGTGGCGGAGCTCGGGGTGATGGAGCTGGCCGCGCTCACCCCGGAGCAGTACGAGCAGCTCATCCCCGGCACGGCGCTCGCGCGGGCCAAGTACGACGGGCTGCGCCGCAATGCCGTGTATGCCCTGGGCGCCGTGAAGCAGGCCGAGGCCCGCGCCCTCCTGGAGAAGCTGAGCCAGGACCCCAGCGAGCAGGTGCGCCACGCCGCGCAGTGGGCCCTCCGGCATCTGGACGCGTAGCCCCTTCCCGGCGAGCCCTCCGCACCCGTACCCCAGGGCTCGCCTCGACGGACTCCGGGTGCGCCGTTCGCGTGCCTGGTGGACAGATGCAGCGCGTCACCTTACTCGTCACCCGCGCGAAGTGCCGGGCGTTGTTCCGGGCCACGGGGCAATCTGCTACGTGGCTCGAAGCGATGCGCGCCTCTTCCACTGAAGCCGTCTCTCCTCGTCAGGTGCCGCTCGGCCCCATCTACGCCGCGCTGTTCGTCCAGGTGTTGATCAATACCGGTACGTACCTGGCCGGCAAACGCGCCATGGAGGAGCTGCCGCCCGTCACCGTGGTGCTCTGGCGTTTCCTCCTCAGTGCCACCGTCTTCTGCCTGCTGCTCCTCTTCACGCCCGGCCCCAAGCTGCCGCCGCGCTCCGAGTGGCGCCGCGTGCTGATGCTCGGCCTGCTCGCGGGCCCCATCAACCAGATGCTGTTCTTCTACGGGCTGTCGCACTCCACCGCTTCCCACGCGGCCCTGCTCTATGCGCTCACCCCGCTCGGCGTGTACTTGGTGAGTCTCGCGCGCGGGCACGAGCGGCCTTCCTCGCGCGCCACGCTCGGCATCCTCACCGCGCTCGCTGGCGTGGTGGTGCTGCTGCTCGGCCGCGGACTGGCCTCGGCGCGCGGCTCGCTCCTGGGAGACCTCCTCATCCTCGCCGCCGTGAGCGCCTGGGTCGTCTACACCACCGAGGGCAAGCCCTTCGCCGCCGCCCACGGCCCCCTGCGCTCCACTGCGTGGAGCATGGTCGCCGCCGCCGTGCTTCTGCTCCCCGTGACTCCCTTCGCGCTGGAGCCCGGCCGCACCTTCTCCGCCAGCCTCTCCGCGCTCGGCAGCATCGCGTACCTCGCCATCCTCACCTCGGTGGTCGCGTACCTCATCTGGTACTACGCCCTGTCCAAGGTGCCCGCCTCCCGCGTGGCCATCTTCTCCAACCTCCAGCCCGCCACCACCGCCCTCGCCGCGTGGTTGTTGCTCGGCGAGTCCCTGCACTGGGGCCTGGCCCTCGGCGGTGGGTTGGTGATCGCCGGCGTGCGGCTGACCCAGAGCGCTCCTCTTGCTCCAGTGCCTCCGCGGGCCCTGGAGGAGATGGTGGAGGCTCCGGTCCTCGAGGACTCGGGACGGGCTCGCGGGTAGACCCTCACCCTGACCTCTCCCAGAGGGAGAGGGGTGGGGACGCGGATTCAACCTGGGGGGCGTGGCACCCTCACCCCGTCCCTCTCCCAGAGGGCGAGGGGAGGTTAACGCTCGTTGGGATCCCAGTCCGAGATGTCCTTCTTCTTGGGCTCCGCCGGCGGTACCGGGCGCGGCGGCGGCTCCATCCGCTTCGGCGCCGACCTCGGCGCGGGCTCCGGTTCCGGCTCGGCTTCGGCCTCCGCTTCGGCCTCGGGCTCGTCCTCGCCGAAGATCCGGATGTCCCCGCTCTTCGCCGAGGCCTTCTTCACCGTGCTCTTCTGCTTCGGCGTGGACCGGACCTCGGGCGCTGGTTCCCTCTTCTGCTCCGCCTTCGGCGCGGGTTCCGGCGCGGCCTCCATGTCCGGGTCCGGCTCCTTGATCATGTCCGACGCCGGCTCGCTCTTCGGCTCGGGCTCCGCGGCCGGCTCCGAGTCCGAGGCCCGGTAGACCCCTCGGCGCACCCCGTCCCGCGGTGTCTCGATGCGCGCGGCCGGCGCCTCGCTGTCCCTGGCCGGTGCGTCGTAGCCCGTGTCCCGGAGCGAGTAGTGCCGGGTGGTGCACTCCGCCTGCTCCTTCTCACAGCCCTGGAGGCACTGGCTGAGCTGGCGGTACTTCGTCGTGCTGCCACCGTAGTCGATGGTGCAGTCCTCGCGGCAGGTCATGAAATCCTCACGGCAACCCGCGGGCACGGTGCGGTCGGAACCAGCGGCGAGCGTCAGGAGAACGACGAGCGGTAACGGAAGCATGGTGGACGGGGAGGCTAGCAGGCCTCCCGCCCGCCTGGGATACCGCCCCGGAGAGACAACGCGGGGCGACGGACTGGGGAAGGGGATGGCGAGGGCCTGCCCGCTCTCCTGCTGCACGGAGGCCCACCCGTGCCCACCTTCTCGTCTTCAACCCGGGACAGCGCGGAGGAGGCCATGCCGTTCCGCAAGCCCAGGCACCTGACATGGCGTGAGTTCGGCCGGCGCCTCTGGGTGGAGCTCGAGGAGGACGCGGTCACCGAGTGCGCCGCGCAGCTCGCCTTCTACTTCCTCTTCTCGCTCTTCCCCTTCCTCTTCTTCCTCGTGACGCTCGCGGCGTACCTGCCGTTCGCCCCGGGCGCCGTGGACGCCATGATGGCGCGGCTCGGCCCGCTCATGCCCGCCGAGGCCATGCAGGTGGTGCAGGGGCACCTCCAGTCGCTCGTCCAGGACAGCCGGCCCCGCCTCATCACCCTGGGCTTCCTGGTGGCGCTCTGGACGGCCTCGCGGGGCGTGGACGCGTTCCGCCGCGCCCTCAACCTCGCCTATGACGTCCCCGAGTACCGGCCCTACTGGAAGACCCAGGGGCTCGCCATCCTCATGACGGTGGCGGGCTCGCTGCTCATCCCCCTCGCCTTCGCCCTCTTCCTGCTGGGCGGCCATGTGGGCGAGTGGATCGCCGGGCGTCTCCACTTCCTCAACATCTACCACGCCGTCTGGTACTGGCTGCGCTGGCCCTTCACGGCGAGCCTCGTCATGTTGGCGCTGGCATTGTGCTACTGGCGCCTGCCCGCCGTCCGGCACCGCTACAAGTTCCTCTCTCCCGGCGCGGTGCTCGCCACCGTCCTGTGGCTCCTCACCACCTGGGGCTTCACGCAGTACGTGGAGCACTTCGGCCGCTACAACGTCACCTACGGCTCCATCGGCGGCGCCGTCGTGCTGCTGCTCTGGCTCTACCTCACCGGCCTCATCTTCATCCTCGGCGGCGAGGTGAATGCCGTCCTCGAGCACGCCGAGGCCGAGGCGGCCCAGGCCGCCGGAAAGCCTCCGCCCATCGAGGCGCCCCACCTCAAGGGCGCGCCCCAGGGCATCCGCTCGGGCCGGGAGCGGCTCGCCTTCTGGCGCTGGCGCCGGCGCATGGCCGAGCGCGCCTCCCCCGAGGTGCTTCCCCCCGCCGAGGTCCAGGAGAACGCCAGCGAGGGCTCGTCCCCGCGGGAGGAGCCGGGACAGCACTCCTCCCTGCACTGAGGGGCTACTTCTTCAGGCGCGCCTTGATGGGGGCCAGCCGCTCCGCGCCCAGGTTCGAGCCCGTCAGCCCCTTCTGCGCGATGTAGCTGTTGAGGTGCTGCACGCGCTCCGCGCTCGCCGGGTGCGTGCTCAGCCACTTCATGAAGCCCGGCGTCTTGCCCTCGGAGGCCGCCAGCTTCTGGAAGAAGGTCACCAGCCCGTGCGGATCATAGCCCGCCGCCGAGGTGTACTTCGCGCCCAGCTCGTCCGCCTCCGTCTCGTTGCCACGGCTGAACGCCAGCCCCGTGCCGGTGCCCGCCAGGCTCGCGGCGATCTGCGCCGCCGCCCCCGGGTTCTTCCCGAGCGCCGCCCCGATGACCGCCTCCTGGCCGTACTGGAGCATCAGCGCCTGCGCCGAGTGCCGGCCCGTCACGTGCGCGGCCTCGTGCCCCAGCACTCCGGCCAGCTCCGCCTCGTTGTCCGCCGCCAGCAGCAGGCCCGTGTACACGTACAGGTAGCCGCCCGGCGTGGCGAACGCGTTCACCGTCTTCGGGTCATCGATGACGTTGACCTTCCACTTCACGTTCTGCCGGTCGCGGTTCGCCGCCTGGAGGATGGGCGTGGCCACGCTGCGCACGTACTCCACCACCGCCGGGTCCTCGACGTACTTGATCTTCTCCTTCTCCTCGAGCTCCTTCTTCACCTGCAGGCCGAGCTGCGCCTCCTGCTCGTCGGAGATGAACAGGGCGGCCGCCGTGCGCCCCACGTTGAGCTTCTGGCCCTTCGCGCAACCCGTCGTGAGCCCCATCGCCAGCGAGAGGGTCATGACCACCGAGAGAATCCGCTTCATGCGTCGCCTTCCTTGTCTGGTGCTGCCGGATGACCCGGGGTCGTACTCAGCGTTCCGGGGGCTCGGCAAGCGTCCCCTGCCGGGTGGGCTCCCGCGAGCCGGCGAGCTGTGGACGGCCATGCAATGCACGGAGGCTACCGTCCCGGCGTGCCCCCGGCCGTGAGCGCGGAGTGCCTTGCCGCCCCGCCGGGCGCTGCGGACCTTAGGAGATGGCGCCCCTCCGGGTGCCAGGGAGGCCCCATATGTCTCGTCCCGTCTGGACCGGTGCCCTCGGTTTCGGGCACATGCACGTTCCGGTGCGGCTCTACGGCGCCGTGTCGCCCCGGCAGGTGCAATTCCACCTCCTGCACGACGCGGATGGTGCCCGCATCCAGCAGAAACGCGTGTGCTCGGCCGATGGGGAGGAGGTCCCCTTCGAGCACGTGGTGAAGGGCTACGAGGTCCGCCCCGGCCGTTACGTGGAGGTGACACGCGGCGAGCTCGAGGCCTTCGATCCGCAGGCCAGCCGCACCGTCGACCTGGAGGACTTCATCGAGCTGTCGGAGATCGATCCCATCCTCTTCGACACCACCTACCACGTGATGCCGGGGGAGAAGGCGCTGCGGCCCTTCGCCACGCTGGCCATGGCGCTGCGGGCCTCGGGCCGGGCCGGCATCGGACGGCTGGTGATGCACCTCAAGGGGCACCTGTGCGTGGTGTGGCCGCATGGGCGGGGCCTCGTCCTCTCCACCCTGCACTACGCGGACGAGCTCATCTCCCAGGACAGCTTCCCCGAGCTGTCCATGCCCGGGCCCCGTCCCGTGGAGACCGAGGTGGAGGCCGTGCTGCGCGCCGTCGAGGCCCGCACCGTCGACTTCGAGCCCCAGCGCTACCAGGACACGCACCGCGAGCGGTTGCTCGGCTTCCTCGAGCGGCGGGCCCAGAAGCACGGCGTCCGCGAGCTGCCTCCCGAGGCTCCACCGCCCGTGGAGCAGGAGGTGCCGCGCGCCAGCCGGGCGGGCAGGGCGGCCGTGCGTGGTGAGGTGAGTGAGCTCTCCACCGGGGGGAGTCTGCGGCTGCGCCCGCAGGCGGCTCGTGAGGTGCGGGAGCGGACGCCCCGCAAGAAGCCGGTGGGCACCCCGGCGCGCACCCGCGGCAAGAAGAAGGCCTGAGCGTCCAAACGACAACGGCGGATGGGCCCGTGAGGTGCCCACCCGCCGTCACAGCCGCGAAGCGCTGAAGGACTACTTCTTCAGGCGCGCCTCGCAGGCGTCGAAGTCGATGTTCTGGAAGTAGGCGTCCACGTACTTGGCGCGCTCGAACGGCTTGTAGTCCGGGACGAAGGCGTGCTCCCAGGCGTCCATGACGATGATGGGGGTGTAGCCGGCGATGTTGCCGTTCTCGTGCAGGGTGATCCAGTGGTTGGAGAGCCAGCCGGTGCGCGGATCCTGGAAGGTGACGGCCCAGCCGATGCCCGGCGAGGTGCCCACGGCCTTGAAGTCCGCCAGCCAGTTCTCATAGGAGCCGAAGCTCTGCTCCATGGCCTGCTTCAGCTTGCCGCCCGGCGTGCTGGAGCCGCCCGGCTTCATGTTGCCGAAGTAGTACTCGTGCAGGACCATGCCGTTGTACTCGAAGCCCATCCGGCGGGTCATCTCGGCGTAGGCCGGGTTGGAGCCGAGGGCCTCGCCCTTGGCCTGCATGCCCGAGAGCAGCTCGGTGAGCTTGTTGGTGCGGTTGACGTAGCCCTCGTACAGCTTGAAGTGCGACTCGAGCACCGCGTCGCTGATGCCCTTGAGCCCCTTGAGGTGGGTGAACTGCATGGGCGTGTACTTCTTCTGGATTTCGGCCATGTGAGGGCCTCCGGATGGGGAGAAGTGGCGTTGAACAAAGGCGTCCCTTCTACTCAGGGCTCGCCGTGTGTCGGGGTGTTGTTTCGCGCAGATGTGCGGGCGGCAACAAGTAAGAAATGCGTGGGGCGCGCGCATGGTGTTATGCCGCACACCCGCATGCCCGAGCTTCCGGAAGTCGAAATCGCCCGGCGCAACCTCGTCCATTGGCTGGACGGGCGCCGCGTGGTACGGGCCGAGGCCGACGACTCCCGCGTCTTCCGCGGGGCGCGCCGCGAGGACTTCGCCTCCCTCAGGGGCCGCCTGCTGTCGCTGGAGCGGCGCGGCAAATACCTCCTCTTCACCTTCGAGGGCGGCTGGGGCCTCATGGCCCACCTGGGCATGACGGGCCGCTTCGTCCGCCGCCCCGAGGGCGCCGCCGTCCCCTACAGCCGCGCCCGCTTCCACCTGGACTCCGGCGACGTCATCCACTTCGCCGACTCGCGCCTCTTCGGCCGCATGGAGCCGTGTGCCGCCTCGCGCCTGCACGAGCTGGACGCGGTGAAGGAGCTGGGGCGAGACCCCTTGGCCGATGGCCTCACCGCCGCGCAGCTCCAGGAGGCCGTGGGCCCCTCCAAACAGGAGCTCAAGGTGGCCCTGATGGACCAGGGCCGCGTGACGGGGCTCGGCAACATCCATGCCGCGGAGGCGCTCTACCGCGCCGGCCTGCACCCCGCGCGCAAGCCCGGCTCGCTCTCGCCCGAGGAGTGGCAGCGCTTGGCCGAGGCCATCCACGCCTCCATCACTTTCGGCCTGGAGGAGCAGCAGGGCGAGGAGCCCGCGTACCTGGAGGATGGGGCGGAGAACCGTTTCCTCGTCTACGGCCGCGCCGGGACGGCCTGCGCCCGGTGCGGGACGACCGTGCAGTCCTTCCCCCAGGGAGGCCGCACCACCCATTGCTGTCCCCAGTGCCAACCGAAGCACCCGGGCCGTAAACCCCCGGACGGACGGCGGAAGACAACTTCTCGCCGTCGTTGACACCCCCGGCCGGGTCCGGTTGACTCGCCCGCCCTTTGCACCCGCCGCACTCGCGCGGCCTCGGAGAAGAATCCCCTATGTCGTCCAACGCCCTGCTGGCGGCACTGCTCGTCGCCTCCGCCACGGCCACCGCCCAGACGCCCGCGCCCCCGTCCGGGTCGCCGGCTCCCGCCCAGGAGAACGCCGCTCCCTCCACCCCGGAGGGCGCCGACTCCACCGAGGAGCGCATCCGCCAGGAGGTGGACAAGCGCGTGGAGGCCGCCAAGCAGGAGATGCGCGAGGAGATCCGCGCCCAGCTCGCCACCCAGTCGCTCGCCACCGACTGGCAGGAGGAGTGGGTCGAGGAGAAGCGCAAGCTCGAGATCTTCACCCTCGACGGCTACTACCGGCTGCGCCCCAACCTCTACCACCAGTTCAGCCTGGGCAAGCCCCTGGAGAGCCGGCTCTTCCCCTCGCCGCGCCCCACGGAGAAGACCCAGTCCTTCGCCGACATGCGCCTGCGCCTGGAGCCCACCTTCAACATCTCCGAGGAGGTGCGGGTGAAGCTGCAGGTGGACGCGCTGGACAACGTCATCCTGGGCTCCTCGCCCCTGAGCGGCGCCGACCAGGACTTCTACCTCTTCGACATCTTCAATGACGGGCAGGTGTCCCCGCGCTCGGCCATCAACAGCCTCAAGGACTCGGTGATGGTGCGCGAGGCCTACGGCGAGGTGTCCACGCCGGTGGGTCTGCTGCGCTTCGGCCGCATGACGGCGCACTGGGGCCTGGGCGTGCTGCGCAACGACGGCAACTGCCTGGAGTGTGACTACGGCGACGTGGTGGACCGCGTCATGTTCGTCACGGAGCCCTTCGACGGCTTCTACGTGACGCCCATGTTCGAGTTCAACGACGAGGGCATCTACACCTATCCCAACGGCGAGCAGAGCCAGCCGGTGGACATCTCCAGCGCGGATGACAGCCACAGCTGGGTGCTGGCGGTGGCGCGCCGGGACACCCCGCAGCAGGTGCGGGCCAAGCTGGACAACAACCAGGGCGTGCTCAACTACGGCCTGCACTTCAGCTGGCGCACGCAGCGCTACAGCCCGGCGGTGGACACGGAGGGCACGGTGCAGCCGGGCCTGTTCGTCCCGCGCGGCGCGACGCTCTACATCCCGGACGTGTGGCTGCGCTACGAGGAGCGCAACTTCCGCGTGGAGCTGGAGCTGGCCGCCTACCTGGGGCAGATCAACGGCCTGGCGCGCACGGCGGCCGAGGTGAGCGACGCGAGCTTCAACCACACGCTGGACGTGCTGTCCTTCGGCGGCGCGGCGGTGGGCGAGTACCGGCTGCTCAACGGGCAGCTCAACCTGCAGATGGAGCTGGGCTTCGCCTCGGGTGACCGGGCGCCGGGCTTCGGTGCCTACCCGGGCACGCAGGGCACGGGCGAGAACGGCTCCACCGAGCCGGGCGACGTGGAGGGCCCGCAGTTCAAGTGCGGCACCGGCGGCTGCCGCGACAACGCCATCCGCAACTTCCGCTTCAACCGCGCCTACCGCGTGGACAACATCCTCTGGCGCGAGCTGGTGGGCACCGTCACCGACGCCTTCTACGTGAAGCCCACCATCCGCTACACGCTGACCCAGGGCTTCGACCTCTTCGGCAGCGCCATCTACTCGCAGTCCATCTACGCCGAGTCCACGCCGTCCTTCACGGACCGGATGCTGGGCCTCGAGACGAACGTGGGCGCCCGCTACGAGACGGAGGATGGGTTCGTGGCGCGCGTGGACTGGTCCGTGCTCTTCCCGCTCGCCGGCCTGAACGAGGCGGACGTGAACTCGCGGGTGGACCTGGCCACGGCCCACGCCATCCGCGGCACCCTGGGCATCCGCTTCTAGGCAGGTGTGATGTCGCGGTTTCGTGGTCTCCTCGTCGTACTCGGGGCAGTGGGCGCGGCGGCCTGTGGTATCAAGGGGCCGCCCCGGCCGCCCGCTCCCCCTCGGGAGGCGCAGCGGCCGCCGCCTCCTTCGAATCCTCCCCCTGACGCTGGGACGCCGTGAATCACTTCAGCTATCGCAAGCGTGTCCTGCACGCCGAGGACGTGCCCCTGCCGGCCATTGCCGATGCGGTGGGCACCCCTGTCTACGTCTACTCCACCGCCACGCTGCGCCGGCACTTCCGGGTGGTGACGGAGGCCTTCGGCAAGCACCCGCACCTGGTGTGCTACGCGGTGAAGGCCAACTCCACCCTCGCGGTGCTGCGGCTGCTGGGCGAGGAGGGCAGTGGTTTCGACATCGTCTCCGGCGGTGAGCTGGCCCGCGTGAAGGCCGCCGGCGGCCCGCCCGCCAAGACGGTGTTCGCCGGGGTGGGGAAGACGGCCGACGAGATGGCCCAGGCCCTCTCCGCCGGCATCCTCTTCTTCAACGTGGAGAGCCCCGAGGAGCTGGAGCTGCTCGACGCCGTGGGCCGCGCCCAGGGCAAGCGCGCGCCCTTCGCCTTGCGTGTGAATCCCAACGTGGACGCACGCACCCACCGTCACATCTCCACCGGCCTGAAGACGTCCAAGTTCGGCGTCCCCTTCGAGGACACGGTGGCCCTCTACGCCCGCGCCAGGAAGATGAAGGGCCTGCGGGCGGTGGGGCTGGACTGCCACATCGGCTCGCAGATTACGCGCACCGCGCCCTTCAAGGCCGCGCTCACCAAGATGGCCGGGCTCTACAAGGAGCTGAAGGCCCAGGGGCACGCGCTGCAGTACCTGGACATCGGCGGCGGCCTGGGCATCACCTACACCGAGGAGACGCCCCCCACGCCCGCCGAGTACGCGCGCACGGCGATTGCCGCGGCGGGCGACACCGGCGCCACCCTCATCTTCGAGCCGGGCCGCCTGCTGGTGGGCAACGCTGGCGTGCTCGTCACCCGCGTGCTCTTCCGCAAGGAGACGCCGGCCCGCCAGTTCGTGGTGGTGGACGCGGGCATGAACGACCTGATGCGCCCCGCCCTCTACGACGCCCACCACGGGCTGCAGCCGGTCGTGCAGCGGCGTGGCAAGGAGGTGGAGGTGGACGTGGTCGGGCCGGTGTGCGAGTCCACCGACGTGTTGGCCCGTCAACGCAAGCTGGTGCTGCCCAAGCAGGGCGAGCTGTACGCGCTGATGACCGCCGGGGCCTACGGCATGAGCATGGCCTCCAACTACAACTCCCGGCCCCGGCCGGCCGAGGTGTTCGTGGACGGGGACGCCTGGCGGGTGGTGCGCGAGCGGGAGAGCGTCGAGGACCTCTGGCGCGGCGAGCGGCCCTGAACATATAAGCCGCAGCATGAGGACTTTCGAAGGCTCGATGACCGCGCTTGCCACCCCGTTCCGGGAGGGGGCGTTCGATGAGGCTTCCTACCGTGCGCTCGTCCGGCAGCAGATCGCCGGAGGCACCAGCGTGCTCATCCCCGTGGGCACGACGGGTGAGGCGGTCACGATGTCCGCCGAGGAGCGCTTCCGCACCATCCGCGTGGCGGTGGAGGAGGCGGCGGACCGGGTGCCGGTGGTGGCCGGCGCGGGCTCCAACAGCACCGCGGAAACCATTGAGAACGTGAAGCGCGCCCGCGAGGCCGGCGCGGACGGCACGCTCATCGTCACGCCGTACTACAACAAGCCCACCCAGGCGGGCCTGGTGGAGCACTTCCGGGCGGTGGTCAGGGCCCATCCCGGCTTCCCCATCATCGCCTACAACGTGCCGGGCCGGACGGGCGTGGACCTGCTGCCGGAGACGGCGCTGCGGCTGTGCGACTTCCCCGAGGTGGTGGCCATCAAGGAGGCCACGGGCAACCTGGCCCGCGCGGTGGACCTGGTGGAGAAGTGCGGCGAGCGGCTGACGCTCCTGTCCGGCGATGACTTCACCGTGTTGCCCTTCATCGCCTGCGGCGGCAAGGGCGTCATCTCCGTGTCCTCCAACGTCGCCCCGCGGATGATGGCGGACCTGGTGGCCGCCGCTCGCGCCGGGGACCTGGCCAAGGCGCGGGAGCTCCAGGTGCGGATGAACGAGCTGCACCGGCTGCTGTTCATCGAGTCCAATCCGATTCCCGTGAAGTGGGCCCTGCACAAGCTGGGACTGTTCGGACCGGAGCTGCGCCTGCCCCTCGTCCCCATGTCCGAGACCAACGCGAAGAAGCTGGAGGCCGAGCTGCGCAAGCTGGGCCTCGTCCAGGGGTGAACCCGAGGCGCGCATACCCTCACCCCGACCCTCTCCCAGAGGGAGAGGGACTCACCTGGGTCCTCACCGTGGATGTCCCCTCTCCCTTTGGGAGAGGGTTAGGGTGAGGGTCGATACAGGGACACCATGATCCGCACCGTCATCACTGGAGTCACCGGCCGCATGGGCGGCACGCTGCTGCGCCTCGTCCGTGAGTCCAAGGACCTGGAGCTGGCCGGGGCCACCGCGCGCCAGGCCTCGCGCCTGGAGGCCCTCGGTGTCTCCGGAGGCGAGGACCTCGGCCGGGTGCTCGACAGCGCGCGCGCCCAGGTGGTCATCGACTTCACCAGCGCGGAGGCCAGCGTGGCCCACGCGCGCCAGTGCGCCGAGCGCGGCGTGGCCATGGTCATCGGCTCCACGGGCTTCACCCCCGAGTCCCGCGCCGAGGTCGCCGCCAGCGCGAAGTCCATCCCCGTGGTGCTGGCCCCCAACACCTCGGTGGGCGTGAACGTGGTCATCCGCATGGCCGCCGAGCTCGCGCGCGTGCTGGGCGAGGGCTACGACGTGGAGGTGCTCGAGGCGCACCACCGCATGAAGAAGGACGCCCCCTCGGGCACGGCGCTCAAGCTGGCCGAGGTGCTCGCCTCGGCGCTGGGACGGGGGCAGGAGGACCTGACCTTCGCCCGGCACGGACAGATGGGCGCGCGCCCGAAGCAGGAGATTGGCGTGCAGACGCTGCGCGGCGGAGACGTCGTGGGCGAGCACACCGTGTATTACTTTGGCGAGGGCGAGCGCATCGAGCTCACCCACCGGGCCACGAACCGGGACCAGTTCGGCCTCGGGGCCCTGCGGGCCGCACGCTGGGTGACGGGCCGCACGCCGGGGCTCTACGACATGGCCGACGTGCTCGGCTTCCAGAGGACGTCATGACGACGCGTTATTGCCGTTTCCAGCAGGAGGGCCGTGCGCACCACGGCCGCATCGAGGGTGAAGAGGTGGTGGTGCTCTCCGGCGCGCCGTGGGC
Organism: Archangium gephyra; assembly: GCF_042230915.1. GTDB lineage: Bacteria > Myxococcota > Myxococcia > Myxococcales > Myxococcaceae > Archangium > Archangium gephyra_B. The sequence continues at coordinate 9,792,827 of NZ_CP102578.1, read as the reverse complement.
CGGCGGAGAGGACACGGGCCGGCGCGTGGCACTGAGCGCGGTGCAGTTGCTGGTGCCCTCCGAGGCCTCCAAGGTGGTGTGCATCGGGCAGAACTACCGCAAGCACGCCGAGGAGATGGGCAAGCCCGTCCCGGCCGAGCCCCTCCTCTTCATCAAGCCCTCCAGCGCGCTCAACGCGCACCGCTCGCCCATCCAGCTTCCCCCGGCGAGCCAGGAGGTGCACTACGAGGCGGAGCTGGGGCTCGTCATCGGCAAGCGCCTGAAGAACGCCGACGAGGCCACCGCCGCCCGCGCCATCTGGGGCCTCACCTGCATCAACGACGTGACGGCCCGCGACATCCAGCGCCGCGAGATTCAGCACACCCGCGCCAAGAGCTACGACACCTTCGCCTGCGCCGGGCCCTGGATTGTCACCGGCCTGTCCCCGGCGGACCTGCACATCCTCTGCCGGGTGAATGGACAGGTGCGACAGGACAGCCGGACCTCCGACATGGTCTTCAGCCCCGCCAGGCTGGTGTCCTTCATCTCCCACATCATGACCCTCCTGCCGGGCGACCTGGTGAGCACGGGGACGCCCTCGGGGGTGGGCCGGCTGGTGGCCGGGGACGTGGTGGAAGTGGAGCTGGAGGGAATCGGGACCCTGGCCAACCCTGTTGAGATGGGGCCTTGAGCGCCACCGTCTATGTAGGGCTGGGCTCCAATGAGGGAGACCGCGAAGCCCAACTCGTCTCCGCCCTGGAGGCGATGTCCCGTATCGATGCAGTGGCCGTCCTGCGCTGCTCCTCTCTCTTCGAGAGTGCGCCCGTGGGTCCGCCGCAGCCGCACTACCTCAACGCCGTCGTCGCGCTGGAGTGCTCGCTGCCCCCGCAGCGGCTGCTCTGCATCCTCAAGCAGATCGAGCGCGACCTGGGCCGCCAGCCCGAGGGACCGCGCTGGGGACCCCGTCCCATCGACCTGGACATCCTGCTGTGGGATGGGGAAGTGGTAGCGGACCCCAACCTCCAGGTGCCCCACCTCGAGCTGCACAAACGCCGTTTCGCCCTGGAGCCGCTGTCCGAGCTCGCTCCCGATGCGGAGCACCCGGTGCTGGGCATGACGGTGGTGGAGCTGCTCACCCAGCTTGCCCCTCAAGATGTGCGCCGGTGCGCGGCCACCCAGTGGCCTGAAACCCTTCTCCCGGTAACCGAGTGATGACCCTCTCCCTCGCCTTGACGGCCGCGGCCCTGCTCGCCGCCGAGCCCACCAACCTGCCCGCTGGTCACCCGCCCTTTGGCTCGCAGTCCGAGCGTCCGGCCGCCTCCTCCCCGGGCATGCCCGAGGGCCATCCCTCCTTCGGCTCGGGAGCGGGGGCCTCGAATGGCGCGGCCCCGGGACAGATGCCCGAGGGCCACCCGCCCATGACGGGCCGGGCCCCGCCCTCGGCGGCGGAGCTGCTCGAGCAGCTCGACAGCATGCAGGGCCTGCGCGAGCGGGAGAAGACGTTCGAGATCGCCTCGTCGCTGGGCAAGCTCTACTACACGAATGGCCGGCCGGCGGACGCCATCCCCTACTTCCAGCAGGCGGAGGAGAAGGCGAAGGCAGCGCGCGAGCTGTTCCTGGCGCAGCGCAAGAAGCTGGGCAAGACGCCGGTGCAAAGCGCCGCGGAGGCGAAGTGCGGCTTCTCGGCGATGTCGCCGGTGGAGGAGATGGCGGCGGCGGCGGTGGAGCGCGCGAAGAAGGGCGACACGGCGGGCGCGGCGGCTTGTGCGCGCGCGGCGCTGGAGCCGGTGCTGGAGGTGGAGTCGATGCGCGCCAACGCGCTCTTCCTCTCCGGGGACGCGGCGGGAGCGCTGAAGACGTACGAGCGGGTGCTGGAGGTGGAGCCCACGTCCGCGGACGCGCTCTTCGGGCACTCGGCGCTGCTGTACGAGACGAAGGGTGAGGACCTGAAGGCGCTGCAGGCCGCGCACGAGGGCTTCGAGGCCTTCCTGGCGGCGAACCCGGGCTCGCCGCGGGCGGAGCTGGCGCGCAAGCTGGGCCGCATGACGGACGAGGCGGTGAAGGCCGGAGGCCTGAAGAAGTGGCAGGCCTCGCGCGCCGAGGACCGGAACATCCGGGCCTCCAAGCTGGACCTGCCGGCCAATCCGATGATGGCGCAGGCCGGTGGTGGCCCGCGGGGTGGCGGCCAGGCGAGGCCGATGGCGGGTGGTGGCCAGGCGGGACCGATGGCGCCGGCGCTCTCGAAAGAGACGATCCAGGCGATGCAGAACGTCGAGCGCACGCCGGAGCTCGAGGCCCAGCTCACGCAGACGGTGGAGCAGGGCGAGGAGCTGTTGGCGAAGGGCCGCTACGCCGAGGCGCTGGCGGCGTACCGGCAGGTGATGCCGCTGCGTCCGGACGGACGGGTGCGGGCGGGCATGGCGTGGACGCTGATGGGGCTGGGCAAGGACACGGCGGAAGGAATCTGGGGCGTGGCGGTGGGCTCGGACCCCGCGGCGGTGGACCAGCTGGGCGAGAGGCTGAAGGCCAAGGGCGACGTGAAGGGCGCGAAGGCGCTCTGGACGAAGCTGGCGGCCTCCGCGCCGGAGTACGCGGCCAGCGCCGCGCTGCAGGCCAAGCTGAGCCAGTAACGCCAGGCTGAGCCAGCAACCCCGAGAACCTCTACAACCCGAAGAAGCCGTGGCACTTGGGTTGTAGAAGTTCGTTGAGACGGTGCCCGACCCCTCGGGTAGGGCAAAACACACGGGCACACCTTGCTGAAGAACGGGACCGCCGCCACATCTTGGTTCCCATGAACCGCGCGGCCCCGTTCTTCTTCGATGACTCTCACTGGCCTCTGCTGGGCGTGCGTCTCTCCGGCGAGCCCTCGCGCCAGGCCTTCGAGGCCTACCTCGACAGGTCCACTCAATATTTGCAGCGGGGCGAGCCCCACCTCTGCATCTTCGACTTGAGCGCCCTGTGGCTGCTGTCGACCGAGCAGCGGCAGCGGCACGTGGAGTGGCTCGAGGCGAACGCGGCGTTGATGCGCCAGACGTTGCTGGGCCTCGCCTACGTCATCACCTCGCCCACGGTGGTGCTGACGATGAGCGTCATCTTCCACTTCAGGCCGCCGCCCGTGCCCTACACGATCGTCGCCCACCTGGACGCGGCGAAGGCCTGGGCGGCCCGGCACCTCGACGAGGCGGGACTGCGAGCCCCGGCCGAGCGCATGCGGCGCGTGGGAGCTTTCGCGGGGCCCGCGTCCGGATGCGGCTCCGCGAGCCTGCCCGGGCCGTGTTAGACCCTCCCGAGGGAGGCCCTACATGCAGACCCTGACGCAGCCCGATTTCAAGTCGCAGCGCTTCAAGGCCAACCCGTATCCCCTCTACGCGCGCCTGCGCGAGGAGGCGCCGGTCTTCCGCATCAAGGGCCCGGCCAACGAGGTGGGCTGGCTGGTGACGCGCTACGACGACGTCGCCCAGGTGTTGAAGCACGGAGGCATCAGCAAGGATCGCCTCGGCAGCATGACCCCGGAGCAGCGGGCGAAGCTGCCCTGGTTCTTCAAGTTCTTCACCCCGCTCGTGCAGAACATGCTGAGCCGGGATCCGCCGGACCACACCCGGTTGCGCACGCTCGTACACAAGGCCTTCACGCCGCGGCTCATCGAGCGGCTGCGCTCACGCGTCCAGGCCGTGTCGGACGAGCTGCTGGACGCGGCCGCGCGCAAGGGCTCGATGGATCTCGTCGAGGAGTACGCGTTCCTGCTGCCCGTGACCATCATCGCCGAGATGCTGGGCGTCCCCCCGGGCGACTACCGGAAGTTCCAGCACTGGTCCAACCGGCTCGTCTCGAACTCGGACATGACGGACGTGCTGCTCTCCATCCCGAGCGTGGTGATGTTCACCCGCTACCTGCGCAAGCTCATCGCGCAGCGGCGCACGTCCCTGGGAGATGACCTGCTCTCGGCGCTCATCCAGGCGGAGGAGGCGGGTGACAAGTTGTCCCCGGACGAGCTGGTCAGCATGGCGTTCCTCCTGCTCGTGGCCGGGCACGAGACCACGGTGAACCTGATCTCCGGCGGCACGCTCGCCCTGCTCCAGCATCCGGAGCAGCTGGAGCGGCTGAGGAAGGAGCCCGGCCTCATCGAGCCGGCCGTCGAGGAGCTCCTGCGCTACGCGAGCCCGGTGGAGATCGCCACCGAGCGCGTCGCGCGAGAGGACCTCACCGTGAGCGGGGTGAAGATTCCGCGCGGGGACCTGGTCTTCGCCGTGCTCGCCTCGGCCAACCGGGACGAGCGCCAGTTCAAGAACCCGGACACGCTCGACCTGGGCCGCGATCCGAACAAGCACGTGTCCTTCGGGTTGGGCATCCACTACTGCCTGGGGGCGCCGCTGGCTCGGCTGGAGGGACAGATCGCCATCCAGACGCTGGTGAACCGCTTTCCCAACCTGCGCCTGGCCAAGCCGGCGGAGTCGCTGAAGTGGCGCACGGGCATCCTCATGCGCGGGCCGAAGCAGCTGCCGGTCAAGCTCTCCTGATACAGCTGAAGCAGGTTCTCAGGGGGGAGGTTCCGGTCGCGATGGGGAGCAACTGGTCCGACAGTCGGACCAGTCGGCACCGCGCGGCCGGAAGGTGCCCCTGTTCTGTTCTGCAAGCGCATCCCTGAAGAGCCCTGGTCCGGATGGTTGGAGTGGGATGCGGCGAGGAACGCGAATGAATCCGAAGACCTTGTTCTCCCCTGTGCTGCTGTCCCTCCTGCTTTTCTCCGGGGCGGGGCGGGCCCAGGAGCCTTCCACCGAGCCGGACGAACGGCTCGTCGAGGGGTCTCCTGATGGCCTGACCACGAATCGCCGGCTGATCTGTGGCGGCAAGTTCTGCGTCTGGTCCATCACCGAATCGCTCGGGCCCTGTTTCGTGGGGACCTGTTACTCGACCACCCTGTCGGTGACCGACCGGAAGGGAAAGCCGCTGGGGGCTTCCTCGGATGAGACCGACCTGATTGGGGGAAAGGCGCGTTTTCTCGGTCCTCGCCAGGTGGAGTTCGTCGGACTGGCCAGCCTGGAGGAGAACAATGGGGACGATCCAGAAGGGCGGCGCAGGGAAGTGGGGTTCGGTGCGGCGCTGATGCGGCGGCGAGTCATGACCCTCTCCCCGGATGGATCGAAGATCACCTCCGACAAACGGGAGTGGTTGTCTCCCACGCACCACGCGTTGCTCGAGCGCCGGCTCAACAGCCAACGTGTGCCCGCCGAGCCGAAGATCAAGGGCCGCATCCCCGAGGCCGTGCTCGCGAAGGCCCGGAAGGTCTGTGACTCGGAAGGGAACGAGGCCGTGAAGCCGACGCTCTACGAGTGTCACGGCGATGGCGTCTGCGTGCTCGTGTTGGACACCTCCTCGGGTGAGCACGACGAATCCGCGTGCGCCTTGACGGTGAAGAACGGCAACGTGGAGCGTCTCAACCTGGGCACGTTGCTGGGGGAGGATGAGCAGCAGTATGTGTTCTCCCTGGACGCGGCTCGCTACTGCTTCACCTGCACCATCTGCGGCTTCAGGGGAAGCCGGGGCGGCACGCAATGCATCTCCCGTGAGCGGCCCGACCACATGGCCTTCGTGGAGACGGCCGGACTGCATGTCGACAGTGGCGAGTCCTACCCGGTTCAAGAGGCCAGCTCGGCTCCGGCGGGGGCAGCGGCCGCGCTGACAGTCCACGCCTACGCGCTGGGCCACGTGAGCTGGGGGCTCGACAACTGGCGGGATGCGAAGGACCTCTCCCTGACGTGGCAGGCGATGCGTGTCGGTGAAGACCTCCGGTTCCATGCCGAGGTCGAGGACGATGTGCTCCAGCCCGCCGGTGACGGCCCAGCCGTGCACTCGGACCACTTGGAGCTCGACTTCAAGGGGCCGCGCGCCCACCTCAAGCTGGGGGTGCTCCTGGCCGCGGACGGGAAGGTCCAGCTCCGCCTCTGGAAGCAGGGTGCGCCAGAGCAGGTGCGCGAGGTGGACGAGGAATATGCCGGGGCCGGCACCTGGTCGAAGACGGAGCGTGGCTACCGGGTGGAGGTCTCGCTGCCCCTCGCGCCGCTGCGAGAGGCCCTGGGCTCCCAGAAGACCTATGGCTTCGGGATGGTGGCCTCCGACGCGGACGAGAAGAAGCGGCAGGAGACGTTGTTGGGGAACAGCGGCTCGCTCGACTTCTGGGACGAGTACCCTCCGACCATCGAGGAGTACAACCGCGTGCGTACGAGGCACTGAGCCTCGGGGCCGCAGCGGCGCTACACTCCGGTTCCCGTGTCTCTTCCCGTGACGTACTTCGAGCCGCAGCCAGCTCCAGCCGAAGTGCCGTTGCGGCTCACGGACCCGTTCGCTCCCAGCCCGCCACATGCCCTGGCGCGCCGGGCCGCCGAGGAGCTGCAGCGGCTCCTGCGCCACGGGGGCCTCGCCAGCGGGCTCGACCTCGGTGCCCTCGACGCACCCGGCCAGGGCAAGATGTTCGGTGTGCTGGTCGTCGCGGCTCCGGATGGCCGCGTCGGTTACCTCCGCGGGTTCTCGGGCATGCTCGACGGCCGCTGGGAGGTCGACGGGTTTGCCCCGCCCCTCTTCGATTCCATCGCGCGTGATGCGTTCCTGCCCGCTGGCGAGGCGGAGTTGCGAGCGCTCGGTGAGCGTCACGCCGAGCTGACCGGGGGGGAAGGGGCGCTCGAACTGCGCGCGCGCCTCGCGGAGATGACCGAGCGCCATGGGGCCGCCATCGCCGGGATGCGTGCTCGCCATGAGGCGAACCGGGGTCTCCGGCACGACGCGCGTCAGCGTCTGGCCAACGGAGAGGCCGGAGACGATGAGCGCCGTGCGGCGCTTCACACGCTCGGGCAGGAGAGCCGGGCTGACGCCGCGGAACGTCAGCAGTTGGAGGCCGCGCACCAGCAGGAGCGTGAGGTCCTGGTATCGGCCCTGCGAGCGCTCGACACGCAACGCACCGGGATCGAACACCAGCGCGCCGAGCGCTCGCGGCAACTGTGGCGGCAGATCGCCGAGAGCTACGTCATCCCGAATGCGCGTGGCGAGAGCCGGCCCCTGGGAGCGCTCTTCGCGCCCGAGCCGCCGCCGGGAGGCGCGGGCGACTGCGCCGCACCGAAGCTTCTCGCGCAGGCCTACCGCCATGGACTTCGGCCGCTGGCACTCGCTGAGTTCTGGTGGGGTGCACCACCCCTCACGGGCGGCCGGCTCGCGGGGGTGTACTACCCGGCGTGCCGGAGCAAGTGCGGCGGCGTCCTGCCGTACATGCTCGAGGGATTGCCCGTCGCCCTGGAGCCGCTCCCCGGCGCGGCACCGGGCCCGGTGGATGAGCCGAGGATTGTGTACGAGGACGCGTGGTTGCTCGTCGTGGACAAGCCTCGCGGCCTGCTGTCGATCCCCGGCCGTCACGAGTCCTCACGTGACTCGGTGCTCGTCCGCTTGCGGCGGCGGGACCCGGAGGCGTCCGGACTGCTCGTCGTGCACGCACTCGAGCCCGAGACCTCCGGGCTGCTGCTCCTGTCCAAGGACCCCGAGACCCACGCGGCGCTCCAGCGGCAGTTCGCGCGGCGCGAGGCCGACAGGCGCTTCGTCGCATGGCTCGACGGCCACGTCGCCCGTGACGAGGGCGTCATCGAGCTGCCGCTTCGGACCGACCGGGAGGACCGTCGCCGCCAACTCGTGGACCCGCTCCACGGCAAGCGCGCCATCACCGAGTGGCGCGTCACGCAGCGCAGCGGCTCCCGGACACGGGTGTCGCTCTGGCCCCGCACCTGGCTCACGCATCAGCTTCGTGTCCATGCCGCGCATCCGCTCGGCCTCGGTGCGCCTGTCACCGGCGATCGGTTATACGGCGGTGACGACACGCACCTGCTGCTCCACTCCGAGGCCCTGACGTTCATCCATCCGCATACGGGCGCGCGCCTCGAGCTCGAAAGCCCTGCGCCGTTCTGAAGCCAAGCCATACGAAGTAAATCCGTTCAGGGGGCTCTTGCCGCAACGCGGAGGGCACCTTCTGGCCGAGCGGCGTGCCGACTGGTCCGACAGTAGGACCAGTTGCTCCCGAGCGCGGCCGGGACCTTCCCCCCCCTGAACGGAATTACTTTGCTTGGCTTGGAGGTCCGGCCTCATCGCGAAAGCAGGGGGACCGCTCCGGGACCGGTGTCGCAAAAGTTGTCCAACAGTTGGACAAGTTCGTGAAGAACGCGGCCGGGAGGCCGGCAGCACCTGGGGGGGCGTGACTTGCGTCGCGGCCGTTCCGCGGGAGTGGGGGAGGGGACAGGCGTCCTGTCTCCGGGGCTATGCTGTGCGGCCATGGCGAACGCCGGACGCAAGCATCTGGAGCTGGGGGCCCTGCGCGACAGGCGGGCCGCGGTCATCCTGGCGGTGGTGGCGCTGGGCGTGGCGACACCGCTGGTGGCCCGGCTCACCTTCCCAGTCTGGGTGGAGGCCTCGGCGCTGGCGCAGGTGCGGCTGCTGGTGCGGCTGGGCGGGCTGTTCGTGCTCGCGGGTGCCTACCCCGCCGTGCTGGTGCTGGTGCGGTTGGGCCTCACCGACGTCTCGGTGTACCAGCACCGCGCGCTGCTGCGTCTCTACCCCGTTTTCTGCAACCTCTTCCAGGTCCTGGTGGCACTCGACGGCTTCCTGCTCGTCGTCTGGCCCGAGCGCTTCGCCCTGCCGAGCTTCTGGGCCGATCTGCTGCTCGCGGTGGTGGGGGTGGGCCTGTTGCCAGCGGTGTTGCATCAGCAGAGCTGGCTGGTGGGCTTCGATCCCCGGGGGGTGCTCTCGGCGCGGAGCGCGCTTGGCGAGGCCCGGCCTCTGCCGTCCACCCGCACGCCGCTCGATACGCTCGACTACCGGGTGCTGCAGTTGGTGGCCCAGAGTGGCAGCGATGTGGCGGCGGTGATGATCAACGACATGGCCATTGGCGCGAGGGATCTCACCCTGCGGCTGCGCAAGCTGGTAGCGCTCGGCTACCTGGACGTGGTGGACGAGCAGCACGGCCCGCAGCTCACCCTCACCTCCCTGGGCACGGACACCCTCGCCCTGCCGGTCTCGCTGTTCACCTGGCAGACCCATGATCTCGAGTTGTTGCAGGAGCTGGCCTCGGCCCGTCTGGCGCTGGAGGAACGCCAGCCGCAGAAGGTGGTGGTGGCGTGCGCGCGCTGCTGCGAGCGGCTGCTGCGCGGACTGCTGGCCGCCCATGAGCCACCCGTGACGAGCGTGGGCAACAAGGACGTGGGACGTGCGACGCTGGGCGAGCTGGTGGGGGCCTGCCGCCAGCACCGGCTCATCGGCCGCTTCGAGGACAACATCTTCTCGGCCCTCAACGAGCGGCGGAAGAAGATCCACGCCCTGCAGGACGAGCGTCCCATCGACGACCAGGACGCCTTCATCCTCTACACGCTCACGGAGATCGCCGCCCGTGCGCTGCTGACGCAGCCCGCCAGGGCCGAGGCACCACCCCTCGCGGCGGGCGAGGGCGGGCAGGGCGAGCCCACCGGCTCCTGAGCGCTGTCACACTTTCGCGCGTGCTCCGTAATTCCTGGCGGCACTCAACGCCAAAGGAGGCGCACCATGCGCGCAAACATGTGGACCCGTATCCTCGCCGCTCTCTGCTTCTTCTCCTTCACCGTGCACGCGTCCCCGCCGAGCCAGGAGCCGGGCACGCGCGTGGCCATCCGCCTCGCCGAGTCGAGCGGCGAGCTTCCGGATGCGGAGAAGCTGGTCGAGTCGCTCATGGCCGCCGGCGGCGGTGAGCGCCAGGTCCGGGTGATGCGCCACAATACGTCCGGCCAGCAGGAGCTCACCATGGACCTGTGGGGCAGCACCGTGCCCCAGGCCGACATCCCCCAGTCGCTCCGGGATGGGTTCCCGGTGCTGGCCACGGCGGACATCCAGGTCTCCACGCTCGACCCGAAGGACCGCCCGAAGGGCGAGGGCCGGCTGGAGCGCGAGCTCCACGGGGAGAAGGGCACGGTCGTCAAGAAGGTGGTGAAGATCATCAAGAAGGAATAGGGACCCGGGAGACCCTGGCAATGCCCCGACTTCCCTGGCCCTTACGCGATGCATGGTTGTCCCGCCTGGTCCTCCGGAGCCAGCGCGGGGACCGTGAGGCCTTCCGGGACCTGTACCGGGCGCTGTATGGCCCGGTCTCGCGCTACGTCCACCGGCGTGTCCCGAGCGCGGCGGACGCCGAGGACCTCGTGGGGCAGGTGTTCTTCCGGTTGCTCGAATCGCTCGACCGTGTCGATCCGAAGCGTGGCAGCGTGCTCTCGTACACCCTGTTCATGGCACGCAACGCGCTGGTGGACCACGTGCGCGGCCGGGCGGGGCTGGTGCCCGAGGAGGCCGCCGCGGCCGTGCCCGACGCGGGGATGGGGCCGCTCGAGCGCCTGATGGGGGAGGAGGACGCGGAGCGGGTGCGCTCGGAGCTGGCGAGGCTGCCGGCCGAGACGCGCGAGTTGCTGATGTTGCGCTTCGGGGACGGCTTGCGCTTCGCGGAGGTGGCCCAGGTGATGGGACTGAGCGAGGCGGCGGTCCGACAGCGCACCTCGAGAGCGGTGCGCGAGCTGCGGGCGCGGTGGGATGCCGGCCCGGCGAGAGGAGAGCTGGCCAATGACGGATGAAGAGCTTTCCCGAGCGCTTCGCGGCCGCGAGCCGCCAGCGAATCCGGAGCACCGGGCGCGGCTCGAGCAGGAGCTGCTCGCCGCCTATGACACGCGGGTGGAGCGCCGGGCCCGGCGCGTCCGCTCTCCCTTGTGGAGGTACGCGACGGCCGTGGGCCTCCTGCTGGTCCTGGTGAGCGCCACCCAGGTCTCCGCCGAGTACAAGGTGGAGGTGGGCAAGCGCATCCGGCTGGTGCTGCCGGCGGGCCAGGAGGTGCCACCGGGGCTCGGCGACAGGGTGGCCAAGGCCTTCGTGTCCGAGTCCAGCCGGCTGGTGGATGTCGGCGTCATGCTGCGCCGCACCCCGGATGGGCCGGTCACGCTGGTGGTGGACGTCTGGGGTGATCGGCTCGCTCAGGGGGGCGACGCGGTGGAGCGGCTGCGCGCCATGCCCGAGCTCGCCGGCCTTCCAGTGGAGGTGACGAACCTGGAGGGGCGCGTGCGGGACAACCTGCTCGGGGTGGTGGGCCACCGGTTGTTCCGCGCCGGAGCCTCGCCCGAGGAGCGGGAGCTGGCGCGGCGGCGGCTCATCGAGGAGTTGCGGCGCCAGGAGGGCGATGGGGCGCAGATCGACGTGGAGGTCGAGGAGGATCCGCAGCACCCGCGGATGCGCGTGAAGGTTCGCAAGCAGGTGCCGGCGCCGCAGCCATCTCCCGAGTAGCCAGCTCCTGGCGCGGTGGGCTCCCAGCCAGAGACTCCAGAAGAGGTCTCACACCCCGCAGTGGTGTTTCTGCTTCGCGTGTTGCTGGTTTCTCACGGAGAGTGAGACCTCGTGCTACCGTCGATGAGCCGCGCGAACACGGCATGTCCATTCAGGAGGAATCATGCGAGCGAACATCATCGGTGGTGTGTTGGGAGTGGCCTTCATGGCGGTGGGCTGTGGTGCCCCCATCGAGACCCAGGAGCCCGAGTCGGCGATGAGCACCCGTGAGGACGCGCTCCCCGCGTGCAACGGTCAGGCTTACGAGCGCGCCTTCTACTCGGATGCCTCGATGACCAACCAGGTGGGCGGTTGGGAGTGCTGGTGTGGCAGCAGCAGCGCCTACATCTGGGGACGGACGACGTCCTTCTCCGAGTACCTCTACATCAACGAGTGCCGCGTCCAGCCGTGAGCCAGCACCGTGGGTGACCGCGTGCGTCCGGGGCCGTCCCGGGTGCACGCGGTCTCCCGCGCCTCACTGCGTGCTCACCACTCCGGGCACTGGATGCAGCGGCCGTAGTTGTCGCGGCAGGTGAAGTCAATCGGGCAGGGCGCCATGTCAGCGCGCGAGAGCGCCATCGCCGCCGTGCCACCACCCAGCAGGCCAGCGACGAACACCGCCACCACCATCAGGTTCTTCTTCGTCATGGAGCGACTCCAAGCAATCGCCAGCCACCAGCGGCTGGAGTCTCAACACTCCGTGTATGAGAAGCCTCTGTCAATACGTGAAATCCCCGGGCGGGGCGCGGGCTCCGGCGCGGGGATGATGGCGCTGGAAGATTCTCAGAAGTAGCGCGCGGCGAGCAGGTCCTGCACATCGAGCAGGCCCACGGCCTTGCCCTCGGCGTCGACGACGGGGAGCTGATCCACGCGGAACTCGCGCATCAGCTTGGTGGCCTCGAGCACCAGCACCTCGGGGCCCACGCACCGGGGCCGCTTGCCCATGACGTCGCGGATGGGCACGTCGAAGTCCGTCCGTCCCTGCTCGACGAGCCGGCGCAGGTCTCCGTCGGTGAAGATGCCCACCAGCCGTCCCTGCCGGTCCACCACGTTGGTGGCGCCGGGCCGGCCCGGGGTGTTGGTCATCACCACCACGGCCTCGGAGAGCTTCGCGGTGTCGCGCACCACGGGGTTGGCGGGCCCCGAGCGCATCAGCTCGAAGACGCGCATGACGGAACGGCCGATCTTCCCGCCCGGGTGGAGCAGGGCGTACTCGGCCGAGCCGAAGGGCCGGGCGCGCAGCACCGCCATGGCCAGCGCGTCGCCGATGGCATGCAGCGCTGCGGTGGAGGCGGTGGGCACCATGCCCATGGGGCAGGCCTCTTCAATTCGCCCGATGTCCAGCACCACGTCCGCGCCGCGCGCCAGCGGGCTCTCCGCGTCACCGGTGATGGCGATGACGGGGGCGCCCAGCCGCTTGAAGGAGGGCAGCAGCCGCACCAGCTCCTCGGTGGCGCCGCTGTTGGACAGGGCGAGGATGACGTCGCCGCGGCCCACCCGGCCCAGGTCCCCGTGCACGGCCTCGGTGGGGTGCAGGAAGACGGAGCGGATGCCGGTGGAGGCCAGCGTGGCCGACAGCTTCTGGCCGATCAGCCCCGCCTTGCCCACGCCCGTCACCACCGTCTGCACCGCGTCGCGCACCAGCTCGAGCGCTCGCAGGAAGGCGCCGTCCAGCCGCCCCATCAGCCCGAGAATCGCCTGGGCCTCGGCCTCGAGCACGCTGCGCGCGTAGGCGAGCGTGGCCTCGCGCTCGTCCTCGGAGCCGGGGGCGGCGGGGGAGGGCGTGGGAGCGGGCGTGGCGTGTCCGGGAATGGCGCGGAGGCGGGGCTTCCGGGCGGTGCTTCGAGAGGCGCGGGCCATGGAGCGCCCTTGTACCCCCAGCCCGCCCGGGCCTGCCAGCTTGACGCACCGGGGGGCATCGGCTACGCGCCTGCACGCCCGGCGGGCAGACTGGAGCGCACCTCCTGCCTCCGCGCGTTTTCCATTACAGGCTTACCGCCTGACCTGAACCTGGAGAGGGGACGAGATGAAGTTCTTCATCGATACCGCCGACGTGGAGGAGATTCGCAAGGCCCACGCCATGGGCGTGCTGGATGGCGTCACCACCAACCCGTCGCTGCTGGCCAAGGTGGGCCGCGGCCTCGAGGAGACCATCCGTGAGATCTGCTCCATCGTGGATGGCCCCGTGAGCGCCGAGTGCGTCTCGCTGGAGGCTCCCGAGCTCATCAAGGAGGGCCGGGGGCTGGCCAAGATTCACGACAACGTCGTGGTGAAGATTCCCATGGGCGTGGAGGGCATGAAGGCCGTCAAGGCGCTCACCGCCGAGGGCATCCGCACCAACGTCACCCTGTGCTTCTCCGCCAACCAGGCGCTGCTGTCCGCCAAGGCCGGCGCCACCTACATCTCGCCCTTCGTGGGCCGCCTGGATGACATCTCCCAGGACGGTATGGAGCTCATCGCCCACATCATCGAGATCTACCAGAACTACGACTTCACCACGCAGGTGCTGGTGGCCAGCATCCGCAACCCGGTGCACGTGCTGCAGGCCGCTCGCATGGGCGCCGACGTGGCCACGCTGCCCTACAGCGTCATCACCCAGCTGGCCAACCATCCGCTGACCGACATTGGCATCAAGAAGTTCCTCGCCGACTGGGAGAAGGTCCCCAAGTCCGCCAAGCCGTAGGCCCTGGCGGGCGCGGTGCGCTGGCACAATTCTCCGGTCCGGGGTATTCGTTGATTCTGGAATCAGGGGGCGTGTAGTCCCCTCTCCCACATCAGCGAGGACCCATGGACTTCCAGCTCACCGAATCCCAGCGTGCCCTGCAGGACACGGCGCGCAAGTTCGCCCGCGAGGTCATCCGCCCCAAGGCGGCGCACCACGACGAGACCTCCCAGTTTCCGCGGGAGGTCATGATGTCGGCCTGGGAGAACGGCCTGCTGAACATGGCCACCCCCGAGGCGTACGGTGGCCTGGGTCTGACGCACCTGGATCAGCTCCTGGCCTACGAGGAGCTGGCCTGGGGCTGCGCGGGCATGGCCACCTCCATCACGGCCAATGACCTGGCCAACCTGCCCATCATCGTGGGCGGCAGCGAGGAGCAGAAGCAGCGGCTGCTGCGGCCCTTCACCGAGAAGTTCAAGCTGGCCTCCTTCGCCCTCACCGAGCCGGAGGCGGGCTCGGACGTGGCCGGCATGAGCACCACCGCGGTGCGCGACGGCGACCACTACGTGCTCAACGGCGCCAAGTGCTTCATCACCAACGGCGGCCACGCGGACCAGTACACGGTGTTCGCCACCCTGGATAAGGCCAAGAAGCACAAGGGGATTACCTGCTTCGTGGTGGAGGGCCGTCCCAAGGGCCTCACCGTGGGCAAGCACGAGAACAAGATGGGCCAGCGCGCCAGCGACACCGTGGCGCTCACCTTCGAGGACGTGCGCGTCCCGGTGGCCAACCGCATCGGTGAGGAGGGCGAGGGCTGGCGCATCGCCATGGAGACGCTGGACAACAGCCGTCCCATCACCGCCATCCTCTCGGTGGGCATCGCCCGCGCCGCGCTCGAGCACTCGCTGGAGTACTCCGCCCAGCGCAAGACGTTCGGCAAGCCCATCCGCGAGCACCAGGGCATCCAGTTCATGCTCGCCGACATGGCCATGAACATCCAGGCGGCGCGCCTGCTGTGCCACCAGAGCGCGTGGCTGCTGGACCAGGGCCAGCGCGCCTCCCTGCAGTCCTCCTACGCCAAGTGCTTCGCCGCCGACATGGCCATGAAGGTCACCACCGACGCCGTGCAGGTGTACGGCGGCTACGGCTACATCAAGGAGTACCCGGTGGAGAAGCTCATGCGCGACGCCAAGCTCATCCAGATCTACGAGGGCACCAGCCAGGTGCAGCGCCTCGTGATCGCGCGCGAGCTGTTCAAGTAGGGAAGAAAAACTGTCCGCTGCAGACGCTTCTCCGTTGCCGATGCGGGGTGTTGATGCGTAGATCACCGCCCCGCGACGCGGCGCGTTGCGTCATGAACGTGCGCCCCGTTGCGCCATTTCTGGGAGTACCCGCTCTAAGGAGAAGGACGTGAAGATCCTCGTCACCGCCAAGCGCGTGGAAGACCCCGAGTCCAAGATCAAGGTGAAGCCGGACGGCTCGGGCATCGTGCAGGAGGGGCTGAAGTACAAGATCAACCCCTTCGATGAGATTGGTGTCGAAGAGGGACTGCGCCTCGTGGCCAAGCATGGCGGCGAGGTGGTGGTGGTCTCCATCGGCGGCAAGGAAGTGCAGGAGCAGCTGCGGCACGCGCTGGCCATGGGTGCCACGCGCGCGGTGTGGGTGAACCACACGGGCCCGTTGGATCAGATGGGCGTGGCGGGGCTGCTGCAGAAGGTGGCGGAGAAGGAGAAGCCGGACCTCGTCATCCTGGGCAAGCAGGCCATCGACGACGACCAGAACCAGGTGGGCCAGTACCTGGCCGAGTTCCTGGGCTGGGGCCAGGCCACGTTCGCCTCGAAGGTGGAGTCGCTGGAGAGCGAGCAGGAGAAGAACAAGGTGCCGGCGCTGACGGTGGGCGCGGACAACAAGAGCGTGCGCGTGGTGCGCGAGGTGGACAACGGGCTGGCCACGCTCGAGTGCACGCTGCCGGCGGTGGTCACCACGGACCTGCGCCTGAACCTGCCGCGCTACGCGAGCCTGCCGGGCATCATGAAGGCCAAGAGCAAGCCCATCGAGGAGCTGACGCCGCAGAAGCTGGGCGTGGACGTCACCCCCAAGGTGCAGGTGCTGAAGATGGCCTCTCCGCCTCCGCGCAAGGCCGGCATCAAGGTGCCGGACGTGGCGACGCTGGTGGACAAGCTGCGCAACGAGGCCAAGGCGGTCTGACCGGGGCCCGTTCCCCCTCTTCTTCGAGAATCTGGAGCTGAACATGCCGATCGTTCTCATCGTTGCGGAGCAGCAGCCGGACGGGAACCTGCGCAAGGCGACCCTCAATGCCGTGGGCGCGGGCAAGCAGCTCGCCGACAAGGCGGGCGCGGAGCTGCACCTGGTGCTGCTCTCCAAGGATCCCTCCAAGGTGGCCACGGAGCTGGCGGGCCTGGGAGCCAAGGCGGTGCACACCGCTGCGGCGCCCGAGTTCGAGCACTACCTGGCCGAGACGTACGCCCCGGCCATCGCCGAGCTGGCGAAGTCCATTGGCGCCAACTACGTGGGCATGGCGTCCACCGCGCAGGGCAAGGATTTGATGCCCCGCGTGGCGGCGCGCCTGCAGGCGGCCATGGCCACGGACGTGATGGGCTTCAACGGCGCGGGCGCGGACGTGACGTTCAGCCGGCCCATGTGGGCGGGCAACGTGTTCGCCGAGGTGAAGCTCACCACGCCGGTGAAGGTGTTCACGCTGCGCGCCACCGAGTTCCCCGCGGTCGCGGGGGGCCAGGGCGCCGCCGAGGTGAAGGCCTTCTCGCCCAAGGTGGAGACGGGCAAGACGAAGTTCGTGGACTTCAAGGAGGTCAAGAGCGCGCGTCCCGAGCTGACCGAGGCGCGCGTGGTGGTGTCCGGTGGCCGCGGCACCAAGGGCGACTTCAAGGAGATTGAAGCGCTGGCCGACGAGCTGGGCGCCGCGGTGGGCGCCTCGCGCGCGGTGTGCGACGCCGGCTGGGTGCCGAACGATCTGCAGGTGGGCCAGACGGGCAAGGTGGTTGCGCCGCAGCTGTACATCGCCGCGGGCATCAGCGGAGCCATCCAGCACCTGGCGGGCATGAAGAGCTCCAAGACGATCGTCGCCATCAACAAGGACGCTGAGGCGCCCATCTTCCAGGTGGCCGACTACGGGCTGGTGGACGACCTCTTCAAGGTGCTGCCCGCGCTGCGCGAGGCCATCCACAAGGCCAAGGGCTAGGCACTCCGGGCCTCTGGGTCCACGGGAGGGGCGGTTGCGGGGGGGAAACACTCCTCGCGGCCGCCCCTTCTTCGTTGATATCCCCGCTGTCCCCGCTGTCCCCTCTCCCTTCGGGAGAGGGTCGGGGTGAGGGTGCCTGGGTCCGTTCTTCAATCCGTGGCCCGGAGTGGGGGCACGGGGTTCAACCCGCGTTCACCCGATACCCTCACCCCGTCCCTCTCCCGGCGGGAGAGGGGAAATTGAGGGGAAATGGATCAGAGCTCGATGTCTTCCTTGCCCTGTCCCGACTTGCCTTCTCCGGGTTCACGTGGGGCGGGCGCCTCGTCCTCGGGCAGGGGCTCCACGTCCGGTAGCGACCTGGGGTTGAAGGGGACTGCCTTCGGGGCCGGCTCCACCGAGGGCCCGAGCAGGTTGATGACCGGGTGATCCGGCACCTCCACCTTCAGGGTGGTGAACGTCCACTCGTCGCCCTTCTTGTAGGCCTCGCCGTACAGGGTGCCACTGGCCTTGGGGCCCTTCAGGCCCACCGCGAAGCTGGCCGAGCCCCCATCCGTCCCGGAGTGCATGGAGTACTGCTGGGGCATCATGCTCGACTCGATGGGCTCGCCGAGCGCCTCGCGCACCTCCAGGGACTGCTTCGCCTGGGTGACCCCGTCGACGAGCACACCCGAGCCCCGCAGGGACTGCCAGGTGGTGGCGCCGAAGATGAGGAAGCCCAGGACGCAGCAGGAGAACAGCAGCCCCAGGCATCCCACGGGCGCCGCCCATATCCAGTTGCGGCTCCACCAGCCCCGCTGGGGGACTAACTGGCCCTCTGACGTCGTGCTCATAAATTTCCTGTCTCCTCGCGCCACCGTACCGGGCGGTGCGCACCTCACGTCATAGCGGTTCCCGGATGGTCGACAACAGGGCCAGCGAGCGGGCGCCGTTCCTGGCCCGGGGTTGCGGGACCGGGTAGCATCCCACCCATTTCGTCGAGGGCTGGCGGGTGAAGGGGGCCTGGGTGGACGCGCGCGGAGGAGACGTGATGGAGGCGGTGCCGCGCCTGCACCCGGAGGCGGGGGTTCAGCGGGTGGGAGACCGGATGCTGGCGGTGGGCCCGGATGACACCCTGCACACGCTCGAGGACGAGCGGGGTGAGGCCTCCGAGGTGGCCGAGCGCATCCTCGAGCTGGTCGATGGGTGTCGGACGGTGGGCGACATCGTGGCCGTGCTGTGTGAGGAGTTCGAGGTGGAGCCGGCGCAATGCCGGGAGGACACGGCCTCCTTCGTGAAATTGCTGGTGGAAAAGAAGGTGCTGGTGCTCGGGCCATGAGCCTGGGAGGTCCGCGCCGGGTACAGCGAGAGGCACTCATGCATCGAGCGGGATGGAAGTGGATTCTGGCGGTGTGTGCGCTGTGGGTGGCGGGGTGTACGTGCGGCACGCCGCCGGTGGAGTCGGAGCTGGCGGTGGCGTTCGCGCAGCCGGTGGACGGCCAGCGGCTGGCGCAGGGGGATGACGCGGACCCGGCGGCCAGCGGCTTCCAGTACGACGTGGTGGCGGTGGCCACGGACTCGTCGGGGCGCGCGGTGACGCTGGCCCGGGCGAAGCTGGAGGTGCAGCTGCCCGGAGAGCCCTCGTGGCGCGAGGCGGCGGCCGCGTTCATCGACGGGGGCCAGGTGCGCTTCCCCACGGTGACGCTGCCGGGGCGCACCAACGTGCTGCGGGTGACGGTGGAGGAGGCGGGCTCCAAGCGCACGGCCACGCTCAGCCAGAGCGTGACGGTGGGCGGGGAGTCGTGGAGCGTGGACATCTCCGGCCCCGCCGAGGGGCAGGTGCTGCGCGAGTCGGATGACGTGGACCCGTCCACGCCGGGCTACCAGGTGCGGTTCAAGCTGCGCACCAGCGGGCTGGCGGGCCGGGCGGGCACGCTGTACTGCGGCAACGCGTGCGGGATTCCCACGGCGGACTTCACGGTGGCGCCGGGTGGAACCACCGAGGTGCCGGTGACGCTCACCGAGGCCGCGTGCGAGGCGCAGGTGGCCGAGTGCTACGCGGTGGTGCGCTATGGCGACAAGGACGTGGCGAGCTCCAAGCGCAGCTTCACCCTGGACTCGGTGGCGCCGCGCGTGGAGCTGTCGGCGCCCGTGGCGGCCGTGGCCTCCTCGACCTTCAAGGTGGAGGCGGTGGTGGGCTGCTGCGAGGACGGCACGGTGGCCACGCTGTCCCGCGAGGGCCAGACGCCGTTGTCGGCGACCGTGTCCGGAGGCGTCGTCTCCTTCCCGGAGGTGGTGGTGCCCGAGGGCGGCCTCTTCCCCTACACGCTGCGGGTGACGGACTCCGGTGGCAATCCGGTGGAGCGCCCCTTCGACGTGGTGGTGGCGCCCACGCCTCATACCGTCGAGCTCACCACGCCCTCCTCGGTGGTGGATGCCGACGGCGATGCCTCCAACGGCATCCAGGTGGACGTCACCGCGACGACGAGCGCGACGGAGCCGGCGACGGTCATCGAGTTCTCCACGACCGTCACCGGCACGCCCGGCACGCCGGTGCGGGTGGCCACCGCGGCGGCGGGTGGGGGCGGCCGGCTCGCCACGTGGCGGGTGTCGCTCGCCGAGGGGAGCAACGCGGTGCAGGCCTGCGTGCGCAATCCCGCGCTGCCGTCCTCGTGCAAGAGCGCGACGGTGAACGTGAGCACCGGGCGCGCGGCGTGCCGCATCGTCTCGCCCCTGCCGGGCGCGGCGGTATCGGCTTCGGGCCTGTCCGTGCGGGTGGAGACGAGCACGGGCCCGGTCACGGTCCGCCTGCGGAATGCCTCCGGGGTGGAGACGAGCGTGACGGGGAGCGTGGTGGGCGGCAGCGCCGAGGTGTCGGCCGCGCTCGGTTCGGACGGGGCCTACCGGCTCGTCGCCGACTGCGGGACGCTCGGGGTGAGCCAGGCGCTCACCGTGACGCGGGACACCGTGAGCCCCGAGGTGCTGGTGTCCGTCTCCAGCGAGGACGCGGGGAGCGGCGTGCTGGGCACCCAGACGCGTGACACCTCCGCGCTGCCGGGCACGCAGGTCATCGTCTCGGCGCGCACGGACCCCTTCGCCACGGTGGCGCTCACGGGGTGCGATCCGGGCAACAACGTGCGCACGGTGGCTGATGCCTCGGGCCTTGCCCTGCTGCGCGAGGTGACGGTGCCCGCGTCGGGGACGTGCTCGCTGTCCGTCAAGGCCACGGATGAAGCGGGCAACAGCACCACGCGGGAGAAGGCGCTGACGCTCGGCCTCACGGGCGCGCACCTGGCCATCGTCGCTCCGGCCGCGGGCCGGGCCCTGGGCTCCGGGGACGGGACGGTCCGCTCCGCAGGCGGGCTCACGGTGGACGTGCGGGTGTCGGTGTCCGCGGGCAGCGCCGGGCAACTCAAGCTCTTCCAGGGCACTCGGGAGGTGGGCTCCCTGCCGGTCACCGCCTCGGGCTCCGCCCAGGAGCTGGTCTTCTCCGCCGTGGAGCTCAACGAGGGCGCGAACGCCCTGCGCGCCACCCTCGCCAGCAGCACCGGCGTGGCGGCGTGTGCCACGGAGCTGCTCACCGTGGACACCGCGGCGCGCACCCTGACGCTGCTCCGGCCCGTGCCGTCCACCCGCTTCAACCTGGCCTCGGATCGCAACACCGAGCAGCCCGGCATCCAGGCGCCCCTGCAGTACGCGCTGGCCGGAGCCGCCGCCGGAGGCCGCGTGGACATCTGCACGAGCCTCCCCCTGGTGCCGGCGGCCACGCCCTGCCGGGATGGCTCGGGCTTCTACACGCTCGCCACCGACGTGCCCGCCTTCGTGGCGGACTTCACCTACCCGGATGGCGAGTACGCCCTCAAGGCGGTGCTCAACGACACGGGCTTCACGGACACCACCGCCGTCTCGTTGGTGGTGGACTCGGTCCGCCCGCGCGTCACCAGCATCGTCTTCGACGACGACGACAACCAAGACGGGCAGCTCAACCTGATGGAATCGCCCTCGGGCGTTCCTCCCACCGTCACCGTGTCCTTCACCGGCGTGGAGGACGGGCGCAAGGTGCAGGTGCGCGATGCCATGGGCGTGACGCTCTTCGGCCAGGCGGACGTGTCCGGTGGCGTGGCCCGGGTGCCGCTCTCCAGCCTGCCCAACACGGTGGAAGCGCGTTACTCGCTGGTGGCGGTCATCACCGACGCCGCGGGTAACTCCAACAAGCTCTCCAGTCCCGCGCCGTTGGATCCGCTCAACCTCGCTGCCTTCTCGCAGTTCCGGTTGGATCGCTTCCCACCGGTCCTCGCGGACGTCTCGCCCGTGGACAAGACGGTGTTCGGCCCCTCCGATGACGCGGACGCCGCCACCGCGGGCTACCAGGTCCTCCTCTCCGCCCGGACGAGCCCCGACGTGGGGCCCGAAGGCGTGGAGATCAACGTCACGCCGCTGGGCGAGCTCCGCAAGAGCACGCCCGCCTCGCTGAAGATCTCCGAGCACTTCACGCTCCCCACCTCGGGGCTCACGGAGTACGCCTTCCGCATCCAGGCCACGGACGAGGCGGGCAACCAGACGGTCCTCACGCGGACGGCGACGGTGGATTTCGAGCCGCCCGTGCTGGTGCTGGTGTCGCCCACCCCGAGCGCGGGGGCGGAGCTGAGCTCGTCCATCGTGACGTTGCGCGCCAACGTGAGCGGTGCGACGGGCCGGACGGTCAACATCACCAGCATCCCGAAGGATGGGCGGGCGCCCGTGCCGCTCGCCGCTCCCACCGTGGGCGCTGACGGGGTGAGCTCCGTGACCACCAATCTGGTGCTCGGCCTGCAGGACCTGCGTTTCGAGGTGAGCGACGCGGTGGGCAACGTCACCGTCGTGCTCGTGGAGAACATCAACGTCACCTTCGAGGGGTGCGACCAGCGCTTCACGAGGCCCTCGGGGACGGCGGTCACCCTGGCCCAGAAGGATGACCTCAATCCGTCGGCAACGGGCCTGCAGTACCGCATCGAGGGCGTGACGAGCCTCTGCATGGGCCGTCAGGTCCGGCTGTTCCGCGGCTCGGCGACGGATCCCGAGGCCACCACCACGGCGGATGCGTCCACCGGGAGCTTCGGCTTCGATGTCACGCTCCCGGATGCGGCGACGACCACCCTTCGCCTCGAGATGGATGACGGCCGCACCAGCACCTCCGTCTCCTCGGGCATCACCGTGGACCTCACGGCGCCGGCGCTCGCGAGCGTGGTCCCGGCCGCGACGGCGCTCTTCTTCGTGGCCGACTCCAACGAGGCCTTCTTCCGCACCCCCGTGCCCGCCAACTACATCGCCGACCTCACCCCGGACGGAGACGCCGAGGCGAAGCTCGCCTTCCGGGTGACGGGGGGCAACAACGGCACGGTGCGCGTCCTCTACAACGACGTGGACCTGGTGAAGCCGGCGGTGGTGCTCGATTCGAATGACAAGTCGCTGGATCTGCCCATCACCCTGCCGCACGGCACGACGGGCTCCCTGGTCATCGTGGCGAGCGATGCCGCCGGCAATGAGACGCGCCGGAGCGCCACCGTCACCGTGGACGTCCGGCCTCCAGCGGCCCCGGTGGTGTCGGCCAACGTCGTGGCGGGGGCCGAGCGCACCGCCTCGGTGGCCGTCACCTGGACGGCCGTGAAGGACGATGGCTCGGACGCGGCCTCCGGTGAGCCCGCGGGGTATGATTTGCGCTGGTCGACGAACGTCGTCCAGGCGGGCGGCCTCACCACGGATGCGCTCTTCTTCGGCGCCAAGGCGAAGCAGGCCAGCGCCACGCCGCTGCCCGCCTCCACCACGGCCTTCACCCTCACGCCGCTGCCGCCGCTGACCACCTACTCCGTCCAGCTCCGCGCTCGCGACGAGGTGGGCAACTACAGCCGCATCGCCGCGCCCGTGACGTTGGACAACTTCCTGCGCACCCTCAACGTGCTCAACCCGGGCGCCGGCACCCGCTTCGGCTTCCTCGTGGGCTCCGGCAACCTGGACGGCACGCCGGGCGATGACCTGGTGGTCGCCAACTTCGATCAGGGCTCCAACCGGGGCGCGGTGTACGTGTACTCGGGGACGGATCTCTTCCCCGCGGGAGGCGGAGCACCCGTGCCGGTGCAGACGCTGCTTCCACCGGACACCACCGCGCAGTTCTTCGGCGTCGACCTCGGCATTGGCAACGTCGGAGACGTGGCGGGCGAGGGCAAGGCGGACCTCATCGTGGGCGCGTCCGGCTGGTCCAGCAACGTCGGCCGGGCCTTCCTCTACTTCGGCCGGGACGGAGCGAAGGGGGTGGATCCGACGGCCCTCGAGTTCCGTGGGTTGACCACGGCGATCCCCGTTGGCCGCCTGGGCGTCACGACGCGCATCATCGGCGACATCAACGGGGATGGGCTGGGAGAACTGGTCCTCAGCGCCTCGTACGAGAACAGCGGCCTGGGCCGGGTGTACCTCTTCTACGGGCGCAGCCGGGCTCAGTGGGACGCCCTGCGGGTGGATACCAGCTCGGGGGCAGTCTGCACGGTGGCCAGCACGTCCTGCCACATCCCCGCCACCAAGGCGGATCGCATCTTCACCGGCGAGACGCCCCCGGTCTCCACCGCCATCAACTCCTTCGGCCGCCAGCGTGGCGTGGTCGCGC
The DNA here is from genome assembly GCF_042230915.1 of Archangium gephyra. GTDB lineage: Bacteria > Myxococcota > Myxococcia > Myxococcales > Myxococcaceae > Archangium > Archangium gephyra_B. Next base: position 9,768,995 of record NZ_CP102578.1, on the reverse strand, counting down.
TGGGAGACATCACGGGCGATGGCTACGGGGACTTCGCGCTGCCGGCCTCGCGCGAGCTGCTCAACCGCTTCTACCTCTTCTCGGGCAAGGCGGTGGTCGATGCCACGGCTCCCATTCCGGCCGGCTCGGCCCTGCAGACCCTCTCGCAGACGACGAGCTCCGACACCCGCTTCGATGGCTTCGGTACCGAGGCGTGCGCCAACGTGGACCTGGTGGGCGGCCCGGGACGGGATCTGGTGATCAGCTACCCCTTCGCGAACCGTCTCCTGGTGTACGCGGATGGCGGGCCCGTGGGCTATCCGCCCGCGCCCGCGCTCAACATCCTGGGGGCCAACAACTTCGGCAACGGGCTGGCCTGCGCCGACATGAACGGGGACGGGAAGCTCGACATCGTCGCGGGGACGAACATCCTGACGGGCGGCTCCGTCTGGGTGCTCTACAACCGGGCAACCCCGGGCTCGGAGTTCGAGCTGTCGCTCGGAGGGTTCAGCCAGGGCCGGATCATCTCCTCGGGCGCCGCGGCGCTGGGCGTGAGCGTGACCACGGCCGACTTCAACGGGGACGGCCGGCCGGACATCGCGGCGGGGGACAACCTCGGTGGTGGCCGGGTGCAGATCTGGTATTGAGGAGGGATGGCGATGAGCAACGAGACCAGGAAGCGCAAGCGGCCCTACCGGCCTCCGGCGATCCGTTCGGAGAAGATTCTCGTGGCCAACCTCTTCGCCTCCCAGGGACAGGACTGCGAGCCCAACTGCGATATCCGGGCCCCTGACGGCGAGTTCTGATGGGGCGTGAGGTGCTGGCGGGGGAGGGCGTCATCGAGGTGGAGGACCGGCTCGTTCCGCTGCTCGAGCGGCGGTGCGTCTGGTCCCACCTCCAACCCACCGGGCAGGCAGGCCAGGTCCGGCTGCGCCTGAGTGCCCGTCCCGCGTCCCCCGAGGCCAGTGCCCGGGGCTTCCTGCTGGATGCGCAGCGGCCCCAGTGGGGCTCCGTCGAGGTGGAGGCGGAGCAGGTGGTGGCCCACATCCCGGCGGATCCCTTCGCGGCCGAGGCGGCGCTGCGGGCGGCGGTGCTGGTGAGCGTGCTGCGGCAGGGAGGCCTGCTGCTCCACGCGGCGGCGGTGGCGTTCTCCGGAAAGGCCCTGGTCATCGTGGGCCCGAGTGGCGCCGGCAAGTCCACGCTGGCGCGTGCCGCGGTGGCGGCTGGAGGCGCGCTGTTGTCGGACGAGACGGTGGGGCTGCTGCCCTCGGGCACGGTGCATGGAAGTCCCTTCCGCTCGGATGCGGACCTGGTGCCCACGTGCGCGTCGGCCCGGCTGGCGCGCATCGTCTGGGTGGTGAAGGGCCCCGCCGAGTCGGTGAGCCCCGTGGAGGCCCCGGAAGCGGTGCGCCTCCTGCTCCAACAGGCGTACGGGCCACCTCCCGGGACGGTGTCGCGCCCGGAGCTGGTGGCGCGCGCGGTGGCGCTGGCCGGACGCGGGGGCCTGTTCCACTTCACCTGCCGCAAGTCGCCGGACGCGGGCGTCTTCGCGCGGGACTTCGTGGGCGCGGCGTGAATTCCGGAGCCGTGGGGCAGCTGCTGCGCCACCTCCCCGAGGGAGGGACGCTCTGGGTGCGAGGGCTGGGCCGCAGCATGTGGCCGCTGTTGCGCAGTGGGGACTCCCTCCAGGTGCTCCGGTGCGCGGCGGAGGCGGTGGCTCCGGGAGACCTCGCCGTGCTGCTCCGGGCGGATGGCGGGCTGACGGCGCACCTCGTGACGGGTACGTCCCCGGTGCGCACCGCCTCGTTGCTGGGCAGGGAGGACCCTTCCGCCGAGCTGCTGGGGCGGGTCATCCGCGTGCGGACGCGGGGCGTGGAGGTGCCCGTCCCCGTGCTCGCGCGTCCGCTGCTCCGTGCCGCGCAGCGCCTGGGCACCACGGCCTTCCGGAGCCCCGTGCTGCGAGGGGCCCGGCACCTGGCGCGTGCGTGGGGAACGTCAGAGTGGACACGGCGTGGGCGGGCCCGGTGGCTCGGCGCGCTGACGGTGCGTCCGTTGCGCCCGGGGGAGGAGGAGGCCCTGCTCGTCTTCGTGGGACATCACCTGCCCCACGCGGCGGCGGAGCTGGGGCCGGGGCTCGCTCGGGGCGCGGGGCTGGCGGTGGTGGCCCTGGATGCGAGGGGCCGGCTCCGGGGCTTCGCCTATGCGGAGCAGGGGAGGGTGCGCTGGCGGGTGGTGGCGCCCGTGGCGCGCGGGCTCGGGGTGGACGGGGCGCTCCAGCGGGAGCTTGCACGGGAGGCAAGGGCTCGGGGGTGGGAGGTGCGGCCTCCCCCATTGCATCAGCCCGAGGAGTAAGCCAGAAGCAGCCCGTGAGCAGCACTCCGGCACCGACGCAGACGACGGGACTCCCGCCCCACCTCGAGGCCCGTTCGCGCCTCCAGGCCGACGGGGCCCTGGCCCTCATCACCGCCTTCTGGGGCGTCACCTTCGTGGTGGTGAAGGGGGCGCTCAGCCATGGAGATCCGTACTCCTTCCTCGCGCTGCGTTTCGGCATCGGCGCGCTGGCGCTCACGGCCATCGCCCGGCGCGAGCTGTTCGTCCCCGACACGCTGCGCCGGGGGTTGCTGCTGGGCGTCTTCCTCTTCCTCGGCTTCGTCCTGCAGACGGTGGGGCTGGTGTCCACCACGCCCTCGCGCTCGGCCTTCATCACCGGGCTGTACGTGGTGCTCGTCCCGGTGCTGGGACTTGCCCTCTTCCGGCGGGTGCCGCGCATCTTCTCGTGGGTGGGCGTGGTGCTGGCGGCGGTGGGCATGCGCTACCTCACTGGCGCGGAGCTGGACGCGGGGCACGGCCTGTCCCGGGGCGACTGGCTGACGCTGGGCTGTGCGCTGGCCTACGCCTTCCACATCCTCCTCACCGAGCGGTACGCGCCGAAGTCGAACGTGGTGGCGCTGGTGGGGGTGCAGCTGTGGGTGGTGTCCCTGCTGTCCCTGCTCTGCCTGCCCTTCGCCGGGGCGCGGGTGGAGTGGACGCCCTCCTTCGTGGGCGCGGCGGCCTTCTGCGGGCTCTTCGCCAGTGCGCTCGCCATCTGCATCCAGACATGGGCGCAGGCGCGCACCACGGCGGTGCGCGTGGCGCTCATCTGCTCCATGGAGCCCGTGTTCGCGGGGGTGTACTCGGTGGCGCTCGGCTACGAGACGCTCGGCCCGCGTGAGTGGGTGGGCGGAGGCCTCATCGTCCTGGGCGTGTTGGTGGCCGAGCTGGGAGGCCATCTCTGGGAGCGGGTGCGCGCGCGCCCGTCCCCCCGGCTGCCGGACGCTCCGGCCAGCGAGTAGGGCGAGAAGACGTGCATGCCCGCCGGGAAGCGCTATACCCAGCGCTTCCCATGAGCGTCGAGCTGCGAAGGAACGGACTGCATGTGACGGGGACGCCGCTGTCCCTGGACGCGAAGCGCAAGTCCCCGCTGTCCTTCGTCAGCCACGCGCACTCGGACCACATCGCCCGGCACGAGCGCATCATCGCCACCGCCGCCACGCTGCGGCTCATGGCGCACCGCCTGGGCAACCTCAGCGCGCCGCTGTCGGTGCCCTATGGCCGTCCCTTCGCGCTGGGCCCGCTCACCCTGGAGCTGCTGCCCGCGGGCCATGTCCTGGGCAGCGCGCAGATCCGCGTCACCCGCGAGGACGGCAAGCGCATCGTCTACACGGGGGACATCAGCCTCGCGCCCTCGCTCACCGCCGAGCCCGCCCAGGTGGCCGAGTGCGACGTGCTCGTCATCGAGTCCACCTTCGGGCACCCGCGCTACGTCTTCCCGCCGCGCGAGGAGGTGCTGGGGCAGGTGGAGTCCTGGGTGCGCCGTCACCTGGAGCGTGGCGCCGTCCCGGTGCTGCTGGCCTACGCGCTGGGCAAGAGCCAGGAGGCGATGAAGTACCTGGCGGACCGCGGCTTCCCGCTGGTGGCGCACTCCTCCATCTACGAGGTGACGAAGCTCTACGGCGAGCTGGGCGTCCCCATCGAGCCGCTGCGGTGCTACGAGGGCCGCGTCGAGCCGGGCGAGGTGCTCTTCTTCCCGCCGCACCTCAACCGGGGCGGGGCGCTCGCGCCGCTCTGGCCCCGCGCCACCGCCGTGCTCACCGGCTGGGCGCTGGATGGGGCCGGGGCCACGCGGCGCTACAACGCGGACGTGGCCTTCCCGCTCTCGGACCATGCCGACTGCCCCTCGCTGGTGCGGTACGCGAAGGCCACCGGCGCCCGGGACGTCATCACCCTGCACGGTTTCGCCGAGGAGCTGGCCGAGGTGCTGCGCGGGCACGGCCTGGATGCGCGGGCACTCGGTGCGCCCAAGCAGCTCTCGCTCCTCTGAGCCCCGCAAAGACCTGACGGGGATACGGTGCCGTGCCGTATCCCCGTCCGGTACTACTGAGGGGGGTACTACTGGAGAGGTTACTACAACTTCTGGGGGGACTCTTCCGTTTTCTGAGGCGCTGTTAGCGCACGGAGATGGAGGCCGAGGTCAGCACGAAGGCCCGCGACTGGTCCGTGCCCGAGCCGATGGTGATGGCCGACGGGATGCCGGGGTTGGTGGTGAAGCTCACGCCCTCGGGGCCCGCGAAGCTCAGCTCGTAGTTGCCGGGGACGAGGAACTTGAAGCTGGCCTCGAACACGCCGTCGCCGTTGGAGTCCGTCAGGGCGATCTCCTCGGCGGCGGGAGCGGAAGCGCCATCCGGGTCGGTCTCGGTGCTCCGGAGCGTGGCGCGGAAGCTGCCCAGCGTCAGGGCGGTGCCGTTCAGGGTGGGCAGGGTCACGCCCTCGCCCTGGGCCAGCGTCACGTTCACGCTGCCGCTGAACACGATCTCCCCGCCCTTGATGACCGGCTTCATCACCCACTTGTCACCCTGGCCGCGCTCCTTGCCGAAGCTCTGGGACACGTCGAAGTCCACCAGGATGACCTTCTGCTCGCCGGCCACTTCCACGTCGCCATCGAGCTTCACCTTCACGCCGGAGGTGCTGAAGCTGGGCGTCTGCAGGATGCCGGCGACGCTGGCGCCCTCGGGCAGGCCCGCGTAGTCGTTGGAGGTGGCGAAGATGGCCGTGCTGCCGTCGTCCTGCTCCACCTCGATGTAGGCGCCGGAGATGACGAAGCGCAGCTCGGAGTAGCGGCCCTCGGGGACGATGGCGTCCTTGACGATGTCCTTGGTGTCGTTGGCCAGCGTGATGAGGTTGGTGGTGGTGGCCTCGTTGCTGAGGACCACGCGGCCACCCTCACCCTGGAGGTAGACCTGGGAGATGGTGACGACGGCGGCCTTGAAGTCGCCCGGAGCGTCGGTGAGCTTGATGGTGACGCTGTTCTGGTTGCCACAGCCCGCGGTGACCAGGCCGAAGGCGAGGGCGAACAGGCTGAGCGTGAGAAGCTGGAGGCGTTTCATGGAGAAGTGCTCCGGGGTGTGGTGAAGGAACGCATGAGCCCGTGGGCTCACGTGTCCACCCCAAAGCACTCCGCGTGCCGCGCTCCTGGGCCCCGGATTCCGGCCACTTGCGGGGCCAGGGGTCCGGGGGGTGTACCGGATGGGACAGGGGGAGTGTCCCGGGACGTTCACTCCCCCCGTCACCCGCCCATCACCCGCCCATCACCCGCCTGTCACTCTTCAGCGGGCGACTGGACGATGAGCTTCTCCTTGCCGCACACATCGCAGCGCAGGTGGACGAAGAGGTCGTCCTCGCTCTCCTCGGGCACCTCGCCCTCGGGCACGCCCAGCTCGGCCTTGGCCAGCGCGGCCACCTTCTTGGGGATGTCCTCGGCGCGCAGCGACTGCACGTACGTCATCTCCCGGTCATGGCACTCGCGCGTCTCGGGGCCGGAGAGCCACGCCGGCTCCATGCCCTCGGGCAGCCGGCCGAGGAGCTCCAGGTGGCCGAGGGCCTCGGCCAGGTAGGCCAGCCGGCGCAGCCGGGCCTCCTCGGGCAGGGCGGAGAACACCTGGAAGCTCTCGAGCAGGGCCTGCCGGTCCTCGCCGGTGGCCAGCTGCGCCAGCTCCATGGCGGGCTCGGCCGACTCCAGCGCCTCCTCCCAGTTGTTGTCCGGGTTGAAGCCGGCCTCCAGCAGCGCGGAGTACAGCTGGGTGGCGGACAGCCGGCGGCGCACCTCGTGGGTGTGCTCCACCACCTCCTGGGGCAGCCGCAGCTCGAGCAGCGCGCCGGTGGTGCGCGGGTCCACCGAGCCGGTGAGGTCATCCACCGCCAGCTCCTCGCGCAGGGCGTCCTTGAGCACCTTGGCCGCGGAGAAGCGGAAGGAGGGCACCACGCCCACCTCGCGCAGGTACATGGCGGCGAGGTTGGAGTCCTTGGCGCCCATGCGCAGCGAGCGCTGGGCCCGCTCCACCGCGCCGGGGTCCGCCGCGGGCTTCTTGTTCTCCAGCCGCGTCTTCACCGCCTCGCGGTAGAGCGTCTCCAGGGAGCTGCCCGGGGGCAGGCGCGTGGGCAGCAGCGGGCGCAGGCCGGACACGTCCAGCACCCAGAGCGGCGGGGAGCCGAGGCGCTTGAGGGCGCGGAAGAAGAGCTGGCCCGGGTTGTCCTGGGGCTTGAAGGGCGGCAGCTCGTTCTCCGCCTGCTGCTGCTCGGAGGCGGGGGCCAGCAGGGAGCCCGGGCCCATCACCTTGTCGCGCTGCTCGCGGGTGAAGGCGGTAATCCCCTGCACCGGCGGCGGCGGGGGCGGCGGGGGCTCCTCTCCGTCCAGGCCGGTGACGCGGTCCATGTCCACCTCGTCGAAGTCGGCCTCCTCCAGGCCCCGGGCGCCCGTGAAGTCGCAGCGCAGCAGCTTGAGCTTCTCGAAGGTGGCCCCTTCCAGGTTGGCGCCCCGGAAGTCGCAATCCTGGAGGCGGCCACCATGGAAGTAGGCGTTGGAGAGGTCCGTGTCGCGGAAGTTCACCTTGGACAGGTCGCAGCGCTCCCACTCGCTGCCGACCAGTTCCAGTCCGGACAGGTCCGCGTTGGCGGAGAAGAGCTGCGCGAAGGTCGCGCCCGTGTGCTCGGTGGGCACCTTGCCGGCCTTGCGCAGGCGGTTCCACTCGGCGCTTCCGTTCTGCAGGAGCTGTTCAATCGTGGGGGCTTTCGGCATGGACCCGAATTTATCGGTGTGCTGTGGTCCGTGCGCCAGTCAAATGATCGAGTTCCGAATCGAGGAAGACAGCGCGGGTATGCGGTTGGACAAGTTCCTCCGCAAGAAGCTCGCGAACGTGCCCACCTCGCACCTCTTCAAGATGATTCGCGTGAAGAAGGTGCGGGTAAACGGCAAGCGGGCCCAGCCAGAGCAGCCCCTGGCCGCCGGCGACACCATTTCCATCCGGGGGACCGAGGAGCAGCTCCTCGCCCCCGCCGCCCCCGAGGAGCGCAAACCCCCACCCCCTCCCCCCGTGGACCCCAGCGAGCTGGTCATCCTCTTCGAGGACGACTGGCTGATGGCCGTGGACAAGCCGAGTGGGATGGCCGTCCACACCGGCAGTGGAATCACCGGCGGCACGCTGGTGGACTACGTGCGTGCCTACCTGGGGCCCAAGGCGGTAAGGAACGACTTCGCCGCCAGCCCCGCCCACCGGCTGGACAGGGAGACGAGTGGCGTCATCCTCGTCGCCAAGCGCCGCCCGGCGATGGTCCACTTCACGGAACTCTTCACCAACGGACATCCGCGCAAGAGGTATCTGACACTGGTCAAAGGCCGGATGCCGAAGGACTCGGGGGTCATTAACCTGCCGCTCGCTGAGCACCAGCAGACGGCCGAGTCCAAGGCCCGTCGCGGGGTGAACATGCAGGAGGCCGTGACGCGATGGAAGGTCATCAAGCAATCGGGCGAGGTAGCCCTCCTCTCCTGCGTCATCGAGACCGGACGCACTCATCAGATAAGAAGGCATCTGACGGCCATTGGCCACCCGGTCGCCGGGGACAAGAAATACGGTGACTTCGGCTTCAACAGGGATGTGCGGGCCCGTTGGGGGCTCAAACGCCTGTTCCTGCATGCCGAGTTCATAGAGTTTCCCCACCCGGCTAGCGGGGGCAAGGTGGCGGTGGAGGCGGATTTGCCCCCGGAGTTGAAGGACGTGCTCAAGCGCGCCGCGCTGGAACCCTCATGAGTCAGAATCCCGAGAAGACCGATCGCTCCGAGTCGAAGCTGGTGCTCGACGGTGTTCCGCCCAAGCGCCCCATCTGGGTGCGCCTGTTGAAGTTCGTCGCGTGGGCGGGCCTGACGGGCGCCACCGCCGCGGTGATTGCGGTGGCGGGCGTGTACTACCACTACTCCCAGGGGCTGCCGGACATCCCCAAGGTGGACCAGTACTGGCCGCCCATCGTCACCGAGGTCTACACCGACGACGCGGTGCTGGCCGGTGAGTTCTACCACCACCGGCGCAAGGTGGTGCCCTACGAGCGCATCCCCAAGCGCCTGGTGCAGGCCTTCATCGCCAGTGAGGACTCGAGCTTCTTCGACCACCAGGGCGTGGACGTGCTGGGCACGGCGCGCGCCGCCTTCAAGACGATCTCCAAGAAGCTGGGCCTGGGCGGCAGCGTGCAGGGTGGCTCCACCCTGACGCAGCAGACGGCCAAGGCCGTGCTCATCGCCGCCGAGGGCTACGAGAGCGCCACCGCGAAGAACCTCACGCGTAAAATCCGCGAGGCCATCCTCGCCCGGCGCCTGGAGGAGGCGCTGACGAAGGAGGAGATCCTCTACCTCTACCTCAACAACGTCTTCCTCGGGCACCACAGCTACGGCGTGCAGAGCGCGGCGGAGAACTACTACCGCAAGGACGTGCGCGACCTGACGCTGGGGGAAATGACGCTCATCGCCGGCCTGCCGCAGGCGCCCAGCCGCTACTCGCCCTTCAAGAAGCCGGAGGCGGCCAAGAAGCGCCGCTCGTACGTGCTCAAGCGCATGTTCGACGAGGGCATGATTTCCGCGGAGGAGCGCGCCCAGGCGGACGCCGAGCCGGTGAACGTGTACCCGGTGGAGGACGTCTTCCACGAGTTCGCCCCGTACTTCACCGAGCAGGTGCGCAAGAACCTGGTGGAGCGCTACACCAACAAGATGCTGCTCAACGAGGGCCTGAAGGTCTTCGCCACCATGGACAGCGAGCGCCAGCGCGCCGCGCAGGAGTCGGTGCTCGAGGGGCTGATGGCCATCGACAAGCGCCAGGGCTTCCGCGGGCCGGTGAAGCAGCTGACCACGGAGCAGGAGCGCAAGGAGTTCATCGACAGGTCGATGAAGGCCATGGGCGACGAGCAGCTCCAGGAGAACAAGCTGTACGTGGCCCGGGTGACGAAGGTGGAGACCGAGGGCGTGGAGGTGCAGGTGGGTCCGCACAAGGGCCTGCTGCCGCTGATGGGCATGCGCTGGGCGCGCAAGGTGAACCCCGAGGGCTACTACCCGGGGCTGATGCTCACCTCGGCCAAGCGGGTGCTCAACGTGGACGACGTCATCGTGGTGCGCCACGTGGTGAAGAAGGAGCTCACCGACGACAACGTCCAGTTCGACCGGAAGCTGGACAAGGAGATTCCCGAGGGCGTGCCGCTCTTCCGGCTGGAGCAGGAGCCGGAGCTGCAGAGCGCGCTGGTGTCCATCGATCCGCACCGCCAGTACCTCACGGCGATGGTGGGCGGCTACGACTTCGACGCCAACGAGTTCAACCGGGCCTTCCAGGCGTGCCGCCAGCCGGGCAGCTCCTTCAAGCCGCTGGTGTACTCGGCGGCGCTGGAGCAGCTGGGGTGGACGGGCGCCACCATCATCGTGGACTCGCCCATCGTCGAGCACGATCCGGAGAACGGCGTCGCGTGGAAGCCGGACAACTACAGCGACGAGTTCCTCGGGGACGTGCTGCTGCGCACGGCGCTGGTGAACTCGATGAACATCCCCGCGGTGAAGACGTTCGCGGCCGTGGGCGTGAAGAACATGGCCGAGTGGAGCACGAAGCTGGGCCTGTCCACGCCGATGAACATGGACTTCTCGGCGGCGCTGGGCTCCTCGTGCGTGTACCCGTACGACCTGGCCAACGTGTACGCCGTCTTCAACCGCTACGGCCGCAAGAAGCCCACGTACTTCATCCGCAAGATTGAGGACCGCTTCGGCCGCACGCTGGAGGACCACACGGCGTACGACGACGCGTGGGCGCCGCTGCAGGACCGGGTGGCGGCGGGCTACGCGCGACTGTTCGAGCCGGGCGAGCAGGTGATGAGCCCCGAGACGGGCTTCATCACCACCAGCATGCTGCGCGGCGTGGTGACGGAGGGCACGGGCGGCCCGGCGCAGAAGCTGGGCAAGCCGGCGGCGGGCAAGACGGGCACCACCAACGACTCCTTCGACACGTGGTTCGCCGGCTTCACGCGGGACCTGGTGACGGTGGCGTGGGTGGGCTACGACAAGAACGAGCACCCGCTGGGCCGTTACGAGACGGGTGGCCGCGCGTCGCTGCCCATCTGGCTCAACTACATGAAGCCGGCGCTGGCGGCGCGTCCCCAGTCCGAGTTCTGGCCGCCCGAGTGGCTGCGCGACACGATGATGCTGCTGCGCATCGACAAGAAGACGGGGAAGATCGCCTCGTCCGGGTCGAAGGACTCCGTGAACATCTGGTTCAAGAAGGGCACGCAGCCCGACGACGTGGCCCCCGAGAAGGGCGCGGTGGGCGTGCAGGACTTCATCATGGGCGCGCCGTAGTCAGCGTGCCCGGGACGCCGCCGTGCCTCAGCGCATCTTGCGCGCGGCGGCGTCGAAGATGGCGTTGGGCAGCTGCTTCAGCACGCCCATGACGCGGGCCATCTGCCAGGGGAAGGCATACTGGTTGTCCCCTCGTACGATGGCCCTGGCCATCAGCTCCACGGCCTCTTCCGTCTCCAGGAGGAAGGGCATCTGGAACTTGTTCTGGGCCGTCATCTCGCTCTTCACGAAGCCGGGGTAGAGGCAGGTGACCTGGACGCCCGTGCCCCGCAGGTCCACGCGCAGGCTCTCCATGAAGGTGGAGAGGAAGGCCTTGGAGGCGGAGTAGGCGGCGTTGCGCGGCAGGCCCCGGAAGGCAGCGAGGCTGGCCACGCCCACCACATGGCCCCGCTTGCGCTCCACCATCTGGGGCAGCACGGCGCTCAGGGTGGCGGCGGCACCGGTGACGTTGACGTCGATGGCCTTCTTCACGGTGTCCCACTTGATGCGCTTGCCGGACGTCTCCTGGCCGAAGCCGGCATTGGCGATGATGAGATCCAACCCGCCGCAGGCGGCATCCAGCTCGCGGATGCGGGCGAGGGTGTTGTCCGCGTCGGCGACGTCGAGCTCCACCGGCTCGATGTGGGCGTTGGCGGCACGGGCCTCGTTGGCGAGCGCCTCCAGGTTCTCGCGGCGCCGGGCCGCGGCGTACACCTTGACGCCGCGCCGGGCGAACCAGAGCGCCAGCCCGCGCCCCAGGCCACTCGAGGCTCCCGTCACCAGCGCCGTGCGATAGCTCAACTCCGCCATGTGTGCTTCCTCCGGATGTGCGGGCGACTTCCTGCCACGGAACGCCGGGGAGCGGGGAAGGAAAACGACGCGGTGCGGCATGAGACTGCCCGGCAGGCGGCCTTCCGAGCCCCCGCCTCATGGGCCACCCCCAGGGCTGGCGATGGTGGGGGAGCGGTCATGCTGTCGAGCGAAGCGGCCCTCCCGTCTCCAGGGTGTGACGACTGCTCCCAACGGGAGCCCGAGGTGGAGGGTTCACATGGGATTTCTGGATCGCATCTTCGGTGGGGGTTCCCGCGACACGAGGCCGGAGCGGCGAGGGGCGGCGGTTCCCTCCGCCGATGACCAGGCGCTGGCGCGCTACCGGTACCTGCTGCGGACGGCGCCGCCGGAAGCCATCGAGCAGGCCCATGCCGAGGCCTTCGCGCAGCTGACGCCCGAGCAGCGGGTGCGGGCGCTCCAGGAGCTGGGCCAGGAGCTGCCGTCGGCGGAACGGAGCGCCGCTGACTCGAATGACCCGGACCCTCGAGCGCTGGCGAGAATGGCGACGCGCGCCGAGCTGCGCCGGCCGGGGACGCTGGAGAGCTCCTTCGGTGGAGGCGGCTTCGGAGGCATGTTCGCTGGGAGCCTGCTGGGCAGCATCGCGGGGACGGTGATCGGCTCGGCGATCGCCCACCAGTTCCTGGATGGCTTCGACGGCGGCTGGGGGGATGAGGGAGCGCTGGACTCGGCCCAGTGGGAGGACACGTCCGCTGGAGACGACGCGGGCCTTGGAGAGGACCTCGGCGGCGACCTGGGCGACTTCGACGTGTGACGCCGTTAATGAAGATGAGCGAAAGGGGGACGTGACATGGCTTGGAACACGGCTGCTGGAGGGATGATCGCCGCGGACGCTCCGGTCTCGGAGCGGACGGCCTTCATCCGCAAGACGTACCTCCATCTCGGTGGCGCGGTGCTGGCCTTCATCGCGTTGGAGGCGGCGCTCATCCATTCGCCGCTGGCGCGGCCGCTCGTGCAGACGATGCTCGGCGGGCGCATGAGCTGGCTCATCGTCCTGGGCGCCTTCATGGTCGTGGGGTGGGTGGCCGATCGCTGGGCGCGGTCCGCGAGCTCTCCCGCCATGCAGTACCTGGGGCTCGGCCTCTACGTGGTGGCGGAAGCCATCATCATGCTCCCGCTCCTCTACGTGGCCGCCTACTTCTCCGGGGACCCGAACATCATCGCCAAGGCGGGGGTGCTCACCGGACTCGTCTTCGTGGGGTTGACGGGAACGGTCCTGCTCACCCGGCGTGACTTCTCGTGGCTGCGTCCCGCGCTGACGGTCGCCGGGTTCGCGGCCCTGGGGCTGATCGTCGTCTCGATGCTCTTCGGCTTCACCCTGGGCACGCTCTTCGCGGCCGTGATGGTGGTGGTCGCCGCCGGGTACATCCTCTATTACACGTCCAACGTCCTGCATCACTACCCGGTGGGCTCCCACGTGGCGGCGGCGCTGACCCTGTTCTCCTCGGTGGCGCTCCTGTTCTGGTACATCCTGCGGATCCTCATGGACCGGCGCTGAAGCGAACAGACGCCGGGGAGTAGGAAGGGCTCGGGGCTCCGTCCGCGCGACGGAGGACCGGGCCCTTCGTGCGTCGGGGGCGTTGGCGACAGGGGGACCTTCCGGGCGCGAATGGCTCCAACTGGTCCAACAGTCGGACCAGTTGCTCGAGCGCGCGCCCGGAAGCCGCCGGGCCGTTGCGCCGTGACCCAATCGGAAAACCTGCCGGAGTGATTGCTCCAGGTGCCTCCCGTGACGCCATGACCGGGAGGAGCCGGGGGCGACAGGGTGAGGCACGCGTGTCGTGCTGGAGACGGCACAAGTGCCTCGGAGGGCAGGGTGTCCGGCGGCGGATTCGAGGTGAGCTTACGGTCCCGGTTGGGTGCCGTGGAGCGTGTGTTCACCTGTCCTGGAGTCGCAGACGGAGTCTCCAGTCGATGGAAGCTCCGGCGGGGATGAGGGCCGTGGGAGGGGGCGGGGATGGTGGGGAGTGGCTTCGTGGGACGTGTCTGGATGGGGCTCGTGCTCGTACTCGCCGTGGCGGAGGGCTCCGCGTTCGCGAGGGAGAAGCGGGCGCCTGCATCACCTTCGCTGGAGGTGGGCACCGACGCCTTTGGCGTGGCGATGCTCCATCCGACGAAGGTGGGCGGAGAGGAGTGGATGCTGGCGGAGAACCCGGGGACGGATGCGCGCTTCGACCCGCAGACTCCGCTCACGCGCAATGCGGACGGCTCCTGGAAGGTGCGGGACAAGCAGGTGCGGATGCACGTCTACACGTCGACGGGATACGACACCGCGGCCATCGCCACCTATGACCGCGAGGTGCTCGCGAGCAGTGGCTTCATGCAGGCCGCCAACGACTGGAAGAACGTGGAGATGACGGGCTACGTGCGGGTGAACGCCGGCGGCAAGCGGGACGAGAACCTCTCCTGGCAGGCGCGCGGTGGCGAGCACACGGACGGACGGCCCTGCGAGGGCTCCGCCTACCACGGTGCGCTCCACTACGATGGCCAGGTGCGGTGGCAGAAGGAGTCCTGGCACGTGAGCTACGCGTCGTCGCCGTACGTGGCGGCGACGGGTGCGCTGCGCGGCCGTTGGGTGGGCTTCAAGGCCATCATGCGCAACGTGCCCACCGCCGAGGGCGGGACGGCCGTCCATCTGGAGCTGTGGCTCGACACGAAGGCGGACGGCGTCTCGTGGGTGAAGGTCTACGACATGGTGGATGACGGGCGCTGGGGAGGCGATGCGTCCTATTGCGGAGGCACCGTGGACGCCATGCCCATCACCTGGGGCGGCCCCATCGCCGTCTTCCGCTGGGACGGGGCGAGCGACGTCGACTTCAAGTGGTTGAGCGTGAGGGAGATCGACTGAGCCCTGCCCTCGCTTCCAGGCGTTGGAAGACAACGCCATCCAAGCCCAGTCGCTGGTACGCCTCCACGAAGCGGCCGGTGCACAGGGTGACGTTGCAGTAGTCCTCCAGCCGGAACAGGTCGAGGTGCTCGGGAAGCGTGGACGCGTCCAGTATCAGGACATCCGGGAGGGGATGCATCCGGCGGCTACAACGGGGACAGGGGGGTTGAGGGTTGGGGGGAAGGCAGTCAGGGTGCAGGCGGCCCACGGGGAGGAGTTCCAGCTCGAGCAACTCGGGCGAGTTGCGCTGGCGGAAGCGCAGGGCGGTTGGGCAGCCCTTGAGTCCTCGAAGTCCTTCCGACTGGAGTTTGTGCAGAGCTTCGCGTTGAACCAACAGCACCTCGGCGAAGTCCATGTGGAGTTGCCCGAAACGGCCCTGGGCTTTTCCCTCGAGCGGGCCGAATCCCACCCCTGGCTCCAACTGCGCTCCCGGAGGCAGCAGGGGCCGTATCAGCTCGCACAACCGTTCATACTCCTCGATGGGTTCGGCTCGGGGGGTTTCGAAATCAGCCAGCGCGGTGATCGGCGTCAAGTCGACCGAAGGGTATACGTTGGCGCCGCCGCTCCATGCGTCCTGACACACTGGGCAATGGACGCCCGGCAGTCCCCATCGATGCGAGGCGTCAACAGAGCCCGTGTAACCCGTGGACCTGTCTTCTCGGATACGGAAGTAGTTCATACGCGGAGCTCTTCGCTGCTTTCTCAGTCGCGGGAGCAAGAAGCGCATGTGGCCCAGCGTATTCCCGCGCGGCGGGCTGCTCCATCGCCGCGCCGCTACCTCTGCACGATGGTCTGCGCCGACTTGATGGCCTGGTCCTGGGCGGTGGACGTGTCGAGCTTCACCACGTGCGGCACGGTCAGTCCCTTCTGGGCCGCGGGCCGCTGCTCAATGGCCGCCAGCCAGCGTTGCAGGTTCGGCAGCCCGTCGATGGACACGCCCGCCCAGTCATGCACGCGCACCCACGCCCAGTTGGCGATGTCCGCGATGCTGTACTCGCCCGCCAGGTACTCGCTCTCCCCCAGCCGCGTGTCGAGCACCGTGTAGAGCCGCCGCGTCTCGTTCTGGTAGCGCGCGATGGCCGAGGGAAGCTTCTCCGGGAAGTAGCGGAAGAAGACGTTGGCCTGTCCCTGCATGGGTCCCACTCCTCCCATCTGGAACATCAGCCACTGCGTCACCCGCGAGCGCCCCTTGCGGTCCGACGGCAGCAGCTTCCCCGTCTTCTCCGCCAGGTACAGCATGATGGCTCCCGACTCGAACACCGCGAAGTCTCCCTCCTCGCGGTCCACGATGGCCGGGATGCGCCCGTTGGGATTGATCTTCAGGAACCCGGGCTGCTTCTGCTCGCCCTTGCCGATGTCCACCGGCTTCACCGTGTACGCCAGCCCCAGCTCCTCCAGCGTCACCGACACCTTGTGCCCGTTGGGCGTCGCCCATGTGTACAGGTCGATCATGCGCCGAATACCCCCTGCAGCACCTCGCGGTGGTAGTTGCTGCTGCCCGTGTGCGTGGAGTGCCACTTCGCCGACTGGCTCAGCCGGTTCACCACCGCCTCGAACTCGGCCTGGCTCACGTCGCGCAGCGACATGTACAGGCGCGCCGCCCCCTGCAGGTACGAGAAGAGCGGGTGCACGTCCGTCCCGTCCGGCCTGCGGCGCAGCTGGCGGAAGAGCCGCTCGAACTCGTCATCCGTCTCGGGCCTGCCCTGCGCCGCGCAGTAGTTGGCGGCCGTCGACTCCATCAGCAGGAAGAAGGGCTGGTACTGCGGCGGCGGCGTCCGCGACAGGTCCGGCGGCACCGCCGAGCCCGTCCACAGCTGCGAGATGGGCTTGAGCTGCACGAGGATGAGTCCCTCGTTGCCCATCACCGGCACCTCCCCGAGCACCTTCATCACCCGCTTGCTCTCGTCGCGCTGGATGGCCACGCGGAGCAGCTCCGGCTGCTCCACCTTCAGGCCCGCGCGCTGCAACTTCTCCACGGCTTCACGATCCACGTCTCACCCCAGCACCTGCGAACATCGTCCGGGTCTCCACTCTGGCACACCTCACCGGCCCAGCACGGACCAATAGGGCTTGAGCGCCTCACGGCTGCGCTGGAGCGCCGCCGCCGCTTCCCTCGAGACCCCTTTCGGGAAGCTGTCCTTCGTCTCTCCCGCCATCACCTCCACGCAAGCGTGCACCGACTGCGAGAGGCCCTCCAGCGAATAGCCGCCCTCCAGCATCAGCGCCAGCCGCCCCTGGCACGCGCTCTCCGCTACGTCCCGGAGCGCCGTGCACATGGCCGCAAAGCCGCGCTCGGTGAGCCGCATGCCGGCCAGCGGGTCATCGCGGTGCGCGTCGAAGCCCGCCGATACCAGCACCAGGTCCGGCTTGTAGGCCTGCGCCACCGGCAGGAAGAGGTCCTGGTAGAGCGCCCCGTAGTCCGCGTCCGTCGCGCCCTCCGGCAATCCGCAGTTGATGGTGTAGCCGGCCCCGGGGCCCTCGCCCACCTCGAAGGGCGCGCCCGTGTCCGGGTAATAGGGATACTGGTGCACCGACATGTACAGCACGTCCCGCCGCGTCCAGAAGGCCGCCTGCGTGCCGTTGCCGTGGTGCACGTCCCAGTCGAAGATGAGCACCCGCTCGGCCCCCTGACGGCGCGCGGCCTCGGCGGCGATGGCCACGTTGTTGAAGAGGCAGAATCCCATGGACCGGTCCGGCTCGGCGTGGTGCCCCGGGGGCCGCACCAGCGCGAAGGCGTTGTGCGCCCGCCCCGCCAGCACCTCCTCCACCGCCTGCACCGACGCTCCCGCCGCCAGCACCGCCGCGTCATACGTGTCCGGCGACGTCAACGTGTCCGGGTCGATCACCTCGTGCCGGCCGCGCAGCCCCCGCAGGTAGTCGCGCAGCCGCTGGGTGTGCACCGCGGCGAGCTCCTCCTCGGTGGCCGGGCGGGGGGCCCGCCGCTCGCTCCCTGAGATGGGCTCCATGTTGAGCAGATCCAGGATGCGGGAGAGGCGCTCGGGACACTCGGGGTGCTCGGGACCCGGGTCGTGACGGAGGAAGAGGGGGTCGGTCAGCAGCAGCGTCTGGGTCATGGCGCGGGCTCCCACCCCTCCAGTATGGAGCGGACGCGCTTCGGGTGCCTGCTCCCTCTCTCTCCAGGGGGGGGACCGACGGTTTCTTGCCCTTCGAGGGTCAACCTTCCTACAGTCCCGAGGCCTTGCTCCGACGCCTGCCAAAATTCGGTCTCCGGGTCTCCCTCTTCGGACTCTTCACGCTGGCCCTGATCATCATCCTCGGGGCCCTCCACTTCTCCATCTCCTGGAAGGTCTCGAACTACCTCGAGTCCAGGCTCATGGAGCATGGACATGCCAAGGCCCGGGAGCTCGCGAGCATCCTCACGCGGCCGGATGCGGACACGTTCGCCATGCGAGCCATCGGCGGGCTGTCCGAGGCGGACAAGGACTTCACGTACGCCGCCATCGTCACCAGCAACGGCAGCATCCTGCTGGAGGGCGGCGCGCAACCCGAGCGCTTCACCGACCTGCTCGGCCAGCTGTCCCGGGCGGGGGCCGCGGCGTCCTTCGAGCTGCCCAGCGGGGATCGGCTCCTGTCCCAGTCGGCGCAGGGACCGCAGTGTGGGACCGGGGCGTGCCAGATCGTCGTGGTGGTGGACTTCGCGCCCCTGCGCGGCATCCTCAGTGAGCTCACTTGGCTGCTGGCGGGCGCCTTCATCATCGGCCTGGGCGTGGTGGTGGGCCTCATCTACGTCGTCACGCACCGGCTCATCTTCCGGCCGTTGGATCGGATGATGGCGGTGGCGCGCAAGATGGCCGAGGGCGATCTCACCAGCCGGGTGGCGGTGGACGCCACGGGCGGCGGCGAGCTGGGCCAGCTGGCCGAGGCGCTCGACAGCATCGGCCAGTCGCTGCGCAAGACGCTGGGCCAGGTGCGCGGCGTGTCCGAGGTGGTCTCCGGCGTCATCGACCAGCTCTCGCGCGCGGGCACCACGGTGTCCTCGGGCGCCTCCACCATCCAGGGGCGCGTGGAGGAGACGTCCTCGTCCATGGAGCAGATGCTGGCCAGCTTGCGCGGCATCGCGGAGAACGTGGAGGTGCTCTACCAGAGCGCCGAGGAGAGCAGCTCCTCCATCATGGAGATGGCCGCCACCAACGACGAGGTGGCCGAGAACGTCCAGGCCATGGCCGCCAGCGTGGAGGAGACCACCAGCGCCATCGAGGAGATGACGTTCTCCATCAAGGAGGTCGCCAAGAACATCGACGAGCTGCGCGACTCCACCCAGGAGACGTCCTCGTCCATCAGCCAGATGGACAGCTCCATCGGCCAGGTGGAGGCCAACGCGAACGAGACGGCGCGCCTGTCCGAGCAGGTGTCCGAGGACGCCAAGACGGGCGTGGACGCGCTGCGCAAGACGATGCAGGGCATGGACCGCATCAAGGAGTCCAGCCTCGGCGCCTCGGGCGTCATCGACAGCCTGGGCCGGCGCATCTCGGAGATTGGCAACATCCTCAACGTCATCGACGATGTGGCCGAGCAGACCAACCTGCTGGCGCTCAACGCCGCCATCATCGCCGCGCAGTCGGGCGAGCACGGCAAGGGCTTCGCCGTGGTGGCCGATGAGATCAAGGACCTGGCCGAGCGCACGGGCGCGTCCACCAAGGAGATCGCCGACCTCATCAGCCGCGTGCAGGAGGAGAGCCGCAACGCGGTGCAGGTGATGAACCAGGGCGTGCGCAACGTAGAGGAGGGCGTGCAGCTGGGCCGCGAGGCCGAGGGCACCCTGCGTAAAATCAACGACAGCGCGCAGAAGTCCACGCAGATGGTGAAGGCCATTGCCCGGGCCACGGTGGAGCAGGCGCGCGGCAGCAAGCAGGTGACGCAGGCCATCCACCGCATCTCCGAGACGGTGCAGATGATCTCCAAGGCCTCCAACGAGCAGGCCAAGGGCGGCGAGCAGATCATGAACAGCGCCGAGCGGATGAAGGCCATCACGGCGCACGTGCAGCGCAGCAGCCAGGAGCAGGCGCACGGCAGCAAGCAGATCACCCGCTCCATCGAGAACATCAACGAGATGGTCACCCACCTCAACCGCGCCCAGAAGGAGCAGACCAAGGGCAGCGAGCAGGTGCTCAAGGCGGTGGAGGCCATCAAGGGTGTGTCCGAGCACCAGACGCGCTCGGTGAAGGGGCTGGAGGAGGCCATCGACAGCCTCCAGCGGCAGTCCGAAGTACTTCGCGCCGAGATCCGGCGCTTCAAGGTGTAGCCCCACCCCGCGTTTAGTGGAGGGGCCCCATGTCGTCGCCCCGAGCCGTCTCAGAGCGTGCGGTCGTCTTCCTGATTGGCGCGGTCCAGTTCGTCAACATCCTGGACTTCGTGATGGTGATGCCGCTGGGCCCGGACTTCGCGGCGGGGCTGGGCATCGCCACCAGCCACATCGGCACCATTGGCGCGGCGTACACGGCGGCCGGGTGCGTGGCGGGCGTGGCGGGCAGCTACTTCCTGGACCGCTTCGACCGGCGCAAGGCGCTGGCGGTGGCCATGCTGGGGCTGGTGGTGGCCACGGCGGCGGGAGGCTTCGCCACGGGGCTGACCTCGCTGTTGGTGGCGCGGGCGATGGCGGGCCTGTTCGGCGGCCCGGCCACGTCGCTGGCCATGTCCATCATCGCGGACCTCATCCCGGCGGAGCGGCGCGGGCGGGCCATGGGGGCGGTGATGGGAGCCTTCTCGGTGGCGTCCGTGCTGGGCATCCCCCTGGCGCTGAAGCTGGCGGGCTGGGCGGGCTGGCGCATGCCCTTCTTCGCGGTGGCGGGCCTGGGGCTGCTGCTGGTGGCCGCGGCCATCTTCTTCCTGCCGCCGATGCGCGGACACCTGGAGCGCCAGAAGGGCCCCGTGGTGAGCGTGCGGCAGCTGTTCACCCGGACGGACGTGCTGCTGTCCTACGCGATGACGTCGCTGCTCAACGTGGCCGGCTTCATCATCATCCCCAACATCTCCGGCTACGTGCAGCACAACCTGGGCTACCCGCGCGATGAGCTGGAGCTCATCTACTTCGTGGGCGGGCTGGTGAGCTTCGTGACGCTGCGGGTGGCGGGCAAGGCGGTGGACGCGCTGGGCTCGTTCCGGGTGGGCACGGTGGGCTCGGTGCTCTTCATCGGCACGCTCTACATCTCCTTCATCCACCTGCCGGCCGGGGTGCCCCTGGTGGCCGTCTTCGCGTGCTTCTTCCTGTCCAACGGGGTGCGCAACGTGGCCTACAGCACGCTCACCTCGCGGGTGCCGGAGCAGGCCATCCGGGCGCGCTTCATGTCCTTCCAGTCGGCCGTGCAGCACCTGGGCGCCGCTGCCGGGGCCTTCCTGTCCTCGCAGCTGCTGACGGACCTGCCCGGCGGGCAGCTCGGGGGGATGAACCGGGTGGTGCTGGTGTCCATGGCCTTCACCCTCATGGCGCCCGTCATGTTCTTCCTGGTGGAGCGCCGGGTGCTGGCACGCGACCGGGTGGCCGCCACCCCGCTCGCCGCCGTACCCGTGGCCACCGGGGCAGGGGCCCCCCGCTCCTGAGGGGCAATCTGCCCCGTGAGGGGCCCGGGGGATGGGGAGGCAGGCGGACAGGGCCCGGTGGTCCAGGGTTGCACCCCGCCGCTCGGGGCGCGATAACCCCGGGGCGGTTCCCCCTGGAGCCATCCGCTCATGTTCAACGTCGGCGCAGGCGAACTCATCCTCATCGTGGTGGTGGCGCTGCTCGTCCTCGGGCCGCAGAAGCTGCCCGAGTTCGCGCGGTCCATCGGCAAGTTCGTGCGCGAGTTCCGCCGGCAGACCGATGAGGTCCGCACCGTGGTGGAGCGCGAGTTCTACAAGATGGACCAGGAGTTCATCGACGAGCCCCGCCCCCAGGTGCACCCGCCCACCCCGGCGGCGCTGCCCTCGCCGGTGCCGGCCGCCCCCGTGCCCGTGATGCCGGCCGCCGCGCCGGAAGTCCTGGCCACCGCCGCCGCGCCGGAAGCCCTAGCCACCGCCGCCGCTCCGGAGGCCGCCGAGGCCGTGGCCCAGGCCACCGCCACCTCTTCTCCCACCGCCGAGCCGTCCGCTGCCGGGCCCGCGGAGCCCGACGCCCTCCCGCGTCTGGAGCCCGTCCCCGGCACCGTGGCGCGCAACGCCCCCAAGAGCGGCTAGCCCTCGAGATTCGCGCCCGTGGACAACGACCTTCGGATGAGTCTGGCGGAGCACCTGACGGAGCTCCGCTCCCGCCTTCTCAAGTGCACGATCGCGGTGCTGGTGCTGGGCTGCGCGGCGCTGGTGTTCGCCAAGCCCATCTTCGGCGTCTTGATGAAGCCGGTGCTGGACGCGCTGCCGCCCGAGGGCCGGGCGCTCGTCTACACCTCGGGCATCGAGGAGCTGAACGTCCTGATGAAGGTGGGCGTCTACTGCGGCATCTTCCTGACGACGCCCGTCATCCTGCTGCAGATCTGGGGCTTCGTATCGCCGGGGCTCTACCCGGACGAGCGCCGGTACGCGGGGCCCTTCGTGTTCCTGGGCTCGACGGCGTTCCTGGCCGGAGCGCTGTTCTGCTACTTCGCGGTGCTGCCCTCGATGTTCAAGTTCCTCCTCAACGACGAGGAGGGCCTGGCCATCTCCCAGCGGCTGGACGTGGGGCGGCTGAGGGCGGACGACGCGCTGCGCTTCCTGCGCATCGGTGACGCGGAGCGGGCGGGGGTGCTGGCGAAGGAGGCGAGCACGGCGCTGAAGGCGGACGGCATGGGGCAGATGCCGGAGGCCACGCGGGCGCCCTCGGAGAGCGTGGAGCTGGAGGCGCGGCTGGACGGGCTGGGGCGGCTGCTGGACGCGGCGGCGGACGGCTTCGGGGTGCCGGCGCGCAACGTGCTGCGGCAGACGGTGGAGAAGCGGGCGGAGGCGGTGGAGGCGTACGCGAAGGAAGACTACGGGGCGTCGGCGAAGGCCATGGACGAGGCGGCGAGCCTGCTGGCCGGAGTGGCGCCCACGCGTGCCGAGGAGCTGTCGGGGCTGTGGCGGTTGGAGAAGGAGCTGGCGCTGGGCAAGGCGCGGCACGTGGCGGCGGCGTGGACGAAGCCGATGCTGACGATGAACGAGCAGCTCTCGCTGGTGCTGCTGCTGCTCCTGTCCTTCGGAATCATCTTCGAGTTGCCGCTGGTGATGGCGCTGCTGGGCCTGGTGGGCATCGTGAAGGCGGGCTGGCTGATGAAGTACCAGCGGCACGCGTTCGTGGTGTGCCTCATCGCGGCGGCGGTCCTCACGCCCACGGGTGACGTGGTGAACCTGTCGCTGATGGCCGGTCCGATGCTGCTCTGCTACGAGCTGGGCGTGCTGGCGGTGTGGCTCATCGAGCGTCGGCGCTCGAAGCAGGAAGCCGAGACGAGCATCACCCCGACGCCGGGAGCCTGAGCCCAGCCGAGAGCCCCATTCCCCGCCCACTTCCCCTCTCCCCTCGGGAGAGGGTCGGGGTGAGGGTATCGAGGCTCCCGGGTTGAGCCAGAGGGTCTGGGAGACCCGTGCTACGGACTCACGGATCTCCAGTCCGCATCACTCGCGCTCTGCATCTGGTTGAGCCAGTCCAGGAGCACCACGCCCTGCGAGCTCTGGGCCCCTGGGTTGAGCAGCATGGTGTGGGCCTGGCCGGCGGTGATGAAGGAGCGGGTGTGCGGTAGCGGCGCGAGCACCGTGGTGTCGAGATCCCTCAGCGCGGCCTCGAAGGCGGTGGCGGAGAGCTGCAGGTAGGTGCGGATGGTCTGATCCTGCGCCGAGGACAGGAGCGCCATGCGGTCCTCGGGGTACTTCCTGGCGAGCGCCGGGTAGAGCGCCGCGTAATCGTCCTTCACGGCGGGGTCGAGGGCGTCCATGACGGCGTCGTAGTTCCAGGCCTTGGCCCAGGAGGCGCGGAGGCTCGCGGACATGGCGCTGCTCTTGAACAGGGGCCCGGAGTCATCGATGAGGACGACTTTGGCGTTGGGGAAGGTGGAGCGGACGAAGTCGTAGTTGAGCGCCGCGCCGAAGCCGCCAGCGCTGGAGCCGGTGACGACGACCTGCTCGGGGTTGGGGAACGTGGAGGCGATGCGGGCGAGGAAGGCCTCGGTGTTCATCCGGCCCTTGTGGTGGATCGTCTTGGTGGTGGAGCCGGCGGTGTAGACGGCGTCCGCGTTGCCGATGTGCAGGTCCCCGGTGCAGTACGGGATGAAGAAGTAGTTCCAGTCCTTGAACGGGTTGTTGGCGAGCTGCCGGTCGAAGATGGAGCCCGTGCTGAGCCTCGAGGTCAACGCGTCGAACTGGGTCTGGGTGAAGGGCCCGTGCGCGGAGGTGTTGAGTTGCAGGCAGGTGACGGCGTCCCAGCAGGCCCCGCCACCGTTGAAGAAGATGAGCAGGTTCTTGCTGTCGCCGAGGTTGGCGCCGAGTCCCGTGGGAGTGCCCTCGTCGCAGGTGGAGTTGGAGAAGTCGACCCAGCTCCACGTGTGCTGCGGGGTGGAGATGGGCGGCTCGGTGGGTGTTTCCACGGGCGGCTCCACGGGCTCCTTGTCGCATCCCGTGCCCACCACCATCACCGCGGCGAGTACTGCCAACAGCTCTCGGCTCATGTTCGTGCGCTGCATCGTTCGTCCTCGTGTGTTGCAGGAGAGGCAGGAGGATAGAGGAAGGTCCGGCGGCGGACAGCCCGGCCGCTACCTGTGTGCGCGGCGCCACAGACGCCCCGTGTGCCCCGCCCCATCCCGGCGCCGGTGCCCGAAGCTGCCGGGCCTGGCGGTAGACACGGGAGGAACGGACATGCGGAAGATGCTCTGGGTGGCAGGCGGACTGGCGCTGGCGGGGTGTGGCCAGTCGCGTGCGACGGCGGAACTGATGAACACGAGCGGCCAGAAGGTGGGCACGGTGACGCTGGTGGAGCGGGGAGACTCGGTGGAGCTCCAGGTCGAGGCCACCGGACTCGAACCGGGCAAGCACGGCATCCACTTCCACCAGGTGGGACTGTGCGAGACGCCGGGCTTCACCAGCGCGGGCGGCCACTTCAACCCGATGGACAAGCAGCACGGGTTGGAGTCGCCCACCGGCGCGCATGCCGGGGACCTGCCCAACCTGGAGGCGGACGCGAGCGGCAAGGCCTCCTACAAGGCCACGACGAACCGGGTGACGCTCGACGAGGGCCCGCTCTCCATCTTCGACGCGGACGGCACCGCACTCGTCATCCACGCCAGCCCGGATGACCAGGTGACGGATCCGTCGGGGAACTCGGGTGCGCGGGTCGCCTGCGGTGTCCTCGCGCGGGACGAGTAGGAGACGGCTCAGAAGGTGAAGCCCACGCGGAGCAGGTGGAGGTTGAGGCCCAGCGCCAGGGCTGGCCTGGGCTCACCCGTCCCCGTGTAATTCCCGTCGACGCTGAGGAAGGGGGGAATGTCCTCGATTCCGGTGCTCACTCCCGCGGCCAGCCCGCCCACGATGGAGAGGTAGACGGGTCCGAACCGCCACTGGTACCCCACGTCGAGTCCCGCCTGCAGGCTGAAGCCGTGGGAGCCGCGGGTCTCCAGGGGCTGGCCGAACACGTCCGGATCCGCGCGGCCCGGGTGTTGGCGGTAGTAGCCGAGGATGAGCCGCGGCTGGAGGAGGAAACCGCGCCCGGGGCTTCCTCCGAAGCTGTAGGCCAGACCCACCGAGGTTCGCACCAGGGTGGTCCCGTAGCACTTGCCCGTCACGTCCCGGCAGCCCCCCACGTTGTGGACCACGAGCAACTCGGTGGCCAGCGAGCGGCGCGCATCCAGGGGATGGGCGTAGCCACCCGAAAGCATATAGATGCGTTCATCCGCGTCCCGCGCCGAGGGCGAAGCCGTGTACAGCAGGCCCAGCGAGGTGCCCAGCGGCTCGAGCCAGAGGAGACGTTCGCCCTTCCCGGCAGCGGACTCCACCGGGATGTCCTGGGCCTCGGCCGCGCCAGCGATGGAGAGGACAGCCAGGGTAAGGGCGGCGAAGCGGGACATGGGCTTTCTCCTGAGAAGGTGGAGCCCGCCCATCGCAATTCGAGGGCCAACCTCTCTTCCCTCCAGGCGCCCGGCGCGGCACCCCGTTGGAGCACGACACGGGTGTCAGGCGCCGCTCGGGACAAGGCTGGGAAACTGATGGCCGCAACCTGACTCCTCTTCATGAACGGGTATTTCATGTATTCCGTGGTATCCTGAGACATGTCTCGGATGAAGCTCCAGGAGGTGGGGATGTCGCTGCAACGGATGGCCACTCCAGTCTCTCGATGGGTGTTGGGATGGGTCCTGTTGGCGGGCCTCGCGGGCAGCGGGACGGCCCGGGCGCAGTGGGACTGCTACGCGCCCCAGCCCGGCCATCCCACGTCGGCGGAGAAGACGGCGTTCATCGAGGAGCTCAAGGTCTACGCCCAGGAGGCGGAGGCGCGCTGGGGCTCGCCCGCGGCCGCGCTGCTGGCCATGGCCGCCAATGAGTCGGGTTATGGCTTCACCCGTATCGGGCTCTACGCCAACAACCTGTACGGGTGGAAGTGGACGAGCTCGGAGGCGGCCGGGGGGCGGCCCTCCTACGTGCTGGCGTGCCAGCCCTCGTGGGATCCGAACAACAAGTACGTCAGCTTCGCCAACCGGCGCGAGGCGGTGCACTTCATTGGGATGAAGCTGGCCACGCTCGCGCGCTACAAGCCCGTCACCGAGCGCTACGTCTCGGACATCCGCAACGGGGTGGCCGTCACCACGGCCGTCAACCGCTGGGTGCAGGGGATTCAAACCGCTGGCTACAACCCCTACGCCTCCTACGTCACCAAGACGGTCTCCTACCTCAACAACTACCTGTCACCGGGCAGCACGTACTCGGCCACCTCCAATCTCTACAAGTACTCGCCGGTGACGGGCGCGGTGGAGGATGTCTGGGTCTCCATCGACGCGCCTTCCCCGGGCGCCACCGTGTCCGGGAGCGTGGCCTTCAACGCCTCGGTGGGCGGCGGGGCCGTGGACACCGTGAAGCTCTACAGCCGCCGGGATGGCACCACCGAGTGGTTCGCGCTCGCCTCGGACACCACCGCGCCCTACGGCGCCACCTGGGCCACCAACCCCTGGGTGGCCGATGGCGCGTACGAGCTCAAGGCCGAGGCGTGGAAGGGCACGGTGCTCGCGGCCACCGGGACGCTCCGGGTCCTGGTGAAGAACGGGGCCGCCGCGGTGTCCTTCACCTCGCCCGCCAGCGGCGCCATCGTCTCGGGCAACGTCTCGCTGCAGGCGGGCGTGAGCGGCGCCACCGTGGAGGGCGTGCGCTTCTACAGCCGCACCGCGGGCACCTCGGATGCGTGGTACCTCCTCAACTCGGACACCACGTCGCCCTACGCCAGCTCCTGGGCCACCAACCCCTGGGTGAATGACGGCGACTACGAGTTGAAGGCCGAGGCCTTCCAGGGCACCAGCGTGGTGGCCACCGCTCTCACCTCGGTGACGGTGAAGAACGCCACCGCGCAGACGTACTGGGTGGACTTCTCCTCCCCGAGGAACGAGGCCCAGGTGGCGGGCACCGTGGGGGTGCAGCTCTCCGCGGGCGGGCATCCCCTCAACGACGTCGACACCGTCAAGCTCTACAGCCGCACGGCGGGCTCCACGGCGAGCTGGTACCTCATCACCACCGACGTCAGCGCGCCCTTCGAGCCCTCCTGGGCCACGAGTCCCTGGGTCGCGGATGGCCGCTACGAGCTGAAGGCCGAGGCGTACCGGGCGGGCACGTTGGTCGCCAGCAAGGTCATCACCGTGGCCGTGCAGAACGCGGACACCACGCCCCCCGCCGTGTCCCTCACCGTGCCGGCGGACGGCTCCATCGTCCAGGGCAACGTCACCCTCTCCGCCAGCCCGAGCGACGCGAGCGGCATCTCCCGGGTGGAGTTCTACAGCGACTCGGGCAACTACCTGCTCAACACCCGGACGAGCGCGCCCTGGTCCATCTCCTGGGCCACGGACCCGTGGGTGAAGAATGGCTACCAGACGCTGGTGGCCCGCGCCTGGGACACCGCCGGCAACGCCTCCGAGTCGCGCGTCACCGTGATGGTGGACAACCCGGGCAGTGGCATCACCCTCAACAACGGCCTGGACAACACCAGCCTGTCCTTCCGCGTGAGCGGCGGCGCGTACTGGTACGGCGACGACAAGTACTACTACACGGGCCAGGACTCGGCCCGGAGCGGGCAGGTGGGCCATGGCCAGACGAGCACGCTCGAGTTCACCGCCGAGGGCTCTCGGACGCTCAAGTTCATGTGGCGGGTGAGCTCGGAGCCGTACGCCGACTACCTGGAGCTGTGGATCGACGGCGTGAAGAAGAACAGCATCTCGGGCGAGACGGCATGGGCGGCCCAGTCCTGGTGGCTGGCCGCGGGGAGCCACTCCGTGCAACTCATCTACCGCAAGAGCGCCAGTGGCACGGCCGGTGGCGACGCGGGCTGGGTGGACTACCTGCGGGTGGAGTGAGGCTCAGAGCGGCGACTCGAAGCGCACCCCCGTGCGTAGCAACTCCGTGGGGTACAGGGTGCCGCGCCACACGATGCCGCCGCGCCGCCACCCGAGCCAGCCGGAGCGCAGCAGGAAGGCCACGAAGAGCAGGGTGCCCACCGGGAACGCGAGCGTGGCCCCCAGGGGCCGTTGCAGCACGCGGCTGGCCAGGGCACACGTGGCGAGCGCCATCCCCGTACCCGCCAGCCCCAGCATGCGCAGCCATGCGGGCCACCCGGGCGCCAGCGCGAGCAGGGGAGCGGTCTCGATGAGCAGGAAGAGCAGGCACGAGAGCACGAGGCGCGTGTTGCTGAACCGCCCCATCACCCCGAAGCCGCTCTTCTCGCAGCCCCGGGCCATGGCACCCAGGGAGGAGTAGAGCTCCACGCTCACGTGGCCGAGCGCATGGGCCACCCCACAGCGGCCCCCGGTGCGTTTGACCATCTGCCCGAAGGCGGCGTCATCGGCGATCTCCAGCTTGAGCCACTCGAAGCCTCGGGTGCGCGCGAGCATGTCGCGGCGCACGAGGTTGAACACTCCGGCGCCCATCGAGGCGGAGGAGGTGGGGTCTTCCACGCGGTGGAGCCGTGCGGCGGTGCCGATCAGCCGCATGGTGGTGGAGACGGCCGTGTCGAGCAGGAAGGACGTGGGCCGCAGGCGGAAGAGCACGGTGAGGAAGTCCCAGGAGCGGGCCGCGCACAGGGCCATGGCGCGGCGCACGGTATCCGGGGCGAAGTGGATGTCCGCATCCGTGAACAGCAGCCAGTCGCCGGTGGCGGCCTCGGCGCCGCGGTGGAGCGCGTGCAGCTTGCCGAGCCAGCCCTCGGGCAGGTGGGTGATGTGGAGGGCCTTCACCCGCGCGTCCGCGGCGGCGAGCCGGTCCACCAGGGCGCTCGTCCCATCGTTGGAGCGGTCATCGACGAGCACCACCTCCAGCTCCGGGTAGTCCTGCGCGAGCCGCGAGGCCACGGCGGCCTCCAGGGTGTCCACCTCGTTGCAGGCGGGAATGACGAGCGACACCCGGGGCCACCGGGCCGGTTCGGGGAGGCCGGGTGCGCCTAGGCGCGGCAGGGCCCGCTCCAGCATCACCAAGCCCCAGGAGCCCAGGAGCCAATACGCACAGCTCAGGCCCACCAGCACCGCGAAGGCTCCCACCAGGATGCTCATGTCCGTTTCCCTCTCCAGGGCCCCGTGTCTTCAAGGCGCGTGCCGTGGCGGTCTCCTCGGGGCACGGTCGCCACCCGGGCACTCGCGTGTCAGGGAGTCCAGGCGGGGGCGGCGGGGCCTGACATCGTGTCTCGCGCCCCGTGGGTGGCCGAGGTGTCACGGCCGTGGTACGCAAGCAGCCGATGGTGACTCTCCGCCGCCGCCTGGCGATGAATCTGCTGTACCTCCGTGCGCTGCTGCGTCGCTTCCGCACGACGGTCCTCATGGCGGTGTTGCTCTTCGGCTGCATGCCGCTGGTGTACCGCTGGCGCCATGTGGGGCCGGACGGGCACGCGGTGACGCTGGGCAAGGCGCTGCGCCACGTCTACTTCCTGCTCTACGGGCAGCCGTCGCTGGACGTGGATGACAGCCTGTTGATGTTCCTCGACATGGTCATCCCGCCGGTGGGCATCGCGGTGCTGGTCGATGGAGTGGTGCGCTTCGCCTATCTCTTCTTCGCCAGGCACCGGCAGGACAAGGAGTGGTTCGAGGTGATCTCCGAGACGTTCAAGGGGCACGTGGTGGTGTGCGGCGCGGGGCGCGTGGGGTACCGGGTGGTGGTGCAGCTGCGCTCGCTGGGCAAGGACGTGGTGGTGGTGGAGAAGCGCGAGGAGGCGGCCTTCGTGGCGGTGCTGCGCGACGAGCAGGTGCCGCTGCTCATTGACGACATCCGCAGCCCGCAGTGCCTGCCCCGCACCAACGTGAAGAAGGCGGCGGCCATCGTCTGCGCCACGGACGATGACCTGGCCAACCTGAACATCGCACTGGACGCACGCAGGATGAACCCGGACATCCGCGTGGTCATCCGGCTCTTCGACGACGACCTGGTGGCCAAGGTGCGTGACACCTTCAAGGCCGAGGCGCTGAGCAGCTCGTCGCTGGCGGCCCCCGCCATGGCGCTGGCGGCGTTGGATCCGCGCATCATCCACTCGTTCCGCATTGGCACGCACCTGATGGTGGTGTCCGTCTTCGAGGCGCGGGCGGGGCTGCCGGGGTTGACCATCTCCGATGTGCGGGACCGCTTCGGAGGGCTGACGCTGTCCATGCGCCGGGGAGGGAAGGGTGACGAGTTGCTACACCCCTCCGGTGACACGCGCATCGAGCCGGGGGACGCGGTGACGCTCCAGGCCGAATACAAGGACTACAAGCTGCTGCGCGCCTTCACGATGGAGACGGAAGCCCCCGTGTATGCCCATCACGTCGGGAGCTGAGCCCGGCCTTCACTCCTCGCGGTGCTGCAGGCGCTCCAACTCGGCCGTCAGCTCCGCGATGCGGCGCTCCGCCTCCTCGCGCCGCCGTGCTTCCTCCTCGCGCCGCCGTGCTTCCTCGTCCACCCGCTGCTGCACCTCCTCCAGCTTCTCCCGCATCCGCGCCACCAGCTCCCCCGACTCGAGCAGCAGTGCGTTGCCCGACCACAAGCGCAACTGCGCCCCCACCACCTCCAGCTCCAGCCCCAGCACCTCCGAGGTGTAGCGGCCCTGCTTCGTCTCCATCCGCTCGTACCGTCTCGCCCCGGGCTCCGGTAACCGGTATCCCTCCAGCCGCTCCTTGGCCCGGTCGTAGATGAAGTACTCGGGAATCCCCAACCGCGCGTAGCGCTCCACGTTGTATTCGGCGTCCTTCTTCCGGTCGCCACCCACGTGGACTTCCAGCACCCAGTCCAGCCCCTTGCCCTCGTGGCTCACCACCCACTTCTCCCGCTCGTGCGTCTCCACATCCAGCACCACCAGCAGGTCCGGGGCGAAGCGGCGCTCGCCCGGGTAGTAGATGGGCAGCTCCGCACCGATGTACACCTTGCGCCGCTGGTGGCTGAAGTAGCCCTCGAGGAGGTCCAGCGTGCGCACCTTCGCCCGGAGGTGCTTGTCGCCCTCCGGCATGGCCATCTCGTCCCACGTCACCTCTCCGGGCAGTGACGCCACCACCCGCTCCCGCTCCTCCGGCCCCATCGCCTCCCACTCCTCTTGTGTGGGCGCCCGGGGGAAGGCGTCCCCACCCTCTTGTGTGTGCCGTCCCATGCCTTCAAGCCTGCGACGGGTGACCTCTCCGGTCAACCTCCCCCGCGCTACTTCTCAGCAAGGAGCGGGCCGAGTGGACAATGCGTACGCCGCCGAGTGCAGGGAGGCCGGGCACACCTCCTCCGCCGTTTCTGGCGTGGAGCGGGAGTCCCTGGCCGTGGACGTGCCGGGCAGGGCGAGCGCGCGCCGCAGCAGCCCCTCGAGCGGCCCCCACTCGATGAGGAAGCCGTCGTGTCCGTGGGCGCTGGAGAGCCCGGCGTACTCCGCGTGGCGCCCGAGTGCACGCAGGCGCTCCGTCAGCCGCTCCATGTGCTCGGGGTAGAAGAGCTGGTCGTTGTCGATGCCCACGCACAGGGCGCTCGCGCGGATGCGGGCCACGCCCCACGCTCCACCCGTGCCGCCCTCGGGCGCGCGCGCGAGGTCGTGGTGGTCCATCGCTCCCAGCAGCGCCAGGTACGTCCGCGCGTCGAAGCGCGCCCGCAGCTTCGCGCCCTGGTACTCCAGGTAGCTTTGGATGGGGTAGAGCGCTCGCGAGGACCAGCCCGGTGCTTCCACCTCTCCCGGACGCGGCTGGTTCCGCCCGTGGCGCGATTGCAGGCCCGGCTCCGCCCGGTAGGTGAGCATCGCGAGCTGCCGCGCCAGCTCCAGGCCTCGCGCGGGCGTCTCGGGGTACTCCGGGTCCAGCAGCAGCGCCTGTCTCGCCACGTGGTTCCAGCCCACCACCCACGGGCTCGCCTCCTCCGCCGCGGCGATGGGGCAGATGCGCTCGAAGCGCTCCGGTGCCAGCACCGCCAGGCACAGGACGATCATCCCTCCCAGCGAGCCCCCCGCCACCAGGGAGATCCGCTCGAGGCCCAGTGCGTCCAGTGCCTGGAGGATGGCCCGTGCCTGGTCCCACGGCGTGACAGTGGCCGGCAGCAGGTGCTCGTTCAGCCGCAGGTCTCCCCTGGGCAGCGGCGCGGGCGGCTCGAAATGGCGATCGTCCACGCGCTGGGGGAAGCCCTCATCCGCCGGCCCCGAGCTCCCGTAACAGGAGCCCAGGTTGTTGAAGCACAGCAGCCGCACCCGCTGCGGATCCAGCGCCCGGCCAGGACCGATGACCGGCTCCCACCATCCGCCCTCGCCTCCGGCGCGCATGTCTCCCGTCAGCGCGTGGACCAGCAGCACCGTGGGCACCGTGGCGTCCGGGCTCACGGGGGGCTCTCGGCGCGGGGACCCGGCGAGCTGGCGCAGCTCCTCCTTCGTGCGGCGCACGACGCGCAGGGTGTTGTCGCGCATGGCCTCCGGCGGGAGCACGTGGGCCCGTGAACGCAGCCAGGGCAGGTCCTGCTCCGGCCCCCACCACCAGCCTCGTGACACGTGGGACATGACCCGCGCTCCTGCTTCGAGCGGCAGGTCGGGCAGTGGGAGGTCGAAGACACACGGCGACGGGGACATTCGGGGTGCTCCTCGTTGGGGCTGAAAAGCCACGAGGCACCGGAGGCCAGACACGACAGAGCCCACCGACCCTCGCGGGATGGTGGGCTCCGCTCTTCCTCGCCACGGGTCGACGAACGTCGGTCAACCGGCGGCGGGCAGCGGCCCACCACTCGGCATCCACATTCGACGACTGGCGGAGGGCGCGAAGGTCATGACGAACGGCAACATGGACCCCGTCCGCTATCTTGTCAAGACATCCGTTGAACAAGACATCCGTTATGACGGAGGCGTTCACCAGATCTGCCAGGTATGGGGTGCGGTCCGGCCTGGCGCCGCATGGCGGAATATGCCGCCCGGCATGAAGCAGCCAGGCGAGCACGAGGGCGCTCCAACCCAGCAGGTCGGGTCTTTATTCCGGATCAACCATGGACTCGCCCGCGAGCCGAGTGGCAAAATATGAGAGTGAGCCCCCCTGCCTCGCCTGTCCCTCCCCCCGGGACGACCTCCGCGTCGGGCCGATTCCTCGCGGTCCCAGTCCCAGCCAAGCCGCTCTGGCTGGTGCCTCCTCGTGTCGTGCTGCAGCGCCGTGCCTCCCGCACGCTGTTGATGCATGCCCTGCGGGCCACCTCGCGCATCTTCCTGCTGATCGTCGCCGACATCGCCGCCTTCCTCCTGGTCCGCACCACGTTGAACCTCGTGCAGACCAGCCAGAAGCTCGAGCCCCTCGATGCCGCTACCCGCTGGGCCGTGCCCCCGCTGGGCTCCGCGGGCGGATGGCAGATGGGCGGTGCGCTCGTGGTGGGCCTGCTGATCGCCGGGGCCTACCGCTCGGGAGATGACTGGCGCTCGCTGCGGCGGGTTGTCAGCGGGGTGATGCTCGCGGTGGGCCTGGTGCTCTGGCGCGACCTGTGGCTGCGCGGCATCACCCCCGTGGTGGTGCACTACTTCACGGCGGTGGGCGGCCTGGGCGCCACCGTCATGTTGAACCGCTTCGTGCTCGACCGGCTCATCGCCCGGCTCATCCGCATCCCCGCCTTTCACTCCCCCGCCGAGCGGGTGATGTTGGTGGGCTCTCCGGACGACCCCGCCTGCCAGCGGGTGCGCGAGCGCCTGGAGCACTTCGGCGTGCTGGAGGTGGTGGGGTGGGTGTCCCCCGCCGTGCCCGAGCTGCCCGCCGACGGCCCCGGCAAGGTGCTCGGCTCCGTGGATGACCTCTGGAACGTGCTGCAGCACAACGCCGTGGACACCGTGGTGCTCTGCGGCTTCGTGGACGACGCGCAGATGAAGGCGCTGATGGAGGCAGTGGTGTCCGCCGGCGTCCGCCTGCTGGCCGTGTCCCGCTATGACCGGCTCGGCTGGGTGCGCCCCTCGCCCATCTCCTACCGCTCGCTCTCCTTCATGGAGCTCACCATCCCCTCGCTGCGCGCGCAGCAGATGTGGATCAAACGGGGCGTGGACCTCCTGGGCGCGGGCCTGGGGCTGCTCGTCATCTCCCCGCTGCTGGCGCTCATCGCCATCGCCATCAAGCTCGACTCGCGCGGGCCCGTCTTCTTCGCCCAGGAGCGGGTGGGGCAGGGCGGCCGCACCTTCCGCATGATGAAGTTCCGCACCATGCGGGTGGGTGCCGACGCGGAGAAGGCCAAGCTGGCCCACCTCAACACCAGCGGCGACGCGCGCCTGTTCAAGATTCCCAATGATCCGCGCGTCACGCGGGTGGGGGCCTTCCTGCGCAAGTGGAGCCTGGACGAGCTGCCCCAGCTGCTCAACGTGCTGTGGGGCAACATGTCGCTGGTGGGACCGCGGCCCTTCTTCGAGTCGGACCTGGTCAACTACCGCGAGCACCACTTCGGCCGGCTGGGGGCCCTGCCGGGCATCACCGGCCTGTGGCAGGTCAGCGGCCGCAGCTCCATCACGGATTTCGAGGACGTGGTCCGGCTCGACTGCGAGTACATCCACCGCTGGTCGCTCTGGTTGGACCTCGAAATCCTGCTGCGGACGCTGCCGGCCGTGCTGCGGCGGACCGGCGCCTACTGAGCGGCGGCCACGTCCAGGGCCAGTTCGATCATCTCGTCGAACGAGCTCTGGCGGGCCTCGGCGCTGAGCTTCTCGCCGGTGCGCAGGTGGTCCGAGACGGTGAGCAGCGCCAGGGCGCGGGCGTTGAACTCGGCGGCCACGCCGTACAGGCCCGCCACCTCCATCTCCACGGCGAGCATGCCCATGCGCTCGTGGACCTCGTAGTTCTCGCCGCCCGGGGCGTAGAAGAGGTCCGAGCTGAAGACGGAGCCGGTGCGCACGGCGAGCTTGCGCTTCTCGGCGGCCTCCACGGCCTGGCGGGCGAGCGCGAAGTCCGCCACGGCGGGGAAGTCCTGGCCCTTGAGGCGCATGCGGTTGACGTTGGAGTCGGTGCCGGCGGCGAGCGCGACGATGACGTCCCGCAGCTTCACGTCCTGGCGCAGGGCGCCGCAGCTGCCCACGCGGATGAGGACGCGGGCGCCGTACTCGCGGATGAGCTCGGTGGCGTAGATGGAGATGGAGGGGATTCCCATTCCATGGCCCATGACGGACACCTTGCGGCCGCGGCTCTGGCCGGTGAAGCCGTACATGTTGCGGACCGAGGTGACCTCGCGCGCGTCCTGAAGGAAGCGCTGGGCGATGTAGCGGGCGCGCAGCGGGTCGCCGGGCATGAGCACCACGTCGGCGAAGTCTCCCGGCGCGGCGGAGATATGGGGGGTAGGCATGGCGCGGGAGCATAGCCCCTCCGCCGTCCAGGCGAAGAGGTTATGGCTGGCCGCAGGGCGGCCAACCGGGGATGCTCGGGAATCCTCATGCCCATTTTTTCCAGCAGCCCATGAGGTCTCTCTCCTTCCGCTCCCAGCTCCTGCTGCTGATGGTGCTCCCCGTGCTGGTGACCACGGCGGTGCTTGGTGGGCTGGCCTACCGGAAGGCGAGCGAGGCCGTACGCGAGAACGCCATCCGGGCGGTGGGGATCGTGGCGAACGCGCGCGAGCAGGCGCTGGTGATGAGGCTGAGCCGGCAGCATGAGCGTGCCAGCGGCTTGCTGGTCGCGCTCTCCGAGTGCACGCCGGGCATGGGACCGGAACGGGTGCGCTGCCTCCAGGACATGCTCTCCCGGTTCGTGGCCACCGAGGGCGTGCGGGACGCCCGGCTGACGGTCCGTGGGCTGAAGCCCGTCCTGGTGGGGCCGGAGGCGGAGTCCCTGGCGGACCTGGCCCCGATGCTT
The DNA here is from genome assembly GCF_042230915.1 of Archangium gephyra. GTDB lineage: Bacteria > Myxococcota > Myxococcia > Myxococcales > Myxococcaceae > Archangium > Archangium gephyra_B. The sequence goes on along the minus strand of NZ_CP102578.1, from coordinate 9,733,234 downwards.
CCCGGCCAGCTGGCGCACGTGGAGCCCAAGCGGGGCCAGGAGCGCGTCTACGACATGCTCGTCGAGGGGGGAGACATGAGGCTGGGCCTGCGCTTCGGTGCCGCCGCGCAGCTGCAGCCGCTCTTCCGGGAGCAGTACGGGCTCGGCCAGTCGGGGGAGACGTTCCTGGCGGACAACCAGGGGGTCTTCATCACGGAGCCGAGATACCCGGGGCACTCGGGGGAGAGCCAGAGCCATCCCATCGACGCGCGGCCCATGCGCGAGTGCCTGTCCGGGCGGGACGCGGAGGTGCTGGCGCCGGACTACCGCGACGTCGACGTCATCCACGGCTTCCGTTTCATCGAGGAGATGGGCGGCGGCTGCATCATGGCCCACATCGAGCAGGCCGAGGCCTTCGCCCCGGTGCGCGCGCTGCGGGCCCGGCTGGCCGAGGTCGCGCTCGTCCTGGCGGCGGCCGCCGTGGGGCTCTCCTTCGTCTTCGCGCGCCACTTCTCGCGCCCCGTGTCGCGCCTCACCGACAGCGCCCGGGCGCTCCAGGAGGGCACCCTCGACATCGTGGTGCCGGCCGAGGGCCCCCTGGAGCTGAAGACGTTCGCCGAGACCTTCACGAAGATGGCGCGCTCGCTCCAGGAGTCCACGGCGGAGCGCGAGCGGCTGCTGCGCGAGGTGCAAGCGGAGCGGGCCCGCCTGGAGGTGCTCGCGCGGCAGGCGCAGGAGGCCGCCCGCATCCGTGAGGACCTGGTGGCCGTGGTGTCCCATGACTTGCGCAACCCCATCTCGGCCATCTCCATGTCCGCCCGCGTGATGCTCAAGCGCGAGGGCCTCGAGGACTGGCAGGCCAAGGGGCTGAGCCGCATCTCCTCGGCGGCGGACCGGGCCATCCGGCTGATCCGCGATCTGCTCGACTCCACGCAGGCGCGCGTGGGAGGGATTCCCGTGGAGCGCGGGCCCCTGGACTTCCACGCGCTCGCGCGGCACGTGGTGGAGGAGGTCCAGCTCGCGCACCCCGAGCGGCACATCCACTTCCAGTCCGAGGAGGAGGCTCACGGGGCGTGGGACGCGGACCGCATGGCCCAGGTCATCACCAACCTGGTGGGCAACGCCGTGCAGCACAGCCCCGCGGACACGCCCATCCAGGTGCGCTCACGGGGGGACGACGTGGAAGTGCTGCTGGAGATCCACAACGAGGGTCCGCCCATTCCAGCCGAGGTGCTGCCCACCTTGTTCGAGCCCTTCCAGAAGGGACGGAGCACGCGGGGAGGTGCCCCGGGCAGCCTGGGCCTGGGGCTCTTCATCAGCCGGCAGATCGTCGAGGCGCACGGGGGCTCCATCGAGGTGCGGTCCGCGCAGGGGGAGGGGACCACGTTCACGGTCCACCTGCCGCGTGCGGCCGCCGCGGGAGCGCCGCCGGGGGGATGACGGATAGACTCCCCGGCCATGACCGCTCCCACGTTCGTCTCGCCCCTGCCGCCCCGGCCGCTGCCATTGGATCGGACGTTGCTGCGGGAGCGCCGGCGCGGCTTGGTGCTGTCGCTGGTGGGTCACGGCGTGCTGCTGCTCCTGGCCCTGGTGCTCGTGGCGTGGCAGCTGGCCTCCCGCTGGAGCGTGGACACGCTGTGGGCCCGGGGGAATCCGGGCGTGCTCGTCGCGCATGAGGTGAAGCAGAACGCCCCCGAGGGATTCGAGTTCCTCTCCGCCATGCCCGCCTATGAGGTGCACGTCACCTTCGAGGACGCCTCGGGCGGGTTGCACCGGGGGACGCGCGAGTTCTTCTACGTCTTCGCCTCGCTGCCGGGCGGAGCCAGACCCGAGGTGCGTTACGAGCCCTCCCACCCGGAGCGGTTCGTCCTCTCCTGGGAGGCGGTGGGCTTCAAGCCCTGGTCCTCGCTCGTGTTCATGCTGGTGTGCGCGGGGCTGCTCGGCGGCATCGTGCTCTGGCGCATGCGCGCGCTGGGCATGCTGCTGGCGCTGCCCCGGTTGTGCGCGAAGGATGGGCGGGAGGTGCTGCTCGAGCTGGTCTCGGTAGTCGAGCTGGAGGAGCAGGTGCTGGTGGTCTACCGGCTGCCCGGCGAGGGGCCCGGGCGCGAGCGCAGGGTGTTGCTCGACGGAGCGCCCTACCGGATGAAGGTGGAGGGCAAGGCGTGGCTGCTGGCGCTGGAATCGCCGCGTGCTCCGGGCCGCTACCTGATCCTCGAGGAGACGCTACTCCCGTTCGCACTCGCCGCCGTCGAGGGACAGACGGCCCTCGTCCTGGCTCCCGCCGAGGAATGAGCGGGCCTCGCTGGGAAGGGTTGGCCTATGGGGCCCGGTGCCGCTCCGCCTCGCGGTAGAGCCGGGTGAGGGAGTAGTCCAGCAGTGTCTCGCAAGAGCGCAGGTAGCGTTGGGCCCGGACAAAGGGCAGCCAAGCGCGATCGCCGACGAGCACCTGTGCCTCCATGAGATTCTTTCGCGGTATCCACCGCCCGCCCAGGTTGTGCACCAACACCTGGCCCAGGTACGCGCCCACGGCCGGCACTACATGCTCGTCGAGGACCTCCCGCAGGCGTGTCTTCGGGAAGTCCTCCCGCCAGAAGTAGTAATCGGCGTCCGTGAGCGACTCGGGCGTCTCCTCGAGAACGGAGGGCACCTCCGTGTGCAGCATCACCACGAGGTGCTCCGCGTGGAGGCTGTACTGCTCGAGCGCACGTTCCGGGTCCGCCACATCCGAGGGCAGGGCCGCTTCCGCGGGCAGCCACTCCTCGGGCTCGGGAGGCTGCCATGCGTTGAGCTGCGCGATTCTGCGCTGGCGCTCGTGGATGGCGGCGAAGTCCACCACGCGAGACAGGAGCGGGGCCATGTCCGGATGGAAGCGGGGCTCCACGGGAGTGAGTGCGGCGCTGCGCTCGCGCAGGGCGCGCAGCACGGTGTCGAAATCCAGGTCCGGCCGGAGGTGGGCGTGAGCGCGGGCCTGGGCGAGTCGCGCCTCCTCGCTGGCGAAGTCCGTGGGAGTGGGTCTCGTCACCAGGAGGATGGAGCCGTTGGGCAACTCCTCCACCCGGTGCGCCGGCGTGGACAGCATGCGCTCGCGGCCGACGGACTCCACCAGCTTGGGGCCGAAGACGTTGAGCCAGCACACCTCGTAGATCTTGTCGAATCCGTCCCTTCGGGCGGTCCTCTCGTCACGGCCGAAATAGGGAGCGCCAGCCAACTGATCATCCGCCAGACTGTGAGCCGAGGCATGGGAGACCGGATAGCGAGAGGCCCAGGCGCGCACCATCTCGATGAACCGGCGGCAGCGCTCCACCTCCGCGAAAAGCGAGAAGGGCTGCACCTCGAGCAGGATGTTCAGTTCGGGAGCGAGAGGCGGGAACGTGAGCCTGGGCCAGATGACCAGGGCGGGCCACTTCGTTCGGTAGAGAGCGATGGATGTGGTTCTTTCGCCGCGCTTTTCCTCCAGGGCTTTCCAGATGGCTGCGCGGGTGTATTTGCGCAGCCGTTTGCCGTTGACGACATCCGGCATCCATTTACCCGCGTGCTCTTCAAGCGTGTGGAAGAGGGGCTGCAACTCGCAATCCAGTGCAGCCTGCGGGTCGAAAGTACTTTCGAACGTGAGCTGGAGGCTATCCTCCAGGTTCGACAACTCCAGGACCTTCATTGGAACAGTACCTCCACTCCCGAGACCTCTTTCTCGGCTGCTCGCATGGCTACGTCCAGCTGCCTTTCATTCTTGGGCTTGAGAGGGCCGCCCTCGTAGATGAGGCGGACTCGCCGCACATTGACACTGCCCTCGATGCCAGGCCGGCGGATGTCGAGCGTTCCGCCATATTTCCGCGAAGCTTCCGTCGCGTCCGCCTCCATCCGCGCTTCCATGACGTCGTATTTCAGCCCCGAGAAGTCGCGGCTCTTGAAGCTGAAGGTCTCCACGCGAGGAGTCTGCCCGGGGAGTGGCTTCTGCTCGATGACGAGCACGTCCGCGTAGCGCAGTCCGCTCTCAGGCTTGTGTACCCCCACATACGTCTCGACACGAGGCTCGTTGAAATCCTGGAGGAATCGTCGCTCCGCCTTCGGACGGGCCGCGTCCTCGTGCAGCAGCTTCGCCATGTCACGCTCGAAGGCCAGGCCCCGGAGCACCAGCCCCCGCATCTGCTGGTAGCCCTCCCACTTGAGGGGCGGCTCGAGCGTCCTCCCGTGCTTCGCCCTCGTGCCCTGCTGGAGGTCCGCGAGGCGCTCCTTGCCGTAGTCGAGGTACTCGCTCCAGAGCGGGTGGCCCGCGGCTCCGGCAGGTGGAGTCTTCTCCATGACTGCCAGTTGTTTCTCCAGCACGGCCACGTCTCCAGACAGGCGCGGGCCCGGGACATCGAACTCCACCTCCAGAACCTTGGCGTCCAGCACCTCCCGAGACAGTCCCGCCGCCTCGTCCGTGAGGGAGGCCACTCCGCCCGGACCCCTTCCCGCCCCGCCGCGCGTCCGGGGGGAGCCAGGACGGTCGGACTTCGCTTGGGACAACCAGGCCTGTGCCTTCGGCACGTTGCCCCGGGCCTCGTAGAGAGCCGCCGCGCCCGCCTCCCCGCTCTCGGCGACGAGGAGGGCCGCTTCCGGGTCGGCCCGGAGGTAGCGCGCCAGCTCCTGGAGGCCTTCACTTCCCAGTTGCCCTCGGAGGCGCTCCGCCGTGGCCTTCAGCTCCTCCAGGCGCAGCTCCAGCCCCTGGAGCGCCCGCGCGGCTCCCGTTGACGTGCCCGGTGCGCCACGGGCCTCGGAGAGGGTGCGGACGCCCTTGCCACCCGCGTACAGGGCCACCATCAGTACCGCTGGCGTCAGCTCGCGCGTGGCCTGCTCGTACTGGCCCTGCGTCAGGGCGTACGCGCCGTGGCCCACCCCAGCCGCCAGGTGGTAGAAGCCCAGCGGCACACCGAACGTCATCTCGTCCAGGACGCCCAACAGCACGTTGCCCGGTGCGAGGGCCTCCTTCGCCAGTGCGCTCTCCACCTCGTCGAGGGCTTGCCGGTAGGGCGGGGGCAACTGCCCTTTTTGTGCGGCGTAACCCAGCAGCGCGCCCGTCTGGAACAGGGGCGCGGAGGACATGGCCGCTCCAGCCCCCTCGCGGGCACCCCGGACGCCATCCTCCAGGAGGCGCTCGGGCCGGTCGGGGTAGTCCGCGAGGTTGAAGCCTCGCTGGCGCAGTTGCTCGCGGGCAACGGCCATCTGCCCCAGCGTCTGCCCCACCCTCTTGTCCTGGGCGAGCTGACGGAGCACCTTCTCCAGGTCTTCGTCGAAGGCCGAGTGGATGACGAAGAGGGCGAACACCTCGGCGAGCGCGGCGCCGTACTCCTGGGTGGCGGTGAGGAGGAAGGCGGCGCGCTTGCGGTTGAGGGTTTCTGCGGCCTGTGGAGGCACGGGCCCCAGGGCGCCGAGCCGGACGGCGCTCCAGTCATCCAGCTGCTCCACCAGCCGGGCCATGTCCACGCCTCGCTGCAACTCGACGAAGGCGGCGGGCGTGGTGCACGCGAGAAACGGAGCGAGGAGCTTCTCGGCGTCGGGGGCGAGGAGTGTGCCGGTGCCGCGGGAGGACGAGTCAGGCGCGTACCACGGCTCCCGCGCGCTGCCCGCCGCCTCGAAGGCGGTGCTCGCGTGTCCGGTCGCGCACCCAAGCCACAGCACCATCGCGCTCAGCAGCAGTGGGCCGAGGCTGTCCCGGACAGGGCGCCTCCCGGTGCCAGGCGTGCGGTTCGTCTTCGCCATCAGAGGGGCACCGTGGAGACACATCCGCCCCCGAGGATAGAACGGCGAAGGGCCCGGAACCCTCGAGGTCTCCCTCGTGGTTCCGAGCCCTTCCTACGGCCGGAGCCCTGTGCTCCCGGGTCCTACTGGCCCATGTACGGGTAGGGGACGCGGGTGGGCGGGGCGAAGTTCTCCTTGATGGTGCGCGGAGACGTCCAGCGCACCAGGTTCAGCATGGAGCCCGCCTTGTCGTTGGTGCCCGAGGCGCGCGAGCCACCGAAGGGCTGCTGTCCCACCACGGCGCCCGTCGGCTTGTCGTTGATGTAGAAGTTGCCCGCCGCGTGCCGCAGCTTGTCCATCATCAGGCTGATGGCCTTGCGATCCCTCGCGAACACCGCGCCCGTCAGCGCGTACGTGGCGCACGAGTCGCACTCGCGCAGCGTCTCCTCCAGCTTCGCATCCGGGTACACGTACAGGCCCACCACCGGCGCGAAGATCTCCTCCTGCATGATGCGGTGGCGCGGGTTGGTCAGCTGCACCAGCGTGGGCTTCACGAACCAGCCCTCGCTCCGGTCCGCCTCGCCGCCCGCCACGATGCTCGCCTCCGAGCCGCTGTTCTTCGCCAGCTCGAGGTACGAGGACGTCCGCTTGAAGGACTTCTCGTCGATGACCGCGCCCATGAAGTTGCGGAAGTCGGTGACGTCGCCCATGCGCAACTCGGCGATCATCTCCTGCAGCCGCGTCTTGAGCTTGGGCCACATGGACTCGGGCACGTAGATGCGCGAGGCCGCCGAGCACTTCTGGCCCTGGTACTCGAAGCCGCCGCGGACAATCGCCGTGGCCACCGCGTCCAGGTCGTCGGCCGCCGAGGGGTGCACGAAGATGAAGTCCTTGCCGCCCGTCTCACCCACCAGCCGCGGGTACTGCTTGTAGCGGGCGATGTTCTCGCCCACCGTGCGCCACATGCCCTGGAAGGTGGGCGTGGAGCCGGTGAAGTGGATGCCGCCCAGGTGCGGGCTGGCCAGCACGGGGTTGCCCACCGTGGGGCCGTCTCCCGGCAGCATGTTGATGACGCCGTCGGGCAGGCCCGCCTCGCGCAGCAACTCCATGTTGTACCAGTTGCTCAGGGCCGCCGTGTTCGAGGGCTTGAAGAGCACCACGTTGCCCATGATGGCCGGGGCCACGGCCAGGTTGAGCGCGATGGATGTGAAGTTGAACGGCGCCACCGAGAACACGAAGCCGTCCAGCGGACGGTAGTCCATCATGTTCCACGTCTGCGCCGGGCTCACCGGCTGCTCGCTCAGCAGCTGCTGTGCGAAGTGGACGTTGTAGCGCAGGAAGTCCACCGCCTCGCACGTCGCGTCGATCTCCGCCTGGTGTGCCGTCTTCGACTGGCCCAGCATGGTGGAGGCATTCAGGATGGGGCGGTACTTGGTGGCCAGCAGCTCCGCGGCGCGCAGGAAGATGGCCGCGCGCTCCACGAAGGGCATCCGCGCCCACTCGTCCTTCACCGACAGCGCGTTCTGGATGGCCTGCTCCACGTGGCTGGCGTCCGCCTCGTGCAGCGTGGCCAGCACGTGCGAGTGCTTGTGCGGCATCCGCACCGTGTCCGTCTTGCTGGACTTGATGCGCTTGCCGCCGATGACGATCGGAATCTCGAGCTGCTCGGAGGCCATGCGCTTGAGGGTGGCCTGCAGCTCGGCGCGCTCGGGGCTGCCGGGCGCGTGCGACAGGACGGGCTCGTTCTGCGGCGGGGGGACGCGGACGTTGGCGTTGATCACGCGGGGCTCCTCGGGGGAGAAATCGGGGAAAGGGCGGCGGAGCATAGCCCTTCGTCTCGACGGTTGAATCCTCGGGGTATGTAAAACCCGTACCCGAGAACATCACATCCATCACCCAGGCTGAGGGTTCCATGGCAGACGAACGACCGCTTCCCCGCTTCCAGCCCCGACGGCAGCTCGGGCGCACGGGTTTCCTGGCCACCCAGGTGGGAATCGGGGACCTGGCGGACCGCTCCGTTCCCCTGGCGCAGTGCGTGGCCACGCTGCACCGCGCCATGGACGCCGGGCTCAACGTCGTGGACACCGCCCCCGGCTACGAGGACGGCTACAGCGAGCAGATCGTCGGCGAGGCCCTGCGCGGCCGCCGCGAGGGCATGTTCGTCATCGACAAGGTGGACTTCCTGGAGCAGCCCGTGGCCCCGCAGGTGGAGGAGAGCCTGCGCCGGCTGCGGCTGGAGGCGGTGGACCTCTTCGTCTTCCACAACCTCTCGAAGCTGGACACGTGGGAGCAACTGGCGGCGCCGGGCGGAGGCCTGGAGGAGTTGGAGCGGTGCGTGCGCCAGGGCAAGGCCCGCTTCCGGGGCATCTCCAGCCACCACCCGGACGTGCTGCGCGCCGCGCTCGAGTCCGGCCGCTGTGACGTGGTGATGTTCCCCGTGGGGCCCTACGTCCACCCGCGCTACGTGGAGGAGATCCTCCCGCTGGCGAAGGCGAAGGGCGTGGGCACGGTGACCTTCAAGACCTTCGGGGCGGGCAAGCTGCTCGGAGACACCGAGGGCTACGGGCGGCCGCTGCAGGCGCGTCCGCGCGGCAAGGTGAGCTCGGGCGGGGCGGACTCGGGGGCGCCCTCGCTGCCCCACCTCGGAGTGGAGGAGTGCGTGCGCTACACGCTCACGTTGGATCCGGACGTGGCGCTGATGGGGATGAGCTTTCCCAACGAGCAGGATGCCGCGCTGCATGCCGCCGCGGCCTTCCGGCCCCTCACTTCCGAGCAGCTGGCGGACGTGCGGCGGCGCGCGGTGCAGGCCATCGAGGGCAAGGGCGCCGTGTGGTGGAACCCCGACGCGCGCTAGGCCTGGGCGA